>JBLGBJ010000006.1:0-154746 GCA_047617605.1 Pseudohongiellaceae bacterium | reverse complement strand
GGCGAAGACGCAGATATGATTATCGCCGTAACTGAAAGCGACGAAATCAACATGGTTGCTTGCCGAGTCGCCTATTCATTATTTAAAACCCCCAAAAAAATATGTCGAATAAGGTCTTCTAACTATCTGGTAAGCGATGAGTTGTTTGGCAAAGATGGTGTTGCTGTCGATGTTGTAATTAGCCCGGAAAAAATTGTATCCAGTTATATTGCTCGACTTATCGACTTACCAGGTGCGCTACAGGTATTGGACTTTGCTGATGGCAAAGTCCAATTGGTAGCTGTAAAAGCCTTCTATGGTGGTCCCTTAGTAGGGCAAGAAATTCGCTTACTACGTCAGCACATGCCGTCCGTAGATGCTCGGGTAGCCGCTATCTTTAGAAAAGACAGGCCCATAATCCCAGAAGGCTCAACGGTCATTGAAGCTGACGATGAAGTCTTTTTTGTCGCAGCTCAGAAAAATATTAAGGCCTGCATGGGCGAGCTACGTCGCTTAGATAAGCCCTATAAGAGGCTCATTATCGCTGGCGGTGGCAACATTGGTATGCGCCTCGCTGAAAGCCTTGAGGATCGCTATCAGATCAAAATTATCGAAAAGAACCCGAAACGCTGCGTTTACTTATCTGAAAATCTAAACAGTGCCATTGTATTAAATGGTGAAGCGTCACAGAAAGAATTGCTGATTGAAGAAAGCATAGAAGAAACCGATGTGTTTCTCGCGTTAACCAACAGCGATGAGGCTAATATTATGTCTTCACTGCTGGCGAAAAGACTTGGCGCTAGAAAAGTGATGACCCTAATCAACAATCCAGCGTATGTCGATCTTGTTCAGGGGGGTGAAATCGATGTCGCAATATCTCCTCAGCAAGCGACCATTGGCAGCCTGCTTACGCATGTAAGAAGAGGTGACGTGGTTAATGTTCACTCACTACGCCGTGGTGCTGCGGAAGCTATGGAAGCTATCGCTCACGGTGATCAATCTTCTTCTCGGGTGGTTGGTAAAGCAATTGAAGATATTGATCTTCCTGAAGGCACAACCATTGGGGCGATCGTTAGAAATAATGAAGTTCTCATAGCTCACGACGACACTGTTGTTCAGTCTGATGACCATGTCATCCTTTTTCTTGTAGATCGCAAACGTATACCCGAGGTTGAACGACTATTCCAAGTTGGATTTAGTTTTTTCTAAGAATTATGCATGCGACTCTAATAATAAAAATACTAGGTCTCTTGCTCATGCTTTTCAGCGCATTGGGCAACTTACCTCCATTACTGGTCTCAACCATATATTCGGATGGGATGAGCAATACATTTATAAATTCATTTCTTGTTCTATTCTTCACAGGTCTAGTGCTGTGGATAATCTCAGCGGGTTCAAAAAAAGAGCTGGGAACAAGGGATGGTTTTTTAATCGTTACTTTGTTCTGGGTAGTTCTTGGAACTGCTGGCAGCTTACCTTTTATCCTGTCTCCGCAGATCCAGTTATCGGTTACCGATGCTATTTTTGAGTCGCTGTCGGGCCTCACCACAACCGGTGCTACAGTAATCTCTGGGTTGGATGAGCTGCCAAAATCTCTCTTATTTTATCGTCAGCTCCTCCAATGGCTAGGCGGAATGGGAATAATAGTCTTGGCGATGGCGTTGCTACCCATGCTTGGTATTGGTGGCATGCAACTCTATCGAGCAGAAAGTCCTGGACCGGTGAAAGACAACAAGCTTGTACCAAGACTCGCTGAAACAGCCAAAGCACTTTGGTATATTTATTTGTCTCTGACTGTAGCTTGTGCAGTGTCTTATTGGCTGGTGGGTATGAATGCCTTCGATGCCATTTCACACAGCCTTGCTACAGTCGCCATTGGGGGATTCTCAACCCACGATGCCAGCCTTGGATATTTTGACAGCGCGGCAGTTGATGCTGTGGCAATCGTTTTTATGTTTATTGCTGGAATAAATTTTGCACTACACTTTACCGCCTGGCAAAGGCGCAGTACTCGTCATTATTTTTCGGATCATGAATTCATTTTTTATACATTTATTCTGGTCGCGGTATCGATAGTCACAGTGTCAGTTCTTTACTTCTCGAACATCTACACCACCTTTGGTGAGTCGCTGATTAAGGGAGTATTTCAAGTGGTATCTATCGCTACTACCACAGGTTTCACAACCGCTGATTTCAATGCTTGGCCTCTATTTTTGCCGTACATGCTACTTTACGCAGCGATTATTGGCGCTTGTGCGGGCTCCACTGGCGGGGGAATGAAGGTAATACGGATATTACTTATTTTTAAACAAGGTTTTAGAGAAGTTCAGCGCCTAATCCATCCAAGAGCGGTGATACCGATAAAGCTTGGAAAGAATCCAGTACCGGATCGTATTATCGAATCTGTTTGGGGTTTTTTCGCAGTTTACGTGATGGCCTTTATGGTGATGCTGCTGGCCTTGCTGGCAACTGGATTAGATATTATCACCGCATTTAGCGCAGTTGGAGCCTGTATAAACAATCTCGGCCCCGGTTTGGAGAGTGTCGCGCAAACCTATGGTGGATTACCTGCGACGGCTAAATGGATCTTGTGCTTCGCTATGTTGTTAGGGCGGTTGGAGGTTTTTACTTTACTGGTGCTTTTCACACCAATGTTTTGGAAACGCTAGGACGACTTCGATTGATCCCGATAGAGCTCTCTACCATCTGGCTGGCGTCGAAATCTTTTATACTCCCACTGATACTGATCAACAGCCATTTCGACACACTTTTGGACGCTATCACTGACACCTTGTACAGACCTGGCAAGATCATCTTCATATACTTTTTCGTCTGCAGGCATAATTATCATCTTAAAGCCGTTGCCACCGGGTAGCCTTTTCGCAAACCCACAATAGACTTTAGCGTTTGTTCTTTGAATTAGTCTGCTTGCTAGGATCATTGTTAAAGTAGGTTGATTGAAGAACTTTGCGTATTCACCTCCATCTAACTCTGGAACTTGGTCCGGCAATATGCCGACCAGCTCACCGGCTTTCAGTGCTTTGAGCAAAACGGCTACGCCTGCTCTAGTGGCGGGAGCTAATTGAACATTGTCGCGTGACCTGGTTGCTTTAAGCAGCTTGTCCATCACCTTAATCTTAGGTGGTTTGTACAAAAACGTTGATTTGATACCGTGGCTAGCGACGACAGGACCAAACACCTCCCAATTACTTAAGTGAGGGGCGAGCAGAATTACGCCATTGCCAGATTTTAGGTCTCGCTGGAGCGGTTCCAACCCTTGAGTCTCGGTAACTAGTTGTAAAATGGTTTCAATTGGAGCCACCCAAGCTTTGCCCATTTCTAATGCAGTACACGACGTATTTTGCAGACTTCGTAAGCTTAGTTCATTAATCTGCGATTCTGATTTGGACGGAAAGCAAAGTCGCAGATTAGTTCTGGTAGTTGATCTACCTCGATTGGGGGTGTTTGCTAGAACCCAGCCCGACACTCGCCCAAGGATGTGAAGAATAGGCAGAGGTATACATGAGCAAATACGTAGTAGGGTTTTGATTACCTGAAACAAGAATGTTTGTATGAGTCGCCTCACTAGAGTAAACGTTAAACTGCTTGAATCTATAATGATAACTCATCGTTGGGTCTATTAGACATGGTCAGTGTGAATGCCCTAGTCTGGATTACTGGCCTATAATCGAGGATAATTGCGTTTCTTTGTTGTCGAGCTAATTGTAATCCCTGTGACTATGTCAAACACACCGTTAAACGCACCTAAAACCTTCCAAGACTTAATTTTTGCACTGCAGCAATTTTGGGCGGCCAAGGGCTGTGTAGTCTTGCAGCCGTTGGACATGGAGGTTGGGGCGGGAACCTTTCATCCCGCAACTTTTCTACGCGCCATCGGCCCTGAAAGCTGGAATACCGCCTATGTTCAGCCCTGCCGTAGACCAACTGATGGACGATACGGAGAAAACCCCAATCGACTTCAACACTATTATCAGTTCCAGGTCGTTCTTAAGCCTTCGCCAGGAGATATACAATCTTTATACCTTGAGTCCTTAGAGAGTCTGGGTATCGATATGAGTATTCATGACATAAGGTTTGTAGAAGACAACTGGGAGTCTCCAACATTGGGTGCCTGGGGCCTTGGCTGGGAAGTCTGGCTTAATGGTATGGAGGTAACACAGTTTACTTATTTTCAGCAAGTTGGTGGACTGGAGTGTCACCCGGTAAGTGGCGAAATAACCTATGGCATCGAACGAATTGCGATGTACTTGCAGGGCGTGGATAGTATTTATGACATTGTTTGGGCAAACGGACCAAGTGGAGTAGTTACTTACGGAGATGTGTTTAAACAAAACGAAATAGAGATGTCGGCGTATAATTTTGAACACGCCGACACTGACAAGCTGTTTTCATATTTTGACGACTGCGAGAATCAAAGCGTTAAACTTATCGAATTAAATTTGCCTCTACCAGCCTATGAACAAGTTTTAAAGGCATCTCATTATTTTAATTTATTGGATGCCCGTAAGGCGATATCCGTCACCGAACGCCAGCGTTTTATTTTACGAGTAAGAGCATTGGCAAGAGCAGTAGCGATGAGTTATTTTGAAAGCCGCAAGAGCATGGGTTTTCCGCTTGCTACCGAAGAACTTAGACAACAATACCTGGATTCCTAGAAACAATGAGTACAAAAGATTTTTTAGTTGAGCTAGGAACAGAAGAGCTGCCACCTAAGGCTCTTCCAAAACTTAGTAGGGCGTTCGCTTCAGGCATAGAGTCCGGTTTAAATGAACTCGGCTTGTCTTTTGGTAATGTTGAGATTTTTGCTACCCCGCGAAGATTAGCAGTACGAGTAAATGCGCTAAGGTCCACACAGCCTGACAGTACAACTGAGAAAGTTGGCCCTGCTGTAATGTCAGCTTTTGATAAAGAAGGGCAAGCGACTAAAGCTGCGAGCGGCTTTGCACGCTCATGTGGGGTTGAGATCTCCGAATTAGGAAAAGTAGAAAAAGACGGAATAGAAAAACTTTTTTACTCGGTTAAAAAGGCCGGGGCGCAAACAATCACTCTGCTTCCAGCTATAGTCCAAAAATCTCTGGACAAATTGCCTATTCCAAAAAGGATGCGCTGGGGCGCGTCGCGAATTGAGTTTGTGAGACCAGTACATTGGTGTGTTCTTCTGTTCGGTGAAACCTTTATAGAGACTGAGATACTTGGTGTACGAAGCGGAGCAGTAACATATGGTCATCGTTTTCACCATAAGGCTTCTTTACCTATAACGACACCTTTAGAGTACGAAAGTTTGCTGGAAACGAAAGGTTTCGTAATCCCAGATTTTGATAAGAGAAAAGAACTTATACGAAGTCAGGTATTGGATATCGCAAAACAAAGAAACGCAGCCGCTATAATTGACGAAGCTTTATTAGATGAAGTTACAGGATTGGTAGAATTCCCGGTTGCATTATCAGGGGAATTCGACAAAGAATTTCTGGAAGTGCCTCCTGAGGCGTTAATTCTGGCGATGAAATCTCACCAAAAATATTTTCATTTGGTTGATGATAACGAACAATTAGTACCGTGTTTTATATCAGTAAGTAACATTAAGAGCTCGGATCCAGGTCAGGTAGTCGCGGGCAACGAAAAGGTTATTCGGCCCCGGCTTGCAGATGCCAGATTCTTTTATGAAACAGATTTAAAAACTCCTCTGGCGGCAAAGATCGAAAAGCTTAAATCAATTGTTTTCCAGGAGAAGCTTGGAACTGTATTTGATAAATCTGAAAGGGTATCTAGACTAGCCACTCATATGGCAGAGCAATTGGGTGGTGACGTTTCTAACTGCCAAAGAGCAGCAAGCTTAGCCAAATGTGATTTGCTGACCGATATGGTTGGTGAGTTTGCTGATTTACAAGGGCTCATGGGCTATTACTACGCGTTAAAAGATGGTGAGAGTTCTGATGTCGCCACGGCTATCGTTGAACAATACCTTCCTCGTTATGCCGGTGACGCATTACCAGAATCCCTCACTGGAAACATTGTTTCACTTGCGGAAAAAATAGATACGATTGCAGGTCTATTCGCCATAAAGCAACCACCCACTGGATCTAAGGATCCGTTTGCGATTCGCAGAGCTGCTCTTGGCGTACTGCGTATATTGGTAGAAAACCGCCTTGAACTCGACATTCTTAAAGTCTTAACGTTTGCTTTAAATGGTTTTAATAATTTAGATATTGAGAGTGACACTGATCAGGTAATATTTGAATTTATGTTGGAGCGTCTACGCGCGTGGTATCAGGACAAAGATATACCAATTGAAGTGTTTCAGTCAGTCAGAGCATTGAAACCTAGAAGTCCTCTTGATTTTGATAAGCGTATTTCAGCGGTTCATCATTTTTGCGGTTTGGAGGCAGCTGACGCGCTTGCTTCTGCGAACAAGCGAGTTTCCAATCTTGTAACTAAGGCTGGATTTGAAGGCCCCGACATTCAAGTAGATCCATCGTTATTCGAGTCAGACACCGAGAAGGCTCTGTATAATCTTATACAAGAAAAAGAGTTAGAGTTGGCGCCTCTCATTAAAGACCACGATTACAGTAACTGTTTAGTTGCCCTTTCAACCTTAAGAGAGCCGGTAGATAGTTTTTTTGTTGATGTGATGGTTATGAGTGAAATAGAGGCGGTAAAGAAAAATAGAATTATGCTGCTTAAAAAGCTTCGAAATTTATTTTTGCAAGTAGCGGATGTATCTCTTCTCCATACCAAGTAGTTAGCGATTTAATAGGTTTAGAGTCTCACCATGAAAATAGTTATATTGGACAGAGACGGGGTAATAAATCAGGATTCAAAAGACTACATCAAGACTCCGGCGGAGTGGATTCCCGTTGGCGGTAGCATTCAAGCTATAGCAGATCTGTGCGCGGCGGGTTTTAAAGTAGTTGTTGCTACAAATCAGTCTGGTCTTGCACGCAAACTATTTTCAACTGATGACTTAGATGCCATCCACCAAAAACTAATAAAATGCGTAGAAAGCGCCGGGGGTCAAATTCAAGGCATTTTTTATTGCCCTCATTTACCTAATGAGCACTGCAATTGCCGAAAGCCTAAAACTGGTTTACTAGAACAAATAGAGGACAAGTTTCAATGTTCACTGCGATCTGTGCCTTTTGTTGGGGACAGTTTAAAGGATGTTCAGGCTGCTCTAGCTTACGGTTGTAAAGCCATGTTAGTAAGAACTGGCAATGGAGAAAAATCTCTTGTTGATTTGAAAGATTTAGGGGTAGTAGATTTTGAGTCTTTTTCAGACCTCGCTGAAGCCGCTAATAGCATTATATCGGGTAAGTATGATTAACACGGCGCGTTCTGCTTTAAGAACTATGTTTTTCTATTTTGGTTACGTGATCGTAACCATACTACTTTCTAGTGTACTAGTATTGCTCTCGCCGTTTTTGAGCCAGCGCTCTATCTACAGTGTCTCTAAGTTTTGGTGCACATTTGTTTTATTTTGGTTAAGACTATGCTGCGGTGTAAAATATAAAATAACCGGCTTAGAAAACCTGCCTAAATCCCCTTGTGTAATCGTTTCAAATCACCAAAGCAGCTGGGAAACCTTATTGTTCTATCAGTTGGTTTCCCCTGTATCGCCTATCTTAAAGAAAGAACTGTTAAGGATTCCATTTTTTGGCTGGGCACTTAGTTTAGTCGGCCCAATTGCAATCGACAGATCCAAACCTAGGAAAGCTGCGCGTTCTCTTTTAGTACAGGGGGTCAGAAGGATTAGAACGGGGAATTTTATTATTCTTTTCCCGGAAGGCAAGCGATGTCCTCTAGGTAAGATTGGGAAGTTTAGTCGCAGTGGGGCGAAACTCGCGATAGCAGCGAACGTACCGGTTGTCCCAATTTCGCATAATGCGGGCCTTTGCTGGCCACCTCACCGTTTCTGTAAAGCTCCCGGCGTCATCCAAATAAAAATTGGAGCGCCGGTGGATAGCTCAGACCGCAAAGCCGATGAACTTAACGCACAGTTACGTGACTGGATCGTGCTTTCATCTCTTGAGATGGCCGGAAAAACTGCCTAACGAGAATCGTGTGTTAGATGTCGAGATTTTCAGCGGCTAGTGCATTTTGTTCAATAAACTCGCGCCTAGGCTCAACCTGATCACCCATAAGCGTATTGAAAAGCTGGTCTGCAGTAATTGCATCATCTATTGTTACTTGTAACATTCGTCTAGTATCTGGGTTCATGGTGGTGTCCCAAAGTTGATCTGGATTCATCTCACCGAGGCCTTTGTAGCGTTGTAAGTAATGGCCCTTCATAGCATCAGTGGTTAGCCACTCAATGGCTTCTGCAAATGAAGAAACATCTTTAGTCTTCTCGCCTCGTTTCACATAGGCACCAGGTTCAATAAATCCATTTAGGGTATTACCAAGCTCTGCCAGTGCTTTGTATTCGCCTGAGTGAAAGAAATCTCTAGAAAATATATAGCTTCTTTCTAGGCCATGCAGGTTTAATTTGGACTCGGGTAGATATAGGCCGCGCTCCCTGTCTTCAAAAGCGTTGAACGTATAGTTAGTACTTACACCAGGCTGTCTGCCCGCTAATGTTTTACCTAACTCGCTTAACCAATCGTCCACCAATGCCTTATCTTTGAGGTCTTCTTCAACCAGCACTCGAGTGAAAATCATAGCCTCCAGAACTTCTGTTGGATAGACACGGGCTAATCTGCTGATGATTGCGTAACCGCCGTTAAACTGCTTAACCAATGATTCCAGTGCATCACCACTAATTCCCGGTGCTTCTTTATTAACGTGCAAACTGGCACCTTCAAGTGCAATTTGCGTTTGGTAAACTGCCAGCTCTTGATCGTCTTTCAGATACTGTTCTTGTTTGCCTTTGCGAATCTTGTATAGGGGAGGCTGCGCAATGAAAATATGTCCACGGTCAACCAGGTCCCGCATTTGACGAAAGAAGAAAGTGAGGAGAAGAGTGCGTATGTGAGAGCCATCAACATCAGCATCGGTCATTATGATTATACTGTGATATCGAAGCTTATCAGGCGAAAACTCCTCGTTGCCGATACCGCAACCTAAAGCCTTGATTAGTGTTCCAATCTCAGCGGAGCTGAGCATTTTGTCAAATCTGGCTTTCTCGACATTAAGAATTTTGCCTTTGAGAGGCAAAATCGCTTGGTTCTTCCGGTTTCTTCCCTGTTTGGCAGAACCACCGGCCGAATCACCCTCCACTATATATATTTCAGACAGGGCAGGGTCTTTTTCCTGGCAATCGGCTAATTTTCCAGGAAGGCCAGCAATGTCTAAAGCGCCTTTTCTTCTTGTCATCTCACGAGCTTTTCTCGCAGCTTCACGGGCACGAGCAGCATCAACCATCTTATTTACGATCTGCCGTGCGTCCTGTGGGTTTTCTAGCAAGTAGTCATTAAGGTAAGCCGCCGTTTCTTGTTCTACGACACTTTTTACTTCAGAAGACACTAATTTATCTTTTGTTTGAGAAGAGAACTTAGGGTCTGGAACTTTGACAGATATAATGGCCGTTAAGCCTTCTCGCGCATCATCACCACTAGTCGTAATTTCCTTGCCTTTTTTAGACGACAGTTCTTTATCAAGGTAGCCTTTTAGAACCCGGGTCAGTGCACCACGGAAACCAGCCAAGTGAGTGCCGCCATCTCGTTGAGGGATATTATTTGTATAAGGAAATATATTTTCTTGGTATGAGTCATTCCACTGTAAAGCGACTTCGACTGTAATACCGTCTTCCTCACGCTCCGCCTTAAAGTAAAATATTTTGTTAATAGTTGGCTTGTTCTTATTTAAATATTCAACAAACGCTTTAACTCCTCCCTCATACTTATAAAGCTCCTCTTTACCAATTCTTTCATCGATCAGTCGAATTGCGACGCCTGCGTTAAGAAACGCTAACTCACGTAACTTTTTTGCCAAAATATCATAATGAAATTCAACGTTAGTAAATGTATCTACGGAAGGCTTAAAGTGACATTCCGTACCGGTAGTTGAGGTTTCACCAACAACAGCCAACGGCGCTTGCGGTACTCCATGAACATAATTTTGCTCATATACCTTGTTTTCTCGTCTGATAGTGAGCTTTAACTCCTCCGATAAGGCATTAACGACGGAGACACCAACCCCGTGCAGACCACCAGATACTTTGTAGCTGTTCGCGTCAAACTTACCACCAGCGTGAAGAACAGTCATTATTACTTCTGCAGCGGAAACCCCTTCTTGATGCATTTCAGTAGGGATACCACGTCCGTTATCAGAAACCGTTATAGTCTCGCCGATGTGAATAGTCACTTTCACTTCATCACAATGCCCTGCTAGCGCCTCATCAATAGAGTTATCTACTAGCTCGAAAACCATATGGTGGAGGCCTGTGCCGTCATCAGTGTCTCCAATATACATTCCGGGTCTCTTTCTTACTGCATCGAGCCCTTTAAGGACTTTTATGCTGTCAGAATTGTATTCCGATAGGGTTTCTTCAGTCATTTCTTACTCCGTTAGTACGCGCTTTTAGTATGCGTGAACTCAAATTATTCATATCTATAGATATCGGGTAAATCCGAGGTAAATCAAGTCTTTATTATACCACGTTCCACGTGGAACGTAGCTGGCGTTGCCGCCTCTGGCAAGCAGCAATCAATGTCTGCTCGCTCAACCGCAGTAACAAAAATCTGCCCCCTAGTGTCATGTAAAAGCTCCAGAACCGCCGAGCGATTGACGGAGTCCAATTCCGCCGCAAGATCGTCAACCAAAAAAGTACAGCGCGTTTCCGAAAGGCTGTTAAGAAGCCGGCCTTGAGCGATCTTAAGGGCGATCACCAAGACTTTCAACTGTCCGCGGGACAATACATCCGTAGCCTTATCTTTACCGAACTTTAATAGCATCTCAGCTCTATGTGGACCAGCTTGCGTGGCCCCATACTTGAAGTCCAGCTTTTGGTTTTCTAACAACAACTCTCGTAGCGGCTTATTTTCATCCCAACCCCTTGTGTAAGAAAGGGAAAGGCTTTGAGCCACCGAAGGAGCAAGCTCTGCGTATATTTGCTTAAACAAGGGAGAGAAGAGAGAAACATATTTTTTTCGAGAGGTATCAACCTGTTCAGAGCAAAGTGACAGCTCGGCGTCCCAAGCAGAGACAAGGCCCGAATCAAGCGTTCGCCCACGAAGCAGGAGATTGCGCTGGGCTATACATCTTTTAACGTCTCTCCAGCACGTTAGGAAGCCTGGTTCCACGTGGAACACCCCCCAATCTAGGAACGCTCGTCTTACTTGTGGGCCACCATCAGCTAACTGGAAAGAATTCGAATCTAAAACCAACACCGGCAACCGCAAGGCAACTGACTCCCAGTTTTTAACTCGATCTCCGTTTAACTTTAACTGCGGAGGCTCCTTAAGCGCCTTAGAAACGCCGAACTTATGACCACTAACTAACTCAGCAAAGACTAGAGTATTATCCGAGCCATGTTGCAACAGCAAATCTAATTTACTGCTGCGAAACGACTTGCCTGACGCCAGCACATGAATAGCCTCAAGGAGACTGGTTTTACCGCTTCCATTGCCTCCGTAAAAAAGATTAAACCCTTCGACCGGCTCGATGGAGACGTCGACAATATTTCTGACAGCTCTAACATGAAGCCTACTAATAGCCGTCATTTAATAAATCTTTCCACAACAAACCAACGTTCAAAGACGCATTGGCATAACGACATAAACTGCGTCACTGCCTGTTTCCGCTTCAATCAGCGCACTACTATTAGGATCTGAAAGAGTGATTTTGGCGTTGGCGCAAGAAATCGTTGCCAGAACATCAATCAAATAACTAACATTGAAACCAATTTCTAACGTTTCACCATCGTACTCAAGGGCAATCACTTCTTCTGCTTCTTCCTGCTCTGGATTGTTCGCTAAAATCTTTAGTTCGCCATTTGAGAGAATAACGCGAACTCCTCTATATTTTTCATTGGACAAAATAGACGCCCGCGTGAACGCATGCTTAAGTTCCTGGCAATTGCCAATTAGCACCTTGTTACCACCTTTCGGAAGCACCCGGTTATAATCAGGGAATTTGCCATCGACCAACTTAGAGGTGAAAGTAGTCTCTGTGACCTTCGCTCGTATATGGTTCTGACCGAAAGTTAGAGTAATATCGCCTTCCTCACCCAATAACCGGCCAAGCTCAATAATGCCTTTTCTAGGAACAATTAATTGTTGAGTCTGTGCTGTTCCATCATCAATGGACATTGTTTCCATCGCCAAACGGTGGCCATCAGTCGCAACAACACGCAAATAATCGTTACCTACTTCAAATAGCATCCCATTTAAATAATACCTAACATCCTGTTGCGCCATTGCAAAGCTGGTACTATCAAGCAACTCTTTAAGCCGGCTTTGCGAAAGTGATACCGAGAATGTATCAGGCTCCTCTTCCACGCTTGGATATTCAGTCGCGGGCAGGGTGGTTAAAGTAAACCGACTACGACCAGATTTTACTGTTAATTTTTTGTTGTCCGACATACTCAGTTCAATCAACGAGTCATCCGCCAACGATTTACATATGTCCAACAACTTACGCGCAGGAACAGTGACTGATCCCGATTGTTTGGACTCACTAACCATCACTCTACCAATCAACTCTACCTCAAGATCGGTACCAGTGAGGGACAATTGCTCTCCCTCTAAAACGAGGAGAACGTTAGACAAAACAGGTAATGTCTGCCTACGTTCGACGACGCCGCTGACCAATTGAAGCGGCTTTAGAAAAGACTCTCGGGATATTGTAAAATGCATTTTTCTACTCTTATTGCATAATTAGCGACAACTAACTGGACAAAGACCGCAGAAGATTATTGTAATCTTCCTGAATATCCATCGAGCTATGCCTAAGTTTATTTATTTGCTTGCAAGCGTGGAGAACAGTTGTGTGGTCACGGCCACCAAACGCATCACCAATTTCTGGCAAACTATGATTTGTTAACTCCTTAGAAAGCGTCATCGCAACCTGGCGCGGTCTAGCTATAGATCTATTGCGGCGCTTTGATAGCATATCCGCCATCTTAATTTTGTAATACTCAGCTACCGACCGTTGTATATTATCAATAGTGACTAACTTGTCCTGAATCGCAAAGAGATCCCTGAGGGCCTCCTTTATAAGATCTAAGGTAATCGGCTCACCTAAAAAATCGGAATGAGCGATAACCCGTTTCAAAGCACCTTCTAACTCTCGAACATTCGAACGGAGTCTCTGAGCCACAAACAGCGCCGCCTCATAAGGCAACGCCACATTACTTAACTCTGCCTTGTTCATCAAAATCGCAGCGCGGGTTTCCAACTCAGGAGGCTCTACCGCCACCGTCAATCCCCAACCAAAACGCGATTTCAGCCGCTCTTCGAGCCCACTTATTTCTTTATGATAACGATCACAGGTTAAGATAATCTGCTGACCACCTTCTAATAACGCGTTGAAGGTATGAAAGAACTCCTCTTGTGACCGCTCTTTACCCGCGAAAAACTGAATGTCATCAATCAACAGCGCATCCACCGACCGATAGAACCGTTTAAATTCGTTAATAGCGTTGAGCTGCAACGCTGTAACCATGGTTGCTACGAAAGTCTCGGAATGAAGGTAAACAACTTTAGCGTTTGGCTTTTTAGCCACTAAATAGTTACCTATGGCGTGCATCAAGTGAGTTTTCCCCAAACCAACTCCACCGTATATAAAAAGCGGATTGTAGGCATACCCAGGGTTTTCTGCTACTTGTTGGGCCGCAGCTCTAGCAAGCTGATTGGACTTCCCAACTACAAAGTTATCGAATGAATTATCTCTATTTAAAGCACCTCGGTGCCTCAACTTTCCTTCAATAATTGTATCGACAGTTCTTGAATTAGCGCTGGATGGATTTCTACTTCTAAGCGAGTCTGAAATGAGATCTGCCTTACTGGCAGAAAAATCACTGCCACTACTCTCAGTGACTATTTCAGAACGCGGCCGGTGCGAAATCTGCGACGAGGCTCGATCCTGGCGAGGGCTGACTTTCAAATTAGGCGTTACACGGGCAGTGGAGGTGTCGACATCGAGGATAAGGTTTTTTGGACTCTCTGCATTTTGTTGAAACAGATCTGATATCCGCTCCATAAACTTACTTTTAACCCAATCTCTAATAAAACGGTTAGGCGCCAAAATGACAACTTCGCTGTCACTTTCTTCAACTCGTAAAGGCCGAATCCACGTATTGAATTGCTGCGCTGGTAATTCACTCTTAAGTGTCTCAACACAGTCTTGCCAGTTCCCTATTGCCACTATTCTCGACCCACAGCTATTATTTAATCTTTTTGAGGAGGTAGAATTCTAACGACTCACATGAAAGTTATCCACTACTGGGGGTAAAAATTTTCCTGTTTTTCGATAGATAAAAACTTGTTTATATTCAACAAGTTATGTTGTTTTTGCTGATAAAAACCGGCCACTGAAACGCTGGATGCCACCAAAAAAACAACAACCTGTTGATAATTATACTGTGAACAACCTGTGTATAACTAGTTGGTTAAACATTCGTCTAGAAGATCGCCTAGACACCCGTTAAAATATGAGTCGTAGAGGCGTTTAAATGTATTTGGTGATTGCAATGAGCGCGTAAAAACACTAGAATTCGCCCTCATTTTTGCAAACCAAGTACAAATGGTTTGTTAGTTATTTCGGAAATATTGTTATGAAAAGAACATTCCAACCCAGTGTATTGAAACGAGCGCGTACTCACGGTTTTAGAGCACGCATGGCTACCAAGAGTGGCCGACTAGTGATTAAAAGACGCAGAGCCAAAGGCCGCGTTCGCTTGTCTGCTTAATACTCTATTTACTCAATTCTTACTGTAAAAGAGTTCTAGCTGTGGCAGACAACGCCTTCTCACGATCGTGCCGGCTTCTTACTGCTTCAGACTACAAAACCGTATTCGATAAGTCACAATTGAAAGTATCAAACCGGTACTTTCTAGTGCTCGCGACTAACAATAGCTTACCGACGCCTAGGGTGGGGTTAGTTATTGCTAAGAAAAACGTTGGCAAAGCGGTTCACAGAAACCGTATTAAACGATTAATACGCCAATCTTTCAGAACCCAGAAATCCACGTTGAATAATCTTGATTTAGTTGTGCTAGCACGAAAAGATGCTGATAAACTTGAGAATCAAGCGATTGTAGACCAGCTAAACCAGCTCTGGCAGGACCTAGCTAAAAAACAAGCTCGTGTGTCATCTACCGCTAAACACTAATCAACGACCTACTCATGCTTAAAGCCTTACTAATAAGACTTATCTCACTATATCAGGTGACTCTGAGTCTTCTGATTGGCCAACAGTGTCGATTCTATCCAAGCTGCTCACAGTATACGAAGGAAGCTATCGAGATCCATGGATCTCTAAGAGGCTGCTGCCTTGGGGTCCGCAGGATCTGTAGCTGCCACCCATGGCATGAAGGCGGCATTGACCTCGTTCCTGCTCCGAAAATTAATCTAGATAACTAAGTAATCAGCCAATATGGATTTACCTAAATTTGCTCTATACACCGCTCTAGCTGTTGTCACCTATTTAATGCTATTAGCGTGGCAGGACGATTACCCTCCAAACGTGGGAAGTAACGACGGTTCCACACCCATAGCCGAGTTTTCTGCCTCAGCCGTTAGCAATGTCGCATCTAGTGATATACCCAGCGACCTGCCTTCCGATTTACCCAGCTCAACACCTGCTGCTAATGACCAAACCCTAGCTACCAACACCGATATTCCAACCACCACTGCTTCCGTCTCAGCGAGCAGTAGCCAGCTAATCAATGTCATAACCGACACCTTCAACATCAGTATTGACCCTGTCGGCGGCGATATCGTTTATCTCGCTCTGCCGAAGTACCTAAAACAATTAGAGGTCGCCGGCGACCCCTTCGTTATTCTAGAACGCACCGCAGGGCGAGAATATGTTGCCCAAAGTGGCTTAATTGGAACCAATGGCGTTGATTCTAACGGCCGCGCAACATACCGAGTAAACAGCAATTCATTTGAAATGACAGAGTCCCAAAACACTCTGAACGTCGATTTATTGTTAACTACAGAGGCAGGTGTGGAGGTAACAAAGCGCTTCACTTTTAATAGAAACAGCTATCTTTTTGACGTCAGTTTCATTGTTAATAATCGCTCAGGTAACTCGTGGCAAGCAAATCCATTCGGACAGATAAAACGCGATGCCTTCGATGACCCAAGCGACGCTGGTGGTTTCGGCAGAACTTACCTTGGCTTTGTTAGCACCGCTGCAGAAGAAGACCCATATATAGAATACGAATTTGACGACATAGATGACGGTCGTTCAACTGTGGATGTCACGGGTGGGTGGATGGCGTTTAGTCAGCATTACTTCCTTACCGCCTGGATTCCAGATCCAGCTACTCTCAATAGATTTAGTACGCGAAAAAACAATGCCAATCAATACTACGGCGAGTTCACCGCGGCCGCTTTTAATGTTGAACCAGGATCAACTTCAACTGCCACGATGCAGTACTACGCCGGCCCAAAAGATCAATATGTGTTGGCTGAAATATCAGAAAACCTCGATTTAACTATCGATTATAGCTTCTTATGGTTTCTTGCAGCACCAATCTATTGGTTACTGCGCCAAATTGAATCGGTGATTGGTAACTACGGTTTTTCAATAATACTCCTTACTGTAGTAGTTAAATCATTGTTTTATAAACTCTCAGAGACGCAGTATAAATCCATGGCTGGCATGCGTCGTTTAATGCCCAAAGTGCAAAAACTAAAAGAGGCTTATGGCGACGATAAGATGAAGCTGCAACAAGCATCGATGGAACTCTATAAAAAAGAAAAAATAAATCCGTTTGGCGGCTGCCTGCCAATGCTAGTGCAAATGCCTGTGTTTATAGCTCTATACTGGGTACTTCTTGAAAGCGTAGAGTTAAGACATGCTCCTTTTATATTTTGGCTGAATGATTTATCTGTACGAGACCCATTCTTCATTCTTCCCTTGCTGATGGGCGCAACAATGTATTTACAAACTACTTTGAGCCCCGCTCCTGCTGACCCAATGCAAGCTCAAGTTATGAAGCTAATGCCCATTATGATGACCGTCTTGTTTCTTTGGTTTCCTGCCGGCCTAGTACTTTATTGGTTCACCAACGGCGCTTTAGGTATTGCGCAACAGTGGTATATCACCAGAAAAATTGAGGCTGCCTATGAAGCTAAAAAAGGCTCATAGTTTAAATCAGACAGGCGCAACTGATAAGCAAGATAAAATATCCGGCTTGAATGATTTAGTTTTAACGATAGCCGGCCACTAGCTACCAGATGTCATTTTTCAACAGCGATACAATCTGTGCCATCGCCACTCCGCCGGGACAAGGAGGGATTGGTATCGTTCGCATATCTGGCCCTGCTTGTCTTGATATAGCCAAATCAATTCTCGGCTTTGTGCCCACCCCAAGGCATGCTCATTATAGTAATTTCCTAAACGCCTCTGGAGTGCCGATAGAACAAGGAATCGCTCTTTATTTTTCTTCTCCAAATTCGTTTACCGGCGAAGATATATTAGAGCTGCAAGGGCACGGCGGTAGTCAAATTATTCAAGAAGTGTTGAAATCTACACTAGAAGCAGGAGCGCGCCTAGCAAGGCCAGGGGAGTTTTCAGAACGCGCGTTTCTAAACGGGAAAATTGACCTACTACAAGCAGAAGCAATCGCTGATCTGATCGAAGCAAGCTCTGAACAAGCAGCAAAGTCTGCAATGAGAACACTCCAAGGTGTTTTCTCAGCACGCATTCACGCCATCGTTGCTAAGCTCATTAGTCTTCGTGTTCAAGTCGAAGCCAGCATAGATTTCTCCGACGAAGAGATAGATTTAGAGTCGGAAGAGCGAATCCAGCAAGACCTAATAAACACTAAAGATCAAGTAGACAACATATTAGAAGGGGCTAAACAGGGGGTATTATTAAAGACAGGCTTGTCCATTGCTATTGCAGGCAAGCCCAACGCAGGGAAAAGCAGCCTTCTAAATGCACTCGCTGAAGTTGAGCGCGCGATCGTCACCGACATCCCAGGAACTACGCGAGATATCCTACAAGAGCAAATTAGCATTGATGGCCTACCTTTAAATATAATTGATACAGCAGGCCTGAGAGAGAGCCTTGATGTTGTAGAGAAGGAAGGCGTAAGAAGGGCGAAGGTCGCCATAAAAAGCGCTGATCAGCTTTTGCTCGTCCTTGATACAACCGACATAAGTACCTCTATAGAAGCAGCAACGCTTGAGGTCTTGGCTTTGTTGACCGATGACAGTAGTTTTAGTGAAATGTTAAGTCACAGTTCTGTGATTTTAAATAAAATAGACCTAGCTCGAGATAACTGGACAAGCCCTAACTCGGTAAATATCCAAAATATTAGTGTTCCCGTTATAGCAATCTCAGCCAAAAACCTTCTTGGAATGGAATCTCTTCGCCAACATTTAAAAGAATGTGTTAATTACACTGCAGCGGGTGAAAATAGCTTTATTGCTCGAGAGCGTCATCTAATTTCCCTACGAGGCGCTCTAAAGCACATAGAAATAGCGTCAGAGCGCGTAAGCGACCACTCACACTGGGAATTACTAGCGGAAGAACTAAGAATCGCTCAACAGGAACTTAACAAGATAACCGGAGATTTTTCCAGTGATGACTTATTAGGGGAAATATTCTCTAACTTTTGTGTTGGCAAATAGCCGCTCAAACTAAGCTGTGTATAACTTGGAAAATTAGAGGGACAAACACTTAGTTAAAAATATGAACTCTCTATCGTCTACGTTAGTCTATTTTTTCTTCACAGGTAAAACACTACTTAAGTACCGATAACACTTAGCTTACTAAGTACTTTATACTTGTTTTAGCTTATTGATTTAAAAAGAAAATAGTGAGTTTTCAACAGATAATGCATTTACTATCATTATCTACATCTATACCCTTATCTCCATATATATTTAATACTCTAATAGTATTATTTAGATAAACAATGTAAATCTTTTTTGTTTTCAAGCGATTATAATTTGCAGCCGTTTTAATAGTGTGACTGGTTTAACTCTATGGAATACCCAACTCGATTTGATGTAATTGTTATTGGTGGCGGACACGCTGGCACAGAAGCCGCGCTGGCCGCTGCAAGACAAGGCGTAAGTACGTTACTGATCACCCATAGCATTGAAACAATCGGTCAGATGTCTTGTAACCCAGCAATAGGTGGCATTGGCAAAAGCCACTTAGTTAAAGAGATTGATGCGCTAGGCGGAGCAATGGCCAAGGCAATAGATCGAGCTGGTATTCAGTTTAGAATTCTCAATGCATCGAAAGGGCCTGCGGTTAGGGCAACGCGAGCTCAAGCGGACCGTGTACTTTATAAAGCGGCCATTAGAGAGTTGCTCGAAGCGGAGCCTAATTTAGTCTTGTTTCAGCAAGGTGTTGACGACTTAGTCATTAACAATGGATGTGTCGAAGGCGTCATAACTCAAATGGGAATGACCATTCGAGCGAGACAAGTGGTTCTAACCACAGGTACTTTCTTAGGTGGGAAGATCCATATCGGGTTGGAAAATAGCTCTGGCGGCAGAGCTGGCGACCAACCGTCTATAGCACTAGCTCAGCGCCTTAGAGAAATGCCATTTCGAGTAGGTCGATTGAAAACAGGTACCCCGCCGCGTATAGACGCTAGGACGGTTGATTTTAGCGTTATGCAAGAACAGCCAGGCGATACCCCGCTGCCGGTTATGTCTTATTTGGGCAATGTGTCAGAGCATCCAAGGCAGGTCAACTGCTTCATCACCAAAACCAACGCGGCTTGCCATGACATTATCAGAGGAAGCCTGAACAGGTCTCCCATGTTTACTGGTGTAATCGAGGGCACTGGTCCACGCTATTGCCCGTCCATCGAGGACAAGGTAGTCCGCTTTGCTGATAAAGACTCACACCAAATATTTGTAGAACCTGAAGGGCTAAATACTAATGAGCTTTATCCCAATGGCATTTCTACAAGTTTGCCGTTTGATGTTCAGGTGCAAATGGTTAGGGAGATAAAAGGCTTTGAATCAGCTCATATAACTCGTCCAGGCTACGCCATAGAATATGACTATTTTGACCCTCGTGATCTCCATTTTTCCTTGGAGACAAAGTTTATAGAAGGGCTCTATTTTGCCGGCCAAATAAATGGCACGACCGGCTACGAAGAGGCTGCCGCGCAAGGATTATTAGCTGGATTAAATGCCGGGTTGAAAGCGAGAGATCAAGAAAGCTGGTGCCCTCGCAGAGACCAAGCATACATAGGTGTTTTAGTTGATGATCTAATTACACTAGGCACCAATGAGCCCTACCGCATGTTTACAAGTCGAGCCGAATACCGCCTGACTCTAAGAGAGGATAACGCAGATAAGCGACTCACTGGAAAAGGCAGAGAGTTAAAACTGGTAGATGATGAACGCTGGGCATTTTTTAATAAAAAAATGGATGCGGTAAACGCCGAGTCAACACGCTTAACTAGCGTCTGGGTTCGACCCGGTAGTGACAGCGCTGATGCAGTAAACGCTCTGCTAGAAAAGCCAATGGTTCGTGAGTACAACTTGGCAGATTTATTGTCTCGCCCAAGAATCACTTACAACGCGTTAGTAGAAGCCGCCGATTCTAGGCCGCTTTCAACACTAGGTTATTCTGAAACAATGCAAGAACAGATATCCCAACAGGTTGAAATTCAAATTAAGTACCAGGGTTACATTGATCGTCAATATGACGAGATTGAAAGGCTTAAGCGACAAGAAACCACCAAGCTACCAGCAGATCTGGATTATAACTCTATGCAAGGATTGTCAAATGAGCTTAAACAGAAACTCTCAGAAAGACGTCCCGAAAATATAGGGCGCGCTTCGCGTATTCCAGGAATAACACCCGCAGCAATTTCACTGCTACTAATTTATTTGAAGAAATATCAATCAGTTCAACGTAAAGCGGGCTAGTTAATTACGTGTCAAATTCAGCTGTTATAAAGGAGCTACGAGAGGGGACAGACGCGCTTGGTTTGTCATTCTCTGACGATGTATTTGCCGCGCTAGACGTTTATCTGCAACTATTAATAAAATGGAATAGCAGTTTTAATCTATCCGGTATCTCAGACCCAGGTGAAATGGTTTCAAAGCATTTGTTAGACAGCTTGGCAATATCTCCTTTTATCACAGGCAATCTCATAGCAGATATAGGCACTGGCGCGGGCCTGCCAGGCATACCACTGGCGATAGCAAACCCAGACAAGCACTTCATATTGATAGATAGCAACGGCAAAAAGACCCGCTTTCTATTTCAAGCAAAGCTAGCATTAAAACTAAGCAATATTACGATCGAAAATTCTCGAATAGAGCACTATCAAAATAATCAGCAAATTGATATTGTCATTAGCAGGGCGTTCTCTTCTCTCAGCGACATGGCTACTAAATCGGCGCATTTGCTCGCGCAAGATGGCTTTTTACTGGCTATGAAAGGTCGATATCCGGAACAAGAAATAGACGAATTAATAGATGGTTTTGTGGTTGCAAAAGTATCAAAATTAGAAATACCCGGCGAAGATGGCGAGCGTCATTTAGTCGAAATAAGACACGCTATTTAGCAATATGTAAGCCTAAGCACTGGTTTATTTATACCGGTAAATTTCACCAGTAAATCAATACTATTGAACAAACACCGGTGAATAAACACCAGAGATAGTTTCATCTCACTAAAGAGGTTTGAAAATAAACGTGGGTAAAGTATTAGCCATAGCCAATCAAAAAGGCGGCGTCGGTAAAACCACGACATCGGTAAACCTTGCGGCATCATTGAAAGTGACTCGGAAAAAGGTGTTACTTATTGATTTAGATCCGCAGGGAAACGCGACAATGGGTAGCGGTGTAGACAAGTCTACCCTTGAATATACCGTTTGCGATCTGCTCACAGATACCGCAAAAATAGCTGACGTTCTCCAGACTCTAGATGAGGCTGATTACGATATTCTGCCATCAAATGGCGATCTTGTAGCCGCTGAAATTGAGCTGATGGGAGTTGAAAACCGAGAGTTTAAACTTCGCACAATAATAGACTCAGTGCGAGACAAGTACGATTTTATCGTGATCGACTGCCCACCATCTCTGAACATGTTAACGATTAACGCGTTAGTTGCAGCGGACGGAGTTGTTATTCCAATGCAGTGTGAATACTACGCACTAGAAGGACTGTCCGCGCTCATGGATACGATTGGGGCGATTAAAGATCGTCTCAATCCAGACTTAAAAATTGAAGGAATATTGCGGACGATGTATGACCCGCGCAACAAGCTGACCACGGAGGTAAATGGCCAGCTTTTTAGCCACTTTGGCGATACTGTTTACAGAACGGTTGTGCCAAGAAATATTCGCTTAGCCGAAGCACCAAGCTACGGAAAGCCAGTGATTAAATACGATAGAAAGTCCCGAGGTGCTATTGCGTATTTGGCCTTAGCGGGCGAAATGCTCCGCCGTCATGACGAAGCTGCTGCAGCTTTGCCAAGATAAGCAGATAACATTAGTTAGCAGGCGGGTGGGTTACAAACAGGTAGGCTAAATAGTCAACCCCCACTCCATTAACCTCATTAGAGACAAGCGTTAGGTTTATTACTAACTATCGGAATAGAAATGACTGAGAAGAGAAAACTCGGCAGAGGATTAGATGCGCTTCTGTCCTCTAGTAGTACAGAGACTATGGCGAGCCTACTAGGGAAGCCCAGAGATAGGTCAGGCTCAGAGCCTCCGCGCCCAGAGCAAAAGGAAAGCGAGCTCAAGCATGTCCCAATTGAGCTAATTCAGCGCGGTAAATATCAACCCCGTACTGATATGCATGAAGAAGCCCTTGAGGAGCTGGCAAACTCCATAAAGAAGCAAGGCATTATGCAGCCCATTGTTATTCGTCCAATTTCCGCAGATAGATATGAAATCATAGCCGGTGAGCGACGCTGGAGAGCCTGCCAAATTGCGGGCCTGGACACTATTCCGGCACTGATTAAACCGGTTGGAGACGAAGCGGCAATTGCTATGTCGCTTATCGAGAATATTCAGCGGGAAAACCTCAATCCTATTGAGGAAGCCATGGCGCTTAAGCGCCTGCAAGACGAGTTTGAATTAACTCAGCAAGAGGTTGCTGATGCTGTGGGGAAGTCTAGGGCATCAGTGACTAACCTTATAAGGCTTATAGGGCTATCTATTGATGTTCGTAAGATGCTCGAACACGGCGATCTCGAGATGGGCCACGCTAGAGCTCTTTTATCTCTCGATGATATTCGGCAGTCTGAAGCGGCAAAATCAGTGGTTGGTCGTGGGCTTTCCGTTAGACAAACAGAAGCGCTAGTCAGACGATTAATGGCCGGGCCTCAGGATGAGAGCAATCCTACTGTTATAGATCCTGATATTAAAAACCTCGAAGAAAGCCTAGAAGAAAAGCTTGGCGCTAAAGTTCTTATTCAGCACACAGCCAAGGGTAAAGGCAAACTGATACTCAAATATAACAGCCTTGATGAGCTCGATGGTATCCTCTCTCATATAAATTGACTCTAAACGTGGTTGATAAGGGGCTCTAAAGCCCCTATAATGCGCGTGCTTTTGGATAACCGCGAATAAGCTTTAGCGGCCCAAATTGGTGTAATAGCGCTGTACGAGGTATAAGGCCGCAGCTTAATAGCTCAGGTTTGTGACTAACTTAAAACCCCCACCAGTATATAAAGTGATAGTTGCTCAAGCTGCAGCTAGTGTTTTGATCGCCGCGGTTTCTCTGCTATTGGTAGGGTTAGTGACGGCATATTCGGGGTTACTTGGTGGAGTAATTAGTACACTATCGAATAGTTTTTTCGCATCCCAAGCCTTTCGCTATAGTGGTGCACGAAACGCTAAGAAGATTGTTCAGAGTTTTATGGCTGGAGAGATTGGCAAATTAATCATTGTTATCGGTTTATTTGCGCTAAGCTTCGGTTTGATTACGAATTTGAATGCGTATGCCCTTATTTTAGGATTTATAGTTGTTCAGTTTGTCGGCGTAATTGCCTCGGTAAGGCTTAATTACAATCCGTCAAATAAATGAATTAGCACAAACGGACCAGAGAAATTAAATGGCAGAAGCAGCCCACGTCGCCGGAGAACACGGCGTAAACCAGACGGTGCAAGAGTATATTACTCATCACTTGTCATATCTGACCTTTGGGAAAAACCCAGAAAGTGGACATTGGGAGTTTGCAAAGACGATGGAAGAAGCCTCTGAAATGGGTTTCATGTCATTTCATGTTGATTCTTTGTTTTGGTCATTCTTATTAGGCGGGGGTGCATTATTGTTCTTTCGTTATATTGGCAAGAAAGCTACTAGCGACACTCCTAACGGTATCCAAAACTTTGTTGAAATGATTTTTGAGTTTGTTGGCAATCAGGTCGACGAGAGTTTTAACCACAAAAACGCTCATATTGCTCCGCTAGCGCTAACTATTTTTGTTTGGATTGTTTTGATGAATCTTATGGATTTGGTGCCGGTTGACTGGATTCCTATGATTGCTGCGTGGTTTGGTCAAGGCTTTGGTCAAGAACACATGTCGTTCAAGGTTGTGCCAACTACCGACCCAAATATTACATTAGGCATGTCGATCAGCGTGTTCATTCTTATTATTTATTACAGTATTAAAAATAAAGGCCTGGGCGGGTTTTTATCCGAGCTAGCTTTTCACCCGTTTGGTAAGTGGATGATGCCATTTAACCTGATGATTGAAATTCCTACTTTGTTAGCTAAGCCTATATCTCTTGGCCTGCGACTCTTCGGTAATTTGTACGCCGGCGAACTCTTATTTTTAGTCATTGCAGGCCTATTGGGTGCAGTGCAACTACCAGCACACTTTATTTGGGCGGTATTCCATATTTTGGTTGTCCCCCTGCAGGCATTTGTCTTCATGATGTTAACTATTGTGTATTTAAATGCAGCTCACGATTCACCTGAACATTAATACTTACTTTTAAAGAAAGTTTTCTGAACCACAGAAAACCCCGGAGGAAATGATGGAAATAATATTGGCTTCTACAGTCATAGGAGTATTTTGGTTGCTTGGTATGGGCGCCCTAGGTACAGCAATTGGATTCGGCATCTTGGGCGGCAAGTTCCTAGAAGGTTCTGCACGTCAGCCAGAAATGGCCCCTAAATTACAGGGCAGCATGTTCCTAGTCGCTGGTCTAATCGATGCGATCACAATGATCGGTATCGGTATTGGTATGTGGTTTACATTTGCAAACCCATTCCTGAGCCAGTTAGGTTAAACCTAACTAGTTCTTAATTTGCGGGAGTCATTGCTGTGGATATAACCCTAACTCTATTTGGACAGTCGTTCGCGTTTTTCGTGTTTTGGTGGTTCTGTAGCTCTAAGGTCTGGCCTTTGTTTTCCAATGTATTGGAAGAGCGAAAGCAGCGTATCGCTGATGGCTTAGAAGCAGCAGCGCGTGCCGAGAAAGATCTAGAGCTAGCGCAAGCTCGCTCTACTGGCCAAATGAAAGAAGCTAAAGTTGAGGCGGCTGGGATCATTGATCTGGCTAACAAGCGCGCAGCTCAGATCGTAGAAGAAGGTAAAGAGAAAGCCGTCGAAGAAGCACAGCGTATTATTATTGGCGCTAATGCAGAAATTGAACAAGAAATAAACCGAGCCAAGGAAGCATTGCGAATGAAAGTGTCCGCAATTGCCATCGCTGGTGCCGAGAAGATTCTTGAGAGATCAATTGATCAGGCTGCTAACGAAGATTTATTAGAGAAACTAGCTAACGAGCTATAGAAAAGTTATCAAATGGCAGAGATAAGCACATTAGCAAGACCGTACGCAAAAGCTGCTTTTCAAGTGGCTTTGCAAGACAGTTCGCTTGACGCATGGTCAAAAATGCTGAGCATGTCAGCTGCTATAGCGGTAAATGAAAAAGTTGGTGCTTTATTAACCGACCCGTCATTATCGTCAGAGCAATTGGCTGCAATTTTTATAGAATTATGCGGTGATGAGCTCAATGACAAAGGTAAGAACTTTGTTAATTTGCTTGCTGAGAATAAGCGCCTTGTTCTTTTATCAGCGATTTCCGAACAATTTGATGCCCTGAAAGCGAACCAGGAAAAAACTCTGAATGTCGAAGTGACAAGCGCTTATGAGCTCAGTTCAGAAACATTAGACAAGTTAGCGAATAGTCTAAAAACAAGATTGCAAAGAGACATTATTTTGAATACGAATGTTGATCAGAGCCTACTCGGCGGCGCTGTTATTCGCACGGACGATACTGTTATTGACAGTTCTGTCCGCGGAAAACTGGTCAAGTTAGCTGAATCAATGAATTCCTGATCAGGTCAGGAACAAAGGAAACAAGCATGCAACAACTGAATCCATCTGAAATCAGTGAGATTATTAAAAAGAGAATCGATAACCTCGATGTCTCTGTTCAGGCCAAAAACGAAGGCACGATCGTTAGTGTATCTGACGGTATCATCCGTATCCACGGCCTTACTGCTGTTATGTATGGCGAAATGATCGAGTTTGAAGGTGGTCTTTACGGCATGGCCTTAAACTTAGAGCGAGATTCAGTCGGCGCTATCGTTTTGGGTGACTATCTAACGCTAAAAGAAGGTCAGTCTTGCAAATGCACTGGTCGGATTTTGGAAGTACCTATCGGACCAGAGCTGGAGGGCCGTGTGGTAGACGCACTCGGTAGACCAATTGATGGCAAGGGACCAGTTGAAACGAAGCTGACAGATGCTGTTGAGAAAATAGCCCCCGGAGTTATTGCAAGGCAGTCGGTTTCAGAACCAGTACAAACAGGTTTGAAGTCTATTGATGCAATGGTTCCTGTTGGTCGTGGCCAACGCGAATTAATTATTGGTGATCGTGAGGTAGGAAAAACGGCGGTTGCGCTGGATACGATTATTAATCAGAAAGGCAAAAACGTTAAATGTATTTATGTTGCCATAGGTCAAAAAGCCTCATCAGTTTCTAACGTTGTTAAGAAACTAGAAGAAAACGGTGCCATGGAGTACACCATTGTGGTGGTTGCGAGCGCATCCGATGCTGCATCTATGCAATTTATCGCACCATACTCAGGATGCACAATGGGCGAGTATTACCGTGACCGCGGTGAAGACGCGCTAATTATTTATGATGACTTAACCAAGCAAGCAATAGCATATCGTCAAATTTCTTTGCTGCTTAGAAGACCTCCAGGTCGTGAAGCTTATCCTGGCGATGTGTTCTATTTACATTCACGCCTTTTAGAGCGCGCATCGAGAGTAAGTGTTGATTACGTTGAAAAATTCACTAACGGCGAAGTTACAGGCAAAACCGGTTCATTGACGGCGTTGCCTATTATTGAAACCCAAGCCGGAGATGTTTCAGCGTTTGTACCAACCAATGTAATCTCGATTACTGATGGTCAAATCTTCCTTGAAACAGATTTGTTTAACTCAGGTGTTCGTCCAGCGATGAACCCAGGTGTTTCTGTGTCTCGTGTTGGTGGTGCTGCACAAACTAAGATTATTAAGAAACTCGGTGGTGGTATTCGTATTGCCTTAGCTCAATATCGCGAACTCGCTGCGTTTGCCGCGTTTGCATCTGACCTCGATGACGCAACTCGAGCTCAATTGGAACATGGTCAGCGAGTCACTGAATTAATGAAGCAAAAGCAGTATTCACCACTTTCAGTAGCTGAAATGGCTATTTCTATTTTTGCTGCCAACAACAAGTATTTGGAAGATATTGAACTAGATAAAATCCTAGACTTTGAAGCGTCACTACTTTCATACATGAACAGCCAGCACACTGAGTTGCTAGCTGAGATTAATGAAAAAGGTGATTATAACGATGACATCGCTGCTCAGTTTAAAGCAGCCTTGGATAAGTTTAAGTCAACGCAAACTTGGTAAAGTAAGTACACACTTACCCGAAAATTCTTGTATAGCGTGAGGTTTCAAAAAAATGGCTGGCGGCAAAGAAATACGCACTAAGATCTCGAGTATTAAAAATACTCAGAAGATTACCAAGGCTATGGAAATGGTCTCGGCGAGTAAAATGCGTAAGGCTCAAGATCGAATGCGCCTAGGTAAGCCCTATGCCCATAGAATTCGCTCTGTTATAGGTCATATCGCAAACGCAAAACCTGAGTATCGGCATACCTACTTCGACACTCGCGAAGTTAAAAAGGTAGGCTATATCGTGGTTTCTACTGACCGCGGACTATGCGGTGGATTGAACATCAACGCGTTTAAGGCAACTGTTGCTTCAATGAAACAGTGGGCAGATCAAGGTGTTGATATAGAAATATGCACAATCGGCACAAGGGCCGCGGCGTTCTTCAACAACTATGGCGGAAAAGTAGTCGCCTCAGTTAAAGATTTGGGAGACACACCAGAGATTTCGGATGTTATTGGCTCAGTAAAGGTTTTGTTGGACAAGTATGATAACGGCGAAATTGATCAGATTAACCTAGTCAGCAATGACTTTGTAAATACTATGACTCATAAGCCCATAATTAATCAGCTGGTACCTTTGCTGCCTTCAGATGACGAAGACTTAAAGCGTCACTGGGATTATCTATATGAGCCAGACGCGAAAGAACTTTTAGACGGTCTAATGCTTCGTTTCATTGAATCGCAAGTTTACCAGGCAGTGGTAGAAAACAACGCCTGTGAGCAAGCATCCAGAATGGTCGCAATGAAGAGCGCATCAGATAATGCATCTGATTTGATTGAAGATCTGGGGCTTGTTTATAACAAAGCAAGACAAGCCGCAATTACCCAGGAGCTTTCTGAGATTTCTGGCGGCGCAGCAGCAGTATAAAGCGCCAATACACACACAAACACATCAAGTTTAGTTAAAGATAAGCAGGATTGAGAGGAACCGGACATGAGCAGCGGTCGAATCGTACAAATTATCGGGGCGGTTATAGACGTGGAGTTCACGCGTGATAGCGTGCCAAAGATTTATGATGCCCTTATCGTTGACGGCAAGGATATTACTCTAGAAGTACAGCAGCAGCTTGGCGACGGAATCGTTCGCACAATTGCTCTTGGTAGTACTGAAGGGTTGAGTCGCGGTCTAAATGTTGAAGACACGGGTAACCCTGTTTCTGTACCCGTTGGTGTTGAAACCCTGGGACGCATTATGGATGTATTAGGTCGCCCTATTGATGAGCGTGGTCCAATCGGTGAAAAAGCGCGCATGCCTATTCACCGTAAAGCGCCAACCTATGAAGAACTTGCATCAACAAATGAATTGCTAGAAACAGGGATCAAAGTAATCGATCTAATTTGTCCTTTCGCTAAGGGCAGTAAGGTTGGTTTATTTGGTGGTGCCGGGGTGGGCAAGACTGTAAACATGCTTGAACTAATTAATAATATTGCAACTGAGCATAGTGGACTTTCAGTATTCGCCGGTGTTGGCGAGCGTACTCGTGAAGGTAATGACTTTTATCACGAAATGCAGGAATCCAAAGTAATTGATCTCGAGGGCGAATCTAAAGTGGCCATGGTATACGGCCAGATGAACGAGCCTCCTGGCAACAGATTACGGGTAGCACTCAGTGGGCTAACAATGGCGGAAAATTTCCGTGATGAAGGCCGTGATGTATTGTTTTTCGTAGATAACATCTATCGTTATACACTAGCAGGCACTGAGGTGTCAGCACTGCTTGGTCGTATGCCATCAGCCGTGGGATATCAGCCAACACTGGCTGAAGAAATGGGTGCATTGCAAGAGCGAATTACGTCTACTAAAGATGGTTCTATTACATCTATCCAAGCCGTATACGTTCCAGCAGATGATTTGACAGACCCCTCTCCAGCAACAACATTTGCTCACTTGGATGCCAAGGTTGTACTGTCTCGTGAAATTGCTTCACTAGGTATCTACCCAGCGGTAGATCCACTTGATTCATCATCACGTCAGCTTGATCCTCTAATTATTGGTCAAGAGCATTATGATATAGCCACTGGCGTGCAGACTGTTTTGCAGCGCTATAAAGAGCTAAAAGACATTATTGCTATTTTGGGTATGGATGAATTGTCTGATGATGACAAGCAAACTGTAAACAGAGCGCGTCGTGTTGCCCAGTTCTTATCTCAACCATTTACGGTTGCTGAGGTTTTTACTAACTCACCAGGCAAGTATGTTTCTCTTAAAGACACAATTGCTGGCTTTAAGGGCATTCTTGCGGGGGATTACGATCACTTACCAGAGCAAGCATTTAGCATGGTAGGTTCTATCGATGACGCTGTAGAAAAAGCAAAAAACCTTTAAATTAGGTTTTTCTGAAAACAAGGGAACGAGGTTATAAACCATGGCAATGACAATGCATTGCGACATAGTAAGCGCAGAGAAAAGCATTTTCTCCGGACTTGTTGAAATGGTTATCGCAGCAGGTTCCGTAGGCGACCTAGGCATAGCTCCGGGTCACGCGCCATTACTTACTGGCTTAAAGCCAGGCATAGTTAGACTGATTATGGTCGATGGCGAAGAAGAAGTGTTTTATGTGTCCGGCGGCTATCTTGAAGTGCAGCGGGGAATCGTAACTTTGCTCACCGATACGGCTACACGTGCAGACGATGTAGACGAAGCCGCCGCTATCAAAGCTAAAGAAGACGCTGAGAATGCGATTGCCAATCAAAGCGCTGAATTTGATTATACGACGGCCGCAGTGCAGCTTGCTGAAGCCGCCGCGCAATTAAGAGCCTTACGCCAGATCAGAAAGTGATAAATTAATCACTTTCAAGAATAAAAAGGTGGCATTAGCTGCCTTTTTTTTTATATTCTTAAAACCCACCCATTAATCTGGAACATATCATGGAAGTTGTCATTCTGGCTGCTGGTAAAGGTACCAGGATGAATTCCAGTACCCCAAAAGTCCTTCACTGTATCGGCGGCAAGCCAATGCTTGCCCATGCTATTGAGGCAGCAATTGAACTGGACAGTAATTTAATCCATATTGTTGTTGGTTTCGGCGCCCAAAAAATAGAAAAGTACTGCGACACCAATATGGCTGACGCCCCATTAAATTTCGTATTACAGTCGGAACAGCTTGGTACCGGGCACGCTGTCCAGCAGGCAATTCCTTTTTTAACGAGCATTGACGATAGTAATGTCGTATTGATTTTATATGGCGACGTTCCCCTAATTCAGGCAGATACTCTAGAGCACCTTCTTAACAAAGCCAATGCAAATTCTGTAGCGGTGTTAACAGGGTTTACTCAAGACCCGACCGGGCTCGGTAGAATAATCCGCGACGAAGACGGTGAGGTTATGGCTATCGTTGAAGAAAAAGATGCCTCTGACGAGCAGCGTCGAATCAACGAGTTCAATACTGGCATCATGGCTCTCCCTGCCGGTAAATTATCTTCTTGGTTGGAAAAACTAGGCAACGATAACGAACAGGGTGAATATTACTTAACAGATGTGATTGAAGCGGCGGTCCAAGATGGATGCGTTGTAAATTCTCTCGTACTGAAAGACGAAATTGAAGCTCAGGGTGTTAACGATAAGATGCAACTAGCACTTCTTGAACGCTACTACCAAAATCGCATCGTCGGCTATATGCTAAAATCCGGAGTAACTCTGCGCGACCCAAATAGAGTCGATGTGCGCGGAGAAATAGCCTTTGGCTCAGATGTCGAAATTGATATCAATGTTATATTTGAAGGCACTGTACGCCTTGGAAATAAGGTTAAGATTGATGCCAATGTTATTATAAAAGACTCTATTATTAGCGACGATGTACACATCTTAGCTGGTAGCAATATTGATGGCGCTGAAATAAGTTCAGGTTGCAAAATAGGCCCGTCAGCTAGATTAAGGCCTGGAACCAAGCTTGGGAAGAATGTAAAGATTGGTAATTTCGTAGAAACAAAAAATGCTAGCTTTGGTGAAGGCTCGAAAGCGAACCATCTCGCGTATATCGGTGATGCAATAATTGGACGTAAGGTGAACATTGGTGCGGGTACTATTTTCTGTAATTACGATGGTGCAAATAAACATAAAAGTACACTTGGCGATAATGTGTTTGTCGGCTCAAATAGCGTATTGATTGCCCCGGTAAACCTTGATGACAACAGTTTTGTCGCGGCTGGCTCTGTAATTAATGTAGACGTTGGTAAGGAGCAACTAGCGGTAAGCAGGGCGAAGCAAAGAAATATAGATGGATGGGTGCGACCTAAGAAAAAATAAGCTAGTTGGCCAAAAGTTGACTCGAAAAATACAGTGGCTGGATTGGTTAAGGCCTGCATAATCTAGCATATAAGGAAATTAAGAATGTGTGGAATAGTTGGTGCGATCGCCGAACGCGATGTGACTAAGATACTATTGGAGGGCTTAAGACGACTGGAGTATAGAGGTTATGACTCTGCTGGTCTTGCTATGCTGACAGGCGATAAGCTGCAATTAAAAATCGTCAAAGCGGTCGGTAAAGTTGAGAAACTGGCGGCGGCCAGTAACAAATCTAAAATCAGCGGGTCCCTTGGTATCGCTCATACTCGTTGGGCGACACACGGCAAACCAACCCTCAATAACGCCCACCCTCACACATCCCACAACCGCATCGCTATCGTCCACAATGGAATAATCGAAAATTTTGAAGAACTTCGCGCTGTGTTGCAGCAAAAAGGTTATGAATTTTGCACCGACACAGATACCGAAACGATTGCCCACCTAATTCACCAAGCCAGAGAGGAAATGGATTTAAGTCTAGTAGACGCTGTTAAAAACATCACTAAGAAATTGAAAGGTGCCTATGGCCTTTGTGTGGTTGATGAGTCTGAGCCAGGGACTATAGTTGCTGCCCGAAGTGGAAGCCCCTTAGTAATAGGGGTGGGTATAGGGGAAAACTTTGTTGCTTCAGATCCGCTCGCACTTGGCCAAGTAACAGACCGGTTTATCTATCTAGAAGAAGGTGATATTGCAGAAATAAAGCTAGATAGCTTTACTATTTGGCATGGCTCGAAAAAGGTTCAGCGCGCGATTACGACCCTATCTGATCGAGTGAAAGATGCAGAAAAAGGGCCTTATCAACATTTTATGCTGAAAGAGATACATGAACAGGCACAGGTTATACAAGACACGTTGGACGGTCGTATTAGTAAAGTTCATGTACTAGAAGAAGCCTTTGGTGTTAACGCAAAATCGATATTTGACAAGGTAAAAAGTGTCCAAATTGTTGCTTGTGGGACGAGCTTTCATGCCGGCCAGGTTGCAAAATATTGGTTTGAGTCAATTGCAAAAATTCCCTGTCAAGTGGACATAGCGAGTGACTATCGTTACAGAGACATTATTGTTCAACCCGGAGCTCTATTTCTAACGATTTCTCAATCAGGGGAAACCGCCGATACGTTAGCGGCTTTGCGTTATGCCAAGACTCTCAGCTATGTGGCAAGCCTCGCCATCTGTAATGTCGCAACTAGTTCCTTGGTGCGTGAATCTGATTTTTGTTTGTTAACAATGGCAGGTCAAGAAATCGGGGTAGCGTCTACAAAAGCGTTCACAACACAGCTCACCGTCCTAATCATCCTTGCAATCGTGCTGGCTCGCCGAAGCGGCTTGACCGAAGCTGATGAGAAAAAGCTGGTGAAGCAGTTAGTTAAGCTGCCAAGTCTTGTTGAAGATACGCTGAAGCTAAACAAAGAAATTAAAGCAGTATCAAAACACTTCTCTAATAAGAGCCACAGTCTATTTCTAGGCAGAGGAATCCACTACCCCATAGCAAAAGAAGGGGCGCTTAAACTTAAAGAAATATCATACATACATGCAGAAGCCTATCAAGCGGGCGAACTAAAGCATGGTCCGTTGGCGTTAGTGGACAATAAAATGCCAGTTATTGCTGTTGCACCTAATAATGAATTGCTGAGTAAGTTGAAGGCGAACCTTTCTGAGGTGAGTGCTCGCGGAGGTAAGCTTTATGTCTTCGCCGATGAAAGCATTAAGTTTCAAGGAGACAAAAGCATTAAGGTGATCCATGTGCCGAGGTGTCCTGAAATACTCTCGCCTATTATTTTTACATTACCCTTGCAGCTACTTTCCTATCATGTCGCCATTTTGAAAGGTACAGATGTTGATCATCCTAGAAACTTAGCCAAGTCTGTGACAGTTGAGTAAGCAAAATTCCCTATATAAAAAAACTATTTTATCTGGCTAAGCCAGGCTTATATATTAATAATTGCAGGGCCTAGTCTTTTTACACATTACTGAGGTGTCCAAAAAACTCAAGATTAAAACTTACAATGGCAATCACAGGCTAAAGACAAAGGGAGGGGATAAATAGGCAGAAACTAAAGCAGCGCAAGCCTTTAAAAAGAAACCTTTTAAGGTTGCTGATCAGGTTCTTTTGTACGTAAAGCCTTTTGGCTTTTACTGAGTTTCTTAAGATGTTCGTTTAACAGTGGCTTGCGGTGCAAAGCTACTCCTGTTGCGATGACATCGATAACAACCAAGTGAGCAATTCGAGAGGACACGGGCGCAAAGGCTTGGTGCTCTTCCTTCATGTTGACATAGATAGGCACACTGCACTTTTCGGTCAAAGCAGTGCCTTCCGGGGCCAGACCAATCACGGTTGCCCCCGCATCCATCGCCAAACTAACACTTTCTAATAATGCGAGAGTTTGACCAGATTGAGAAATCGCCACGACTACGTCTTGCTCGTTCAGCGATATTGCTGACATATGCTGTATATGAGGGTCCGTATAAGCTGCGGTTGAAAGTTGTAATCGAAAGAATTTATGTTGAGCATCTGCGGCTACCGACCCGGAAGCCCCAAAACCGTAGAATTCTATGCGTCTGCCGTTGCTAATAAGGTTTATTGCGGTTTCTAACGCATCAGGGTCGAGCTCGTCTCGCACGGTGAGCAATGAACCTACAGTTGTGTCAAAAACCTTATTTCTGAGGTCTTTTACAGTATCAGTGTCATCAACAGCAAACTGAGTGTAAACCCCGCCTAATCCAAGTTGCTGTGCAAGCTGTAGCTTGAGGGTTTGAAAACCATCAAATCCAATAGCCCGGCAAAACCGTATAACTGTAGGCTCACTAACGTCTGATAGTCTGGCGAGATCAACTATTCTCATATTAATAACGTCGTTAGCGTTCCCCAATACGAAATGAGCTACTTTAGCCTCGGATTTTCGCAAGGTATCAAGCTTGTCAGAGATGCGGCGGATGAGATTAGGCGATTCCACGGTGTACCTGCTAAATTATGACCGGTGAAACATGCTACTCAATTTAATCATAATTGGCACTTGTTTTAGTTCAGTGAAAAAGTGGTTAATAAACAACTTCAATGTTAAAGGTGTTTGAAAAGCAGTAAATGGAAAACTTAAGGATTCAGTTTGTAAAATCTATTGAAGAAATTGGTCAGAAACGCTGGAACTCGGTAGTTGGCACTAAAAACCCTTTTACACGCTATGAGTTTCTGCACGGTCTCGAGCAGACCGGGTGTACAAATGAACAATCAGGCTGGGCTCCCTACCACATTGCTGTCTACCACACAGGCGAGTTAGAGGCTGAAGCGGTTAGCAATAGTGTAGCCAATACTAATACCCAGGCTAAGGAGCTAATTAAAAATCCCTTAGTTTGTCTTGTGCCGCTGTACCTAAAAACCAACAGCTGGGGCGAATATGTATTTGATTGGTCGTGGGCTAATGCTTATCAAAGCCACGGATTAGAATACTACCCTAAATTTGTAACTGCGACGCCGTTCACGCCATCAGTGGGTAAGCGATTTTTTGTAAGCGAGGACTTCAAGAATAAGGTTGGTGAGCTGATTAAGTTTGTTACGGAAGAAATTAAAGAAGAAGCAGAAAAGGTAGGTGCATCGTCATGGCATATTCTGTTTCCCACGGAACTCGAAAATGTATGCCTTGCCGACTTAGGGATCCAATCAAGAGTCGGCACACAGTTCCATTGGTACAATAGGAACTTCAAGACCTTTGATGATTTTTTAGACGTACTCACTTCGCGCAAACGCAAATCTATCCGTAAAGAGCGTAAAAAAGTAGCTGATCAATTTATCACTTTTACGCGCACTGAAGGCGCCGCGATCAGCGATCAGCAGTGGGATGATTTTTATCTTTTCTATCAAAGTACCTATTTGATGCGGGGCCAGCAAGGGTATCTTTCGAAAGCGTTTTTTACAGCGATCGGGAGTAGCATGTCTGAGCAAATTCTACTGATCAACGCCGTTCAGGGTGGCCGCAGTATTGCTGCCGCTTTGTTTTTCAAAAACGAAGATGCACTGTTTGGGCGTTATTGGGGAAGTGCCGCTGACTATCAATTTTTACATTTTGAAACTTGTTATTATCAAGGTCAGGACTATGCCATTGAAAAGGGTATCAGTTCTTTTGATTCTGGCGCTCAAGGTGAGCATAAGATTCAACGAGGTTTCGAGCCTATTGTCACGCACTCCAATCATTGGCTTGCTCATCCCGCGTTCGCGGATGCGATTAAAAAATTTCTCGATGAGGAGCGTCCGCACATTGCGAGTTACCGAAAAAGTGCTGAAGCACTGCTGCCATACAAAGTAGAAGATGACTCTAAGAACCCTTAAGCTTGGGTTTATAAGTCTGACGGAATAATCCCCACCAAACTTCAGTCTGATATAGAATAAGGCTAGCCAAAAGCAAATCTCAAATCTAGTTTCCTGACTTTGAGATTTGCAATTAATCTTTAAAAGGAGAGTAAAAATGTACAGTCATATTATGGTCGGTGCGAATGACATCGAAGAATCTAAAGCGTTCTATGATTCTATCTTCGAAACCTTAGGCTACGGCCCTGGAGTTACGGACGAACAGGGTCGCGTTTTTTGGATGGATAAGAGCGGCATATTTTCAATTTCCAAACCTATTAATGGAGAGCCTGCTTGCAACGGCAATGGCAGTACTATTGGCTTTGCCGTAAAAGATACAGAAACAGGCGATAAATGGCACGCTGCGGGCCTAGCTGCCGGTGGCACAGACTGTGAGGACGCTCCAGGGGTGCGTGAAGGGGCTAACGGTAAGATGTATTTAGCTTACCTACGCGACCCTGCTGGCAACAAGATCTGCGCCCTTCATCGTATTGCCTAAAGTAGGTTTTAAGACAGTACTTAAGACAGAGTAGTAATGACAAGGGCCTCGCTAAGAGGCCCTCCATTCCAACTGATAATCAAATACTATGTATACACTTCATATCGCCAATAAAAACTATTCGTCGTGGTCCCTACGGCCATGGATATTGCTGACTGAATTAGGAGTTTCTTTCGAGGAAAAGCTAACGCCATTTACCGGTAGTGCGAACTTTGATGAATTTAGAAAGTTTTCACCTAACGCAAAAGTCCCCTGTCTATATGATGAGGATAGAGTTGTTTGGGATTCTCTGGCAATTTGTGAATACATTGCGCAACAGCATGAAGGAAGTTGGCCTCGAGAGGTCGATGCTAGAACTTGGGCGCGCTGCGTTGCGTCAGAGATGCATTCGGGCTTTCCAGCACTCAGAAATATTTGCGGTATGAGTGTTGGAGTTAGAGTTAAGCTGTTCGAAAAATCCACTGCTTTGATGCAGGATGTTGGACGTTTGGATGAAATTTGGAGTGAGGGCCTTAATAAGTTTGGTGGCCCTTTTCTAGCGGGTACGGAATTTAGCGTGGCAGATGCTTTTTTTGCCCCTGTTGCCTTTAGGGTAAGAACATTTGATTTGTCACTTAGCGAGATGGCACAGGCTTATTGCGATAAGTTATTGTCTCTTAAGAGTATGAAAGTTTGGGAAGAACAAGCCACAGGCGAGATTTGGCGTGACATGGATCATGAGCGAGAAATGTCTTTAGTGGGGGAAGTAGTTGCCGATTATCGAGCTTAAGTAAAAGCCCGCTCGCCTTACAGTTTTTTTTCCATTGTTATAATTAGACTTTTCGATCCATTATCTGCACTAGTACTTTCTCTACTTGTTTCCACATAACCACGGGCTTGGTATAAAGCTTCTCCAGCCACGGTTGATCCAAGTTCGATTACTTTGAAACCGGCTTCGCGGGCGGCATTTTCCCCTAACTCCAACAGTAAAGAACCGATGCCTAGCCTAGTCCAATTAGGGTGGGTATACATGGCTCTGATGCGAGCAGCTTCGTTTGATGGATCACTTAACCGGTCATCTCTACCTTTAGTGTGATCTCCGCCGTATAGAGTTTTGCGTTTGCCCCAGCCGCCACAGCCTACGAGAATATTTTTCTCGTAGGTTCTTGTTTCAATCAAAAAATAAGTGCCGTCTTCAATGAGAGTCCGATCGACTCCCATTGTCTCTTTTGCCGCTTCAATTTCTATCGGCGACAAATACGCTTTCATATTTTTGGCTATTGAATTCTGCATTAATTTGATGATGGCAGTGACATCATTCCTGCCGGCGATGCGGTGCTCAAATATCGGCTTTGAATCGAGGGTTTTGTCAAACATTGGTTCAGCTGACTCTTATTGATTATGCCTAGTTTAAATTGAGAAATAGGGCCGGTGTAAAATTTATTTCCTCTCCAAAATATTAATTAGCTTGATTTGAACTTTACTGATTCAGAGGTATCCGCTGACCAGACCGTCAGGGTTGGAATCTAGAAAAAGCAAAAGAGATATGGCAGGTCCCGCGCGGCTTTTTTATATCTTACTAATAATAAGCGCAGCATTAACACCGCCGAAGCCGAAGCCGTTGCAAAGAGTATGCTCGTTTTTATGCTCACGGGCGACTTTTGGCACAAGATCCAGATCTGTCATTGACTCGTCCGGGTTATCCAAATTAAGGGTTGGTGGCAATTTATCATCAATGACCGCTAGCGCTGAAAATATACTTTCGATACCTCCGGCGGCGCCCAGTAAATGCCCGGTTGCTGACTTAGTTGACGATATAGGGATACTGGATAAGCCCGTGCCAAAAACATTTCGCAGAGAGGTGATCTCAGCGCCGTCACCAACGGGCGTCGAGGTCGCATGAGCATTAATGTAACTAATATCAGCGGCGGCTAAGTTAGCCATTTTTAGAGCTCTGTGCATGGCCGCGGCAGCGCCTTGGCCATCAGGTCTGCCTGAGGTTATATGATAGGCATCAGAACTAGTGCCATAGCCGCTTAAAATAGCCAATGGTGTCGCACCGCGGGCGAGTGCATGCTCGAGAGTTTCTATTACCACCAGCCCAGCGCCTTCACCCATAACAAAGCCGTTTCTCGCCTGATCAAATGGCCTGGAGGCCTGTTTAGGGCTCTGGGCCTGCGTTGACAGAGCTTTAAGCGCGTTGAAGCTTGCTAAGGATAGTGGGTTAACGCAAGCCTCTGAGCCTCCTACTAGGGCGACATCAGCCTCGCCGCTGCGTATAAGGCGCATACCGTCGCCAATGGCTTGCAGGCTAGCGGCACAGGCAGTTACGGGACAACCCAGTGGACCTCTAAATCCATATTTGATGGAAAGATTGCCGGCGGCCATATTGGCGAGGAATGCCGGTGCGGTGAAGGGAGAAAGGCGCTTATATCCACGTGAGTCTAGTGTTTGCTGGGCGTTAGATATGGTTGAAAGGCCGCCTACGCCTGTGGCAATAATGGTCGCTGTAGAAAGCTGGTCGGTTTCCGTCTCAGGGAACCATTTGGCCTGTTCAAGTGCTTCCTGAGCCGCTGCAAAGGCGTACACAGTAAAGAGGTCTAACTTTTTCAGATCCTTTGGTGGTACGACATTGGCGGAGTCAAAACCTGCTTCAGGGTCCTGTTTGCTGTCTGGCACTAGACCGGCAATTTTAATTGGCACGTCGTCTAGGTCAAACCTATTAATTAGGTCTACACCAGAGGTGCCAGCAAGGAGTCGTTTCCAAACAGGCTTGACGCCACACCCAAGCGGACTGATGATACCCATACCGGTAATGACAATAGGTGAATTCATAGTGTCTCCAAAAAATTGCGGCCAGTTCAAAAGATAATCAATATACACTATCACCGGGTAGAATATGATCAAGATAAACACTAGCCGATGGCGACGTAGCTAAAGTTACTATTTAGCGGTCGAGGAAAGTCAGTTAGCGGCGCAAGGTATTGGTAACAGTTGGAACTCATATGGCTGTATTCGAAACCTTCACTGAGCTCGAAGCTTTCGTAGAATTCGAAATCTTTATAGAATTTAAAAACACAAAAACTTAAGGAAAACAAAAATGAGAAAAATAATAATCCTAATTGGATTGGTGTTAGCTAACACGAGTGTTTTCGGGCAAGACTTTAGTCAGGTTCAAATCACCACAATCCCCGTCACTGACAATATTTATATGCTGCAAGGAAGTGGCGGAAATATTGGTGTATCAATTGGCGATGACGGCACTTTTATTGTTGATGACCAGTTCGCTCCACTAACGGGAAAAATCGTTGACGCCATTGCCGACTTGACTGACAAGCCAGTTGATTTTGTTGTTAATTCACACTGGCATTATGACCACACTGACGGCAATGAGAACTTTGGCAAAGCAGGCGCTTACATAGTCGCACAGGATAATAGCCGTCATCGCATGGAAACGGATCAAGTAGTCTCATTGAACGGCCGCCAGCAGGGCGCTTACGATGCAAACGGGTTGCCAAAAATAACATTCATGGATGCAATGAAATTTTATTTTAATGGCAACACGATCGAAATTGTTTACACAGGACCAGGCCATACCGATGGCGATGCCCAGGTATATTTTAAAGAGTCCAATGTTCTGCACACCGGTGATATGTTTGTGCGCTATGGACTTCCTTTTATCGACCAGCCAAATGGTGGAAGCACTAGCGGCATGATAGATTCACTGTGGAAGATTGCCGGCATGATTGACGATAATACGATTATTATTCCTGGCCATGGGCAGCTGGCTAAGCGAACAGATTTATTGGAGTACCGGTCGATGCTGGTGACAATTCGTGAACGGTTGCGCAGCGCAATAGCTCAAGGACAGTCAGCAGATCAGGTGGCGGCGTCTAATGTGGTTGAGGGCTTTGCAGAGCCAGGCCCTGGCACTGAGCGATGGGTTAGAGCGGCATACGAAGAGTACAAGTAGAGAGCTACTGATATTAAAAGGCGATAGTAACGGCAGCTATGCTGTTAGCTCATCGATGCTCTACCAATTTGGGTGGGCATCGGTGATTGTCACTGAGATAAAACACTCTAAAGCCAAAAAAAGAGAGGCCCGGTGAATATTTTGTTACTCGGGTTTGGCCCACACTAATAGCTGATTATTGGCTGGCATTGAATTATCTTCCTGTAAAATAAGCCCTGCACTCTGTGCAAAGTCATTCATCTGCTCGAAGTCTCTAACACCACTCCAAGAATTTCGATCTTTCAACCAAAGGTCAAAGTCGGCATTGCTTGGTGTCGTAAATTCTCCCGCATATTTAAAAGGGCCATAAGCCAAAAAGGCGCCGTTTGACTTGAGATGGTTACCGATTTTCGCAAACAGCTTTTCCACTGATTCTAGCGACATTATATGTAAACTATTTGCTGTAAAAATAACGTCGTATTCATCAGCATTCCACTGTGAGTCATTTGCATTCAGCGAGAAGGCGGCAGGTACGTTGTTTAGCTTTGCGTTAGAAATCCTAAGATTCAAGGTTGAAACATTCTCCGCGACATCCGTGGACTGCCAGGTTAGATTGGGGAATTTTTCTCCAAAAAATACTGCGTGCTGACCTGTGCCCCCACCAATTTCGAGAACGGAGTTTTTGTCTTTTAGCTTTTTTAAAAAGACATCAAGAAGAGCGTGTTTATTATTTTCACTTGCTTGGCTAAACGGTAAATCTTCTTTCATCAGTGGCAGAGCCTTTAGCTTTGTTTGCGAAGAAAAACCGGTTTTGCCGCAGTAGACTCCGTTTTGCTGTAGCGGTATCCATTAACATCGAAACCCAATAATTCATCTGCTGATTTAATACGATTATTTACAATATAAGTAACCATTTCGCCACGGGCCTTTTTAGCGTAAAAGCTTATGATTTTATACTTGCCATTGGAATAGTCCTTAAAAATTGGTGTGACTATTTCACCGTCGACATTTTTGGCATTAACTGCACTGAAGTATTCATTAGAGGCGAGGTTGATAAGTAAATTTGTTTTCAGTGGAGCCAGTTCAGAATTTATTTTATCAGTAATCTTTGAGCCCCAGAATTCATACAAATTCTTGCCTCGCTCGTTAGCAAATTTGCTACCCATCTCAAGTCTATAGGGTTGAATAAGATCAAGTGGTTTTAGCAAACCATAGAGGCCCGATAAAATTCTTAAATGCTTTTGGGCGAAGTTTAATTCTGCGGCTGAATATTCTTCCGCTTTCATTCCTTGATAGACATCTCCGCGAAATGCGAAAACAGCTTGTTTGGCATTTTCTGGTGTAAACGGTGCCTTCCAATTGGCATTGCGGGCAAAATTCAATTCCCCCAATGCTTCGCTCATATGCATTAGTTCGGAGAGCTGCTCGGGCTGATATTTTTTCAATCCCTCCATCAACTCTTTGGAATCGGTAAGAAACTCTACTTCGCTAAATTTTTTAGTCTTGGCAGGTGAATCGAAATCGAGAGATTTAGCTGGAGAAACTAGAATAATCATAAATGCGCCTAATAGGTTTTACTTTAGTCTTGGGAGTCTATTTCTAACCACCAGTTCAAAGGTGTCTCGCCGTCTTTAGGGTCGTAAACGTTGCCATAATACCAAACAGTATCGGGATAATCTGCGATGCATTCGCTCAAAACATTTTCAATAGTTTGAAAACCGATCGTGTAGTGGATGCTGTAAACTAAAGCCCTTTCATTTTGTAGGTCTAAGCTACCATCTAGTTTTTCAATCGCTGGCGTTAACCTATCGGATAGTCGTTGTAATTGGTGTTTACGAAAAACACGAATACACAGATTACCACTGCGCTGAATCAGCTCATATTGAGCTGTACCCGGGTTTACTAACTTTACTTGGTCGCCAGCGGCTAAATTACGGGTCAAAAGCGGAGAGTTGACCAACCTGTAGACATCTTGCTCGTCGCCGAAGGGCTCAACCTGTAAACTTTCAAATACCGGTTGGCCCTCTGGGTCAGCCCCAGCAAGAAAAGGAACGTCTATTTTCATAATTGATTCTATGGCCGTATTATTAGTGAATATGAATATAAAGCTAATATCAGAGCTGAAGGTTAACAAACCTAGTCCTTTAATAACTGGATTGTCTCATGCTTGAGCGTCTCCAGACTATTGCAAAACTGTTTTCCCGACTTAAATGGCTGCTAGTGATGGTAGCTCTAGTCGGACTTGCGGGATTTGGCTTAAGTTTGTTTGAATCGAAGGTATTGGAAGGCTCTCAGTTAATGATGCCATCCTTAGTTGCGCTATTCTGGGCGACCGCCGGCCTTTGTTTTGCCGTATTGTTTAAGAATATTCCTCCAGCTGCAAATCCTGAGGCGGAATACCGGCAACGCTGGTCTACCGCATTGCGTAGAGGCGGCTATTGGCTGCTTGGTAGTTTTATGATTTTGCTTAGTCTTAGTCTTGTAGTGCTTAGTTACCAGTTAATTCGAACCTGGTTTATGCTTTAGCCGTCGGATCGCGTTGCAAAGCCCCCTTGTGCCATACTTACACACGTTGATCATCCATGGTTTGTCCAATAACACGACCTATATAGAGCCGAGCCCTGATTTATTCATGAACTTATCTTCATTTTTAAAGATTTCAGATGCTATTGATCGGCTTAACCACTTTATTGGTCGCAGTGCGGCTTGGTTAGCACTTTTGATGGTAATGATAACGCTCACCGTGGTTGTGCTCCGCTATGGGTTTCAGATTGGCTCCATAGCGCTGCAAGAATCTATTATGTACATAAACGCGCTAGTGTTTACCTTAGGTGCTGCTTATACACTTAAGGATAATGGGCATGTTCGTGTTGATATCTTTTACAGTAATTTCAGCGAAAGAACTAAGGCAATAGTGGATATCATTGGCGTTGTTTTTTTTCTATTCGTAACATCTGCATTTGTAGCTTGGTCCAGCTGGGGCTATGTTTCAGTTAGCTGGCGAATTTTAGAGGGTTCCCCAGAGACCAGCGGCCTGCCTTTGGTCTATTTGTTGAAGTCCACTATCTATGTACTGATAACGTTGATGTGTTTACAGGGAATCTCAGAACTAATTAAATCTATCAGCGTAGTTGTGAAGACAAAATAATGGAAACAGCCTTACCGTTCATTTTGTTTGCTGCCATTTGTTTAGTACTGATGATGGGCTATCCTGTTGCACTTTCACTGGCCGGGGTGTCTCTTATATTCGCAGGGGTTGGCAGCGTAACAGGCGTGTTTGATTCGGCTTTTATCGCGCTTATTCCGAATAGGATTTACGGGATTCTAGTCAATCAAAACTTATACGCGGTGCCACTTTTCGTTTTTATGGGCGCTATGCTCGAGAAGAGTAAAATTGCCGAGGACTTGCTTTCGAATATGGCAATTGTGTTCCGGGGTGTGCCGGGCGGCTTAGGGCTCTCTGTAGTCTTGGTTGGAATGCTTTTGGCCGCTAGTACCGGCATTGTCGGTGCGACTGTGGTGACGATGGGTATTCTGTCACTGCCAACAATGATAAAGGCTGGTTATAAACCTTCCTTAGCCGCCGGCACACTCTGCGCGACAGGCACTCTCGGGCAAATAATCCCTCCTTCTATTTGCCTTGTCCTGCTTGGTGAGGTTATGTCCAATGCCTACCAGCAGGCACAGCTCAACAGCGGTAACTTTGCTCCGGACTTTATTTCAATCGGGGATCTGTTCGCCGGCGCAATTGTGCCCGGGTTCTTACTCGTTTTGTCCTACGCCTTGTATATATTTGCTACCGCAATTCTCAACCCGGCTGATGCACCAGCTACAGAAAAGGGTGTAGATGAAAACCAAAACGGCTCTATAGTTCTTGCGTTAATCAAAGGATTACTGCCTCCAATATTTTTAATGGTGGCAGTCCTTGGTTCGATACTGAGTGGCTTAGCGACCCCAACAGAAGCCGCGAGTGTGGGTGCGTTTGGTGCGATATTTCTAACCTTGATACGAGGTGGACTAACTGTAAAAGTGCTTCATGAAGTGTCCATCGAGACTATGCGAGTAACCTCGATGGTCTACCTTATACTCGTCGGCGCAAGCGTATTTTCATCAGTATTCAGAGGTTTCGGTGGCGATGAGCTGGTTGAGTCACTGCTACTAAATCTACCCGGCGGCGCCTTTACGGCGATGCTCGCGGTGATGCTACTAATTTTTTTACTGGGCTTTATTCTAGATTTTATAGAAATAACTTTTATGATTGTGCCGTTGGTGGGCCCGATACTTTTAGGCATGGGTCTGGATCCAATTTGGCTAGGCATCATGATTGCTATTAATCTGCAGACGTCATTTTTGACTCCGCCATTTGGCTTCTCACTATTTTATTTAAGAAGTGTCGCACCAGCAGAAATTAAAACCAGCGATATTTATCGTGGCGCAGTTCCGTTCGTTATGCTGCAGTTACTCTTACTTTGTGTATTAGCTCTTCAACCAGGCATAGTGACTTGGTTGCCTGAATTGTTAAGACACTAACTTATTTTTGGCGCTATACTAGGATTCACTGAGATTAACCATGACTGAAGTGGAGACTGAAATCGAAATTAATACAGGCAGAGAAATTCCAGAGGGAATGCTGGCACTGCAAACATTGGCAATGCCTAAAGACACCAATGCCAATGGCGATATTTTTGGTGGTTGGCTTGTGTCGCAAATGGACTTAGCAGCCGGTATTGCTACCAAAAGTGTCGCTAAAGGTCGAAGCGCTACGGTAGCTATTCAGAACGTGAGCTTTATAGCTCCGGTAGTGGTTGGCTCAACGGTTAGTTGCTATACCAAGCTTGTAAAAAAAGGCACCAGCTCTATGCATTTTCAAGTGCAAGTGTGGACGTCATTGCTGGTTGAAGGTCAACGAAAAAAGGTTGCAGATGGGGTGTTTGTTTTCGTGGCGCTTGACGATAACGGTAAGAAGAGAGCAATACCCGAATAAGCCATAACAAGGATATAGAGCTGGTTAGCTCAAAGCCTTCTAGCATCGTCAAATGCTTCTTCGCTTACTAGCTTATAGTCGAGCATAGTATCTTGAAAACTTTTATAGGATTCATACACCCTACCTGCAGTTTCGTCTTGAGCGGCTAACTCTTCCACAACTTCTTGTGAAATTCGCTTGAGCTCACGCAGCACATCATCAGGCAGTTTTCTTAGTTCAACGCCTTCGCGCTCAACTAGCACTTTCATAGACTCACTGTTTCCGGCAGTGATCTCGTCAATCACCCCTTGATTCATGACTTCGGTTGCAGCCATCAAAATGGCCTGTAAATCAATTGGTAAAGATTCAAAGGCAGTTTTATTAAAAAGTGTTTCTAATGCACTGCCAGGCTCGTGCCAGCCTGGATAATAATAGTACTTAGCGACAGTGTGATAGCCGGCGGCAAGATCATTGTAGGCGCTAACGAATTCTGCCGCATCCAAGGCGCCGGTTTGTAAAGCGGTAAATACTTCACTGGCCTGCATGGTCACAGGTGTGGCCCCAGCTCGGCGCAGCACTTCACCGCCCAATCCAGGAATGCGCATCTTCAAACCCTGCAGATCTTCAACTGAATTTATTTCTTTGTTAAACCAGCCAAACATTTGGGTTCCTGAATTACCTCCGCGCACAGGAATTAGATCGAACGGTTCATAAATTTCTTTCCAAAGCTCGGCTCCGCCGCCATGAGTTAGCCAAGCATTCATTTCAACTACTGTCATCCCAAATGGGATTGAAGAGAAAAAAGGTGCTCCTGGTACTTTTCCTTGCCAATAGTAGGAAGCCGTATGTCCAATCTCCGCAACTCCTTGAGACACAGCATCAAAAACTTCCAAGCCACCAACAAGTTCATTGGCCCCATATACGCGAATGTTTAAACGACCACCGCTCATTTCACTTACTAAATTTGCGAATCGCTGTGGATTAGTTCCAAGGGCGGGTAAATTTTTAGGCCAGGAAGTGATCAGTTTCCAACTATAATTCTCGGCATCTGATGTGGCGCTTGGACCGCCAGGAGCGCTAGCTTGCTCTGCGCCACAGCCTATGAGGGTAAGGGTTAAGCATGTAGTGATCAGTGCTTTGAGTTTTGACAATCTATTCATTTAGCGCTGACCCATTGTTTATACCATTTAATTCAGGGAGTTTTTTCTCAACTCTTTCTCGTTTTCTTCTAACTTACTCTCAACACCTAACGCTCGCTTTTTTCATTCTTTGTCCGACCTTCCAATTATCCAATTATCTCTAGTTTGGCATAGGACAGCACGAGCCATTTACTACCGACGTCGTCAAAATTGACCTGTACGCGAGCGTTAGGGCCCTGCCCTTCATAGTTCAAGACCACTCCTTCGCCAAACCTGCCATGAGCAACGCGCTGACCCAGTGACAGTTCGGTTTCAGGCACTTCGATATTGCCACTCATTCGGCTTATCGATCCGCTGCCAAGCTGGGATCCCCCAACGTTAGGTCTGGTGATGGTGGATTTTAAGCGGATGGCATCTATCAAGTCCGAAGGTATTTCTTTTATGAATCGAGATGGGCGGCAAAGATTAACATCGCCATGAAGTCTTCTGGATTCTGCGTGACTTAAGTAAAGCTTAGTCCTTGCACGAGTAATCCCGACATAGCACAGTCGGCGTTCTTCCTCTAAGCCGGAGAGACTATCCATCGACATTTTATGGGGAAATAAACCTTCTTCCAATCCGGCTAAGAAGACTAATTGAAACTCCAGGCCTTTGGCGGTGTGTAAAGTCATAAGCTGAACAGCGTCCTCTGACTCCTCTGCTTGAGTGTCGCCAGCATCTAACGAGGCCTTGTCTAGAAAGGCCGCTAGCATTGCATTTGATGTAATATCGACAGCTTCTTCGCTATTTATTTCGTCGAAATTACTCGCTGCGTTAATTAGCTCTTCCAAATTTTCTAGTCGCCCGCGAGCCTTCTCGCCACCTTCTTTTTCATGGTGATGGATGAGGCCACTGTTTTTTACAATATGCTCTGCTTTTTCATGCAGTGGCAAGGCTTCACATTCGGCCGCCATGCAATCAATAAGTTCTAGAAATGCTAGCACCGAATTGGCGGCGCGGGCGGTGAGAAGTTTATTATTAACGCTGTCTATGCAGGCCTGCCAGAGTGAAATACTTTCGCGGCGGGCTAGGTCGCGAATCAGATCAATGGTTCTTCCGCCTATACCGCGGGTGGGTACGTTGATGACTCTTTCCATTGCCGTGTCATCATTGCGGTTAACAAGCAGGCGCAGATAAGACAGTGCATTTTTAATTTCTAAACGTTCATAGAAGCGATGCCCACCGAAGATGCGATATGGCATTCCAACTCTTATGAGGGCCTCTTCCAGTTCACGAGACTGCGCGTTAGATCGATAAAGAATTGCAGCGTCACTGCGGCGATTGCCAGAGTTAAACCAATCGTGAACTCTATCAACTATAAAACGAGCTTCGTCTTGTTCGTTAAATGCCTCGTACAAACTAATGGGCTCACCTTCACCATCATCGGTCCAAAGGTTTTTACCCAGCCGGCCCTGGTTGTGTGAAATAAGGCCGTTGGCCGCTTTGAGAATAGTGGAAGTAGAGCGATAGTTGCGCTCCAATTTGACAACTTCAGAACCCTCAAAATCGGTGTTGAACTGCTGTATATTTTCGATTTTAGCACCGCGCCAGCCATAGATGGACTGGTCGTCATCACCAACAACCATAAGATTGTTCTGGTTGCCGGCCAAAACTCGAAGCCAGGCATATTGGATTGAGTTGGTGTCCTGAAATTCATCGACCAAAATATGTTTAAAGCGCTTCCTGTAGTGGTCTAAAATTTGCGGGCTACGCAGCCATAATTCATGTGCACGCAGCAAGATTTCACCAAAGTCGATCATGCCTCCGCGCTGGCAGGCATCTTCATAGGCGCGGTAAATGTCCAGCATGGTTTTGATGTAATCGTCATTTTCATGATCGATATTGCTAGCCCTTAGCCCCTCATCTTTTTGACCATTTATATACCATTGGCACTGTTTCGCCGGCCAGCGCTCTTCATCAATGTTAAGCGAGCGATTAATTCGCTTTATCAGACGCAATTGATCATCTGCATCCAAAATATGAAAGTCTTCCACAAGCCCGGCTTCATGCCAGTGAGCGCGCAGCAATCGATGGGCTAAACCGTGGAAAGTGCCCACCCACATACCACCGGCAGAGTGGCCTAACAGTGACTCAATTCGTCCGCGCATTTCTCTTGCGGACTTATTGGTGAAGGTCACCGCGAGAATTGCAAAAGGAGAGACTTGCTCAGCTTGCAATAGCCATGCAATTCTGTGGACTAGGACGCGTGTTTTACCACTGCCCGCTCCGGCAAGTACCAAAAGGTTTTTCGTTGGACTAGCAACAGCATTGCGTTGTTCGTCGTTTAAAGAGTCGAGTATGTGGGAAACATCCATGGGGCCGTATTCTAGCAAATCGAGGCAGAGAATCTTAGGTTATTAGCGCTGAAAGTGAATTAACAGCTTATGGTGACAATTAGCTGCCAAATCAGCTGCTAAAAATGCAATGTGTTTTAGAGAAAACTCAAACAATTTGTTAGTATAGAGGGCTGTTTTGGGTTGCTTGATGTAAGTAATCGACCCGCTGGGCTGCCACCGATACTAGAGTTAGTATTAGGTTGATAGTTATTTTGGCAAACAAGAGAGAGCCTGCTCTATTTCCAGGCGAGAAATTTAGGAGAGACCCATGTCGGTCAGATCGGACAATATACCATTCAATTGGCAAGATCCTTTTTCTATGGAAGAGCAACTTTCTGAGGAAGAGCGTTTGGTGCGCGATACTGCGAAGCAATATGCGCAGGCTAAATTGGCACCAAGAGTGCTTGAGGCTTATAGAAATGAGACTTCTGAGCCCGAAATATTTCGAGAAATGGGTGCACTAGGCCTCTTGGGATCAACAATTGAAGGTTACGGCTGTGCCGGTGTGAACTATGTTTGCTACGGCCTTGCTGCTCGCGAGGTTGAGGCTGTCGACTCTGGATATCGTTCAATGATGAGTGTCCAATCCTCTTTGGTGATGCACCCGATTAATGAGTTTGGCAGTGAAGAACAAAAGCAAAAGTACCTACCTAAGCTGGCAACTGGTGAATATATTGGTTGTTTCGGGCTTACCGAGCCGGACCATGGATCTGATCCAGGTGGAATGATTACGCGAGCACGCACCGTGGACGGTGGCTACAGTCTGTCAGGGTCCAAGAATTGGATAAGTAACTCCCCCTTTGCTGACGTTTTCATCGTGTGGGCTAAAGACGACGATGGAGTGATTAAGGGCTTCATTCTTGATAAAGGCATGAAAGGCCTTAGCGCGCCCAAAATCGAAGGTAAACTGGCGCTGCGCGCATCGCCTACTGGCATGATTGTGATGGATGAGGTTTTTGTCCCTGAAGAAAATAAGCTGCCTTTGGCATCTGGACTTAACGGGCCGTTTAGTTGCCTTAACTCGGCCCGGCTTGGTATTGCTTGGGGAGCTATAGGCGCGGCTGAAAGCTGCTGGCATTCCGCTTTGCAATACACGCTTGATCGAAAACAGTTCGGGCGCCCTCTTGCTGCTAATCAGCTTATTCAAAAGAAGCTGGCCATAATGCAGACAGATCTGAGTCTTGCTCTGCAAGGATGTTTACAAGCGTGTCGATTACGTGACCAGGGTAAGCTTGCTCCGCCGTTGATTTCTCTACTTAAACGAAATTCTTGTTTGAAAGCATTGGATGCCGCTAGAGAGGCGCGAGATATGCTAGGAGGAAATGGTATTTCCGATGAGTATCCGGTGATGCGTCATATGCAGAATTTGGAAGTTGTGAATACTTACGAGGGCACACAGGATATTCATGCGTTGATCTTAGGTAGGACTCAGACTGGAATCCAAGCTTTTACCGGCGGCTAAGAACACAGCAAACGTTTAGAGTAAACTTAAAAAGGTGCCGGTGAAGATCGTCGCACCTACCCAATTGTTGTTTAGAAATGCCTTAAAACAGGGGCCGGGTAACCGGTCCCTGATAAGGAACTGCTGATAAACAAGGAAGCCACTGGCGACCATCAAGGAAAGATAATAGGGAAGACCAAATTGTAGTTGTCCTCCAACCAGCCACATAGATAAAATAAATAAAACCTGCAAACAGCCAATGATAAGTTTGTCAGCATCCCCAAATAATATAGCAGAAGACTTGACCCCTATCTTCAAATCAAATTCCCTATCAACCATTGCATACTGAGTATCATAGGCAACCGTTAAAAGTACGTTGGCCAAAAACAATAGGTAGGCGGTCTGTGGTATGGCCCCTGCTTGCGCCGTAAACGCCATCAGTATCCCCCAAGAGAAAGTAATTCCGAGTATCACTTGAGGCAAATTAGTAAAGCGTTTCATGAACGGGTAGATTGCAACCAAAGCGACGGCGCCAAAAGAAAGGAGTATTGTTTCGAGATTAGTAAATAAAACCAGAATGAAACCAAGCAAGGACAGAATTATAAAACAATAGAAAGCGTCCTGACGCTTTAGCAAACCTGTAGCAAGAGGCCGAGCCTCGGTGCGACCCACTTTGTTATCAATTTTGTAATCAGCAAAATCATTAACACAGCATCCAGCCGAGCGCATAACGACAGTACCAAGTATAAAAATGATCAGCAGGTCCAAATCTGGAAAGCCATCAGCTGCTATCCATAGAGCCGCAATGGTTGGCCAAAGCAAAAGCGCGATACCAATAGGCTTATTGATGCGGGTAAGTTCTGCGAGCGCGGGCAATTTACTGTGAAATACAGGGAAGTTGGCCCTCACCCATAGGTCAGGTTTCGAGAGCAGTTTTTGTAGTAAGTCCATTACATCCTACCGCAGAACGCCTTAATTGAGGCGCAAAGAGAGTAGCATAAAAGAATAACACTCGAGAGTAAAAACCTTCTCTGCCAAATATAGCCCTGCGTCCGAAATCCGTGGAGGACTTGCTAGGACGGAAAGTTTTTCGCAATCGACGATATTTCTTCTGCTGATTCGACGACTTCTCTAACTTTTTCCATAACATCTTCGCGATTTAACTGATAGCGAGCAAACAATTCATCAGGTACTTCTTCGAGTGGTGCGTCGCCTATGCCTTCGTGTTTAAGGAGTCGCAGTGCCATGAAAATAAGGTTGGGATAGGCGCAGTGCCGCCCACTGTAGGTAGGATCGTGCTGAAATTGGATAGTTGCCTTAATCTCTTCTGGCATATTCCATAGATCCATCAGCCAGAGGCAAATTTGCTCTCGTGTAATTTGTAATAAGTGGTTTTCAATTGCCATGTGGCTTATGTGGGGGTTGGCTTCTATATAGCGGCATATCTGTGAAAAGTGGGGAGGGAATATATGTGCCAGCACTAGGTAACCAAAATTATGCAGTAGGCCTGATAGGTAAGTGAGCCCTTTGCTTGGTTTTATCTCAGGTGGTATCAGCGTCACAATAGCTTCAACAAGCGTTGAACAATAGATCGACTGGAGCCAATAAGGCGTCTCTCCATCAACTTTATCTTTGGGTAGTTCAAGGGTTTTACCGAGCGCCAGACCGAGCGCCAAATTGCCAACCAAGTCAAAGCCAAGAACTCGAACGATGGCATCTTGCACAGAGCGTATTTTTCCGGGTGCCGCATAATAAGGGGATGCCGCCCAGCTCACTACCTGAGCCGCAAGGCTTGGATCTGATTCAACTATCTCTGAAAGGTCACTCACTACGGCGTTTGGGTTAACTCGTAACTCAATAATTCGTTGAGCGGTAGCGGGAAGTGTAGGGATTTCTAGGGTGTCTTCTAAGCGCTGCTTGATTCGAATTGATGTAAAAGTCTTTAATGAATGGACAATCCTTGCGGCATCTTCTTTGAGATTAGGCGGCGTGGGTGACAAGTCGTTACCACAGACAGCAATATCAAGGGTTAGCATATCGTGATTAAAAACCAGTAGATCTTTTTGCAGAACCGCCAGATCTAAAGGCTTTGTCTCGGGATTGTCAGAACTGGATATTATGATAAGTTTATCTGCAGCAATACTTTGATCTAACAATGTGGTTACGTTATTCAGCTCCGGTATATTACTGAGCTTGGTGAGACGTTCAGAACTGTAAAAAGCGTCAAGTTCCGCAGGACTAACTGCAACTAGGTCACGCCCAGTTTGATCCCTAATATTTTTTAAATCTAAAAGAGAATGTTCTGACAATATAGCTTGAACCCTGCCGGTTCTGTCTTGTAGCAAGATTGAGCGAACTATTGTTTCCCTTTGAGTCGGCAAAAGGTTTGAGGCTGCAGCTTCCATATTAAGTCCATATCCTTGGAATGGTTGTGTCCCGTGGCATGCAAAGCTGAGCCAGCGATGTGTGTCTAGTTACAAACACAGGTCTAAGCACCTGTGTTTATCGCATTACCTCTTAAGTATAGAGCGTATTTTTGAATCGATGAGAAATCTTCTGAAGAGGCAGGGTAAGGATAAGAGGCAATTAGTCACCTAACAGGGCTAGATGCTGACCTATACGTTGATATAGCTTTCGCTGCTGCCTATCCAGCGCTGTATTAAGGGTTCAATAATTTCTGGGTGCTCGCTCATTATTATTTCAGAAGCGGCTTGGACGTTATCTAATAGATCGGCATCTCGAGACAAGTCGGCAATTTTGAAGCTCATCATCCCTGTTTGTTGAGTGCCTAGTACTTGGCCTGGTCCGCGTAGCTCGAGATCTTTCTCAGCGATATAGAACCCATCTGTGCTTTCCCTCATAACAATAAGTCGCTTTTTGCTGTGCTCGGACAGAGGTGTTTGATAAAGCATGATGCAATGACTCGCCACTTGCCCTCGGCCAACTCTGCCTCTGAGCTGATGCAGTTGAGCTAGACCAAGGCGTTCCGGATTCTCGATCACCATTAGGTTGGCATTTGGCACATCTACTCCAACTTCGATAACGGTAGTAGCAACAAGTAGCTGAATTTCCGCTTTTTTAAAGGACTCCATAATAGCGATTTTTTCTGCTGGTTTTAAACGCCCATGAATGAGACCTACCACAAGGTGCGGCAACTGTTCGCGCAGTTGCTGCCAGGTAACCTCGGCAGCCTGGCAGTCTAGTTCTTCAGACTCCTCAATCAGCGTGCAGACCCAATAGGCCTGATTGCCGGTACTGCAGGCTTTTTCAATTCTCTCAACCACCTGATCGCGGCGGTCATTGGCAATTAACGCGGTATTTATTGGAATTCTACCCGGCGGTAGTTCGCGAATTACCGAACAATCTAAATCGGCGTAGGCACTCATGGCTAGTGTGCGCGGTATTGGAGTTGCGGTCATGACAAGCTGATGAGGAGTGATTTTGTCTTTAGCCGCTTTTTCTCGCAGCGCAAGTCTTTGATGCACCCCAAATCGATGTTGTTCATCGATTATGATTAGCCCTAGCCGGCTGTAGATAACTAGTTCTTGAAACAGTGCATGTGTGCCCACGAGAAGCTGGGTTTCCCCAGTCGATACCTCTGAAAGCTGTTTGCGTCTGGCGGCGGCTTTAGTTTTTCCACTTAGCCAGCCCACATTCAAGCCCAGCGCACTGAACCATTGTTGGAAGTTTTTAAAATGCTGCTCCGCGAGAATTTCAGTAGGCGCCATTAGTGCGACTTGATAGCCATTGTTAATAGCATTCAACGCAGAAAGTGCAGCCACGACAGTTTTACCAGAGCCAACGTCGCCCTGTAATAGCCTTAACATCGGTCGACTGGTGGTCATGTCACTATTGATTTCGCTGCTGGCGAGCTGCTGACCTTGCGTTAATGTAAAAGGCAATAAAGCGAGAAAATCTCTACTTAACGTACCATTGAGTTCCAACTGTGGAGCCAGTTTTTGATTTGAAGTGACTCGGCTTAAGCGCATACACAATCGGTGCGAAAGCAATTCCTCAAAGGCTAGCCGTTTATGTCCTGGGTTAGATTCTTGTAGCAGCCACTGGGATGATGAATCTATAGATGGCTGATGTATTAGACTAAGGACCTCTTCTAAAGGCGCAAATCCAAATCGCTGACGCAAGTCCAGCGGCAGATAATCGTCGATTGAGCTGTATTTCAATAATTCGCGGGCTTGACCAATAATACTCCTCAGCCTAGTTTGTTGAAGCCCTTCGGTGGCCGGATAGACTGGTGTTAAAGTGTCTGCGACTGGCTCATTAGCTGGATCTTTGAGGACTCTGTAGTCGGGATGATAGAGCTCAAACCCATTTCGCCCAAAACGTACTTCGCCAAAACATCGCACGCTAGAGCCTGGCGCTAGTGCATTTTTCTGAGCTGAAGAGAAATGGAAAAACCTTAACCCAATGAAGCCTGTTTTATCGGTAATTGTGCAGTGCAGACTTCGGCGCTTGCCAAATTGGATTGAACATTTGACGACTTCCCCTTGAATCTGGACAAGCTGGCCAACCTTTAGAGATCGAATTGAAAGTATTCGAGTTCGATCTTCATAGCGCGAGGGTAGGTGGAACAAAAGATCTTGGACGTTATGAATGTCCAGATCGTTTAGCTTTAACGCAAGCGCAGGACCAACCCCTTTTAGCGATGTGAGTTTAACGTTATTCAGGGCTTGGCTGGTCGGCATGAGCACAGACTGAGTTTATTGGAGACGCAACGTCAATACGTTGTAGAGTGACTCAGTATATGGGTTTTTATACAGTGGTGCTAGAGAGCCATGATTGCTTCGATTTCTACCGCGACGCCTTTTGGCAGAGCGCTGACTTCAATTGTTGCTCGGGCCGGATAAGGCTCTGAAAAATACGTTGCCATAATTTTATTCACAACAGCAAAATCGTTTAGATCGGTGAGGAAAATTGTCAATTTAGCTAAGTTCTCTAATCCGCCACCAGCCGCTTTAGTCACTGCAATCAAGTTAGCGAATACCTGATGAGTTTGCCCTTCAATTCCGCCTTCAACAACTTCCATAGTTTCTGGGTCAAGAGGGATTTGGCCCGACAAAAACACGGTATTGCCCACTTTAGTTGCTTGAGAATAGGGGCCGATAGCGGCGGGTGCGGTTTCGGTATGTATTTTTTCAAATGTCGACATAGGGGTTCTCCTGCCTAATGACTGCCAATCGTACTTTTTATCACTTTTTTAACTTTCCGGCTCTTCACTCTGGTAACGCGAGAAACAGCCTTGATTAGTCGCACTCTTTTCATCACTCGTGCCAAGTGTATTCTATTTTTAACATTGATCAGCAGGTTTACTATGCTGAACCGAGCATCGCGCTCAACCGTGCTAATTTTTTCTATATTAGCTTCCGCTCGAGTGATTGTAGTTGCTAGTGTGGCGACAATTCCTCGCTCATTTTCTAACTCAACTCGCAGCTCAACACTAAATTCGCCTTGCACATCAGGGTCCCAACTAACCGCGACACATTTGTCAGTGTTGTCCCTTATGTCAGCGATGTTATTGCAGTCGCCGGTATGAATAACCATTCCTCGTCCGGAGCTAATATGGCCCACAATTGGATCGCCAGGGATTGGATGACAACATTTCGCAAAATTCATCACCATGCCTTCCGAGCCGCGAATATCCAAAGTACCTTGTTGCTCTGGCTGGGGGTCAGAAGTTTCTGCGGCACCTGCATTTGCAGTAAGGCGCTGCGCAATCATATAGGACATACGATTACCTAAACCTATTTCCTCAAGCAGGTCATCCATAGATTGGAGATTGGTTTGAGAAAGCACCGCATCAATGTTTTCCTGACTGACTGAATTCAGCTCGCTACCAAATCCAGCCAAAGCTTTGTTTAATAATCGTCGGCCAAGAGATACGGACTCAGAATGCTTTTGGTTTTTTAGATAGTGGCGAATATTGCTTCGAGCTTTGCCGGTGACCACGAAACTTAGCCATGCCGGGTTCGGCTGGGTGCCCGGTGCCGTTATTATTTCCACTGTTTGGCCGCTTTGAAGTGGCTCGCTTAATGGCGCTAGACGTCTACTTATTCTGCATGCCACACAAGAGTTGCCGACATCGGTATGAATAGCATAGGCAAAATCCACTGCGGTTGATCCAGCAGGTAGTTCGAATATTGTGCCCTTAGGTGTGAATACATAAATTTCATCAGGGAATAAATCGATTTTAACATTTTCAATAAACTCTAACGAGTTACCAGCACGGGCTTGCATCTCCAATAAGCCGTGTACCCATTCACGAGCACGCACATGAGCATTGCTTGGCAGATCATCGCTGGATTTATATAACCAATGAGCTGCGATCCCATTGTTAGCCATCGCTTCCATTTCTTCGGTACGAATTTGGATTTCAATTGGCACACCATGCATTCCAAAAAGCGTCGTATGAAGAGATTGGTAACCGTTTGTTTTTGGGATAGCGATATAGTCTTTAAAACGGCCAGGTACTGGTTTGTATAAGCTGTGCATAGCGCCTAGCACTCGATAGCAAGTATCAACTTTGTCGACGATAATTCGAAAGGCATACACGTCCATAATTTCGGAGAATGACTTACGCTTACTACGCATTTTTTCATAAATGCTAAACAAGTGTTTTTCACGACCGAGCGTTCTTCCTGGTAACTCCTCTCGTTCGAGACAGGCTTCAATTGAAGTTTGAATCTGAGACAATATTTCCCTTCGATTGCCACGAATATTTTTAACTGCCGCACTTATTCTTCTCGAGCGCATTGGAAATAAAGCTTCAAAACCCAATTCTTCAAATTCGATGCGGACGTTATTCATGCCTAGTCGGTTGGCAATTGGCGCGTAAATGTCGAGTGTTTCGCGAGCGATACGGCGGCGCTTATCTGGGGTCAATGAACTGAGGGTGCGCATGTTGTGCAGTCGGTCGGCAATCTTCACCAGAACCACACGCAGGTCTTTCGCCATAGCCATTGCCATTTTCTGAAAGTTTTCAGCTTGGGCTTCTGCGCGACTGCTAAATTTAATCTTATTGAGTTTGGACACACCGTCCACCAGATCGGCAACTGTATTGCCAAACTGTGCCTTGATTGCTGTTTTCGTGATACCGGTGTCTTCAATAACATCATGAAGCATCGCAGCCATAAGGCTCTGCGGATCCATGTGCATTTCACTGAGTATCGAGGCAACTGCGAGGGGGTGTGTTACGTAAGCTTCGCCGCTACGCCGAAACTGGCCCTCATGGGCCTGTTCGGCATAGAAATATGCTCGCCTAATATTATTTATCTGATCGTTGCCAAGATAGCCACCTAGATTGGTGGCAAGCGAGTCAATCGTGTTCTCAGAGGCAATTTGCAAGCTGTTTGTGCGTGCTTATGCGTCTGCAGCTGGTGGGGTTTCGTTCCCAACGCTTGCTTGTGCCGCGATCGCTGCAGTTTCAGTTTCAACGCTTTGTGGTTCTTCAAAGACGTCTTCGAGCTCGACGCTCGGCTTCTCGATCAATATTTTCGCATCAATAAGTCCATCCGCAATTTCTCGTAGAGCTAAGACCGTAGGCTTATCATTGTCCAGAGAGACTAAGGCATCTTTGCCGCCAGTCTGAATCTGTCTTGCTCGCTTGCTAGAAACCATCACTAGTTCGAAACGGTTATCAACATTTTCCAAGCAATCTTCTACTGTAATTCGTGCCATGATCTTTCCTTAAGGTGGCCCTCATTCCCAGAATCGGGAGGCAAAATTGGCTGTAAAGAAGGTTTTTCTTTAGCCATAAATCAAGGGACCGGAGATTTTACTGAATTTCAACACAAAAAGCAGCCTTTATGGGGAGTTTTTAAGCTCCGCTCTCTCTTCGCCTAAGCTAGTTAACAATTCTGCTCTATTGAATTGCTGGGATATGACGGTTAAACCCCAGGATCTGACAATCGCTCGCATATCGTCCAATGCAGTGTCAAAATCGTCGTTTACAACGAAATAGTTTGCCTCGGCAACATGATTGATGTCACTCATGGCTTGTTTCATTCGTCTATCGATAGTGTCACTGTCATCTTGGCCTCGGTTTTCTAGCCGCTGGCGAAGGGTTTTTAAAGAGGGCGGTAAAATAAAAATAGAGCAAGCGTCAGGATTCAAGTTGCGTATCTGTTGCGCGCCCTGCCAATCTATTTCTAAAATAACATCTTTACCTGCTTCAAGCTGCTCTTTGACCCAAAATTGTGATGTCCCATAGTAGCTTCCATAGACCTCAGCGCTTTCGAAGAAAGCCCCTTGATTCAGCATTTCCGTAAAGTTGTCTTCGCTGACGAAATGATAGTTAATGCCGTCATTTTCTCCCGGTCTAGGAGGCCTAGTTGTGTGAGATACCGAGACACACAAGTCGGCTCGCCCTTGCACCAGCGATTTAACCAATGAGGTTTTGCCTGCACCCGAAGGGGCAGTGACGATAATAAGATGTCCTTTATTCATAACGTAAGTTTACCTTAACTAGCACGGCAAGCGGCAATGAAGAGGCTTATTCAATGTTTTGAATTTGCTCGCGCATTTGCTCTATGAGCACTTTTAATTCGACCGCATTTAGCGTCGTTTCGATGACTATAGATTTCGAGGAGAGTGTATTTGCTTCGCGATTTAGCTCTTGCATCAAAAAATCTAGTCGTCGCCCTTTCTGGCCTTTGGTATCTAGAACCCTTTTGACCTCAATTAAATGCGCGTCAAGGCGGTCCAATTCCTCGTCGACATCTGCTTTTTGTGCAAGCAAGGCGATTTCTTGTTCTAGCCTTGTGGGTTCAATCTCAGCTTTTAGCTCGGTGATTTTAGCCACTAGTGATTGGCGCTGTAACGCAAGAATTTCAGGCAGCTTGGCTCGAATAGAGACAACAATTGCGGCGATAGAATCAAGTCTCTGTTGGATAAACCCTTTCATAGCCTCGCCTTCTCGCGCTCTACTAATTAAGTGTTCATCTAAGGCTAAACCAAATGCAGCAAGTGCCTGTTTTTCTATGTCACTAGTATCAAACTGCTCTTCCTTAAGCACGCCTGGCCACTTTAATAAGTCTTTGCTAGTAATTTTTTGAATATAGCCGGTGATTTGTTCAAGCTCGGTATTGGCGCGAATGAGCTTTTGCACTAAGTGAGTGTCCAGGCTTATTTCCGACTTTTGGTGTTCAACAAATTGATATCGAAGCTGGCAGTCTACCTTGCCACGATTTAGTTCTTTCCGCAGTGCTTCACGCACAGTGTTTTCTAAGCCTCTAAATATTTCGGGGAGTCTAACGCTGGTTTCTAAATAGCGATGGTTAACAGATCTTATTTCCCAAGTGACAGAGCCCCAGTCAGCGCTGACTTGTTGACGCGAAAAGGCCGTCATACTGTGTGTCATATTGTATTATCCATAGGTTTGGTTGACTATTTTAACCGAATGTCGAGTTAAACACAGCGGCATTTGCTTGCTCGCCATTGAATAGAATATCAAGGATAATCTCGCCCCCTCACTAATCCTTTTTAACCTGTTTGGAAACCTTATGTCTGATTCATCAACATTTACCACCCGCCCCAGTGGCAGAGAGCCTTCACAATTAAGAGATGTAAAAATCACGCGCCACTACACAAAACATGCAGAGGGCTCGGTGCTGGTAGAATTTGGCGACACTAAGGTGATATGCACAGCGTCTGTAGAGACCTCAGTGCCGCGATTTCTTAAAGGCTCTGGACAAGGGTGGGTTACCGCAGAATATGGCATGTTGCCCCGCTCTACGGGCTCTCGAATGGATAGAGAAGCCGCGAGGGGTAAGCAGTCGGGTCGGACTCAAGAAATTCAAAGACTAATTGGCCGATCACTTCGTGCAGCAGTAGACATGAAGAAGCTGGGTGAGAATACGATCAAAATTGATTGTGACGTCATTCAAGCAGATGGCGGTACTCGCACGGCATCCATCACCGGTGGTTGTGTTGCGTTGGTAGATGCCATAGAGTTTTTGATTAAAGCTAAAAAGCTGAAAGAAAGCCCAATCAAGCAAATGATCGCATCCGTATCAGTAGGTGTATGGAGAGGACAGCCAGTTCTAGATCTAGACTATGCCGAAGACTCAACTGCCGAAACGGATATGAACATAGTCATGACCGAATCGGGGGGCTTTATTGAGCTGCAGGGAACCGGGGAAGACGGTGACTTCAAGCGCAGTGAATTAGATGCCATGGTTCAATTGGCCGAAGGCGGTATCAAAGAGCTTTTTGCTCGGCAAAAGCAAGCCTTAGCACAATAGAGCAATTAAGGAGAGAACATGCGCCAGTTCCAAACCGATTTTCTAAATTTCGTAGTTGATCATGACATATTAAAATTTGGAGAATTCACTCTCAAATCTGGTCGAGTGAGCCCGTATTTTTTTAATGCGGGTTTGTTTAATACCGGCGAGAAAATCGCCTTTTTAGCGAAGTCATATGCGGTTGCCATTGCGTCTTCTGGGTTAGATTTTGATGTCCTTTTTGGCCCTGCTTACAAAGGTATCCCCTTGGCGGCGTCTACCTCGATGGCGTTAGCAACAGAGCAGGGAATAAACAAACCTTTTTGTTTCAATCGCAAAGAAGCCAAAGATCACGGTGAAGGTGGCACCATCGTAGGGGCCGCGCTGACCGGGAAAACACTTGTGATTGATGATGTGATTACTGCGGGTACCGCTATTCGGGAAGCGGTAGAGATTCTTACCCACAACGGCGCTGTTCTATGTGGCATTGCAGTGGCAATGGATAGACAAGAAAAGGGCACCGGTTCAAAGTCGGCGATTCAAGAGATTGAAGATAACTACCAGGTCCCTGTTATCAGTATTATTAATTTAGAAAATATAATCGACTTTCTCGCCCAAACAAGTGATCCGCACTTTCAAACTCATATAAGCGCGGTAAAAAAATATCGCAGTGAATATGGTGTAAGTTGAGAATAAGCTAGAAGTTATATCATCAGTTAAAGCGCCAGGTTCTCATCAGCCTCAATACTGGCGGCTGAGTCCGCGTCATAGGGAGTAAATAAATTTCTACTTAGGAATTCCCACTGAACATCCCAATTTTCAAGTGGCGATTGCTTAAATTCACTTCTGACAAACTGTACTAACCTGCCCTCGCAAGAGGCGAGTAGGAGATTTGCAAGCGCATTTGCGGAAGCTGTGGGTTTAAGGTTTTCGCGAATTTGTGCCTCTCGCAGTACCTGTTTCAACTGAGACTCAAGGCGGCCGAAAAATTGCGCAATACGCGTTCTTAGGCGCTCAGTTTCCCCAGCTAATGCGTCCCCGGTAAGTAGCCTGGTCATTCCAGGATTTTTGTCAGAGAAAGTTAGCAGCAGGGTTAGAATTTTTTGACAGCGGATCTCGGCGCTCTGTTCTTCACTTAAGATTCTTGAAATCCGTAAAAATAAGGTATCTTCAATAAACTTAATTAATCCTTCAAACATGCGCGCTTTGCTTGGGAAATGGCGGTAAAGAGCAGCCTCTGAAACTCCAACTTCTTTGGCGAGTGCAGCGGTCGTGATTCGCTGTCCGGGCGCCGCTTCCAACATGTGAGCCAGTGCCTGAAGAATTTGGTCTTTTCGCGAGATCTTTATGCTGTTTTCCATAATCGTAATCTATCTTTATAAGTGAGGCCCAAACTCAATTGGACTGTTAGATTAAAAGCGGATTCTATTTGTTTAAACCATCTGTCGTAATGAGAGTACCAACACCTTCGTCGGTGAATATCTCTAGCAACACAGCATGTTCTACCCGTCCATCGATAATATGTGCGCTGGTTACTCCGCCTTTAACGGCGTTCAAAGCACACTCGACTTTTGGAAGCATACCTCCCTGTAATGTCTTATCGGCAATTAGTGCATCAACTTGCTTAATGCTTAAACCGGTAAGGACTTTTCCGTCTTTGTCTTGGACACCTGCGACGTTAGTTAATAAAATCAGCTTCTCGGCTCCTAATACTTTAGCGAGCTCACCGGCCACAGAGTCTGCGTTGATGTTGTAGCTTTCTCCACTTTCGTCTGTCCCTATGGGGGCAATGACAGGAATGAAATCACTGTCTTTCATGACGTCCAGTATTTCGGTATTGATCTTCACTACTTCACCGACCTGGCCAATGTCTAATGGGGGTTTGTCGCCGACATTTTTCAACTTTAGTTTTCTGGCTTTTATCAAATTGCCATCTTTGCCAGTGACGCCAAAAGCTTTGCCTTGATTGCGATTAAGTAAACTAACTATTTCCTTGTTTACCAAACCCCCGAGCACCATTTCTACGACATCCATGGTTTGGCTATCGGTGACCCGAAGTCCTTCAACAAAGCTAGATTCAATATTTAGTTTTTCCAGCAGGCTGCCTATTTGTGGCCCGCCGCCGTGAACAATGATCGGGTTCATGCCAACGAGTTTCATAAGGACTATGTCTTTTGCGAAGCTTTGTTTAAGCTCAGCGTCGACCATGGCATTGCCACCATATTTGACGACTATGGTTTTGCCAGTAAATTTCTGGATATATGGCAGAGCCATGGTGAGGACGGTAGCGATATTTTTGGCATTATCGAGTGAGAGCGACATGGTGCGATCCTGAACGAACACTTGGGTTAGTTAGCAGTTGATAACTGGCTAAGCCAATGTTGTCGGCCAATTTGTCAAAAGAACTAGAAGTTTAGCTGTAAATTATTATCTGCGTCGTAGAGTAAATCTTTAAATTGGGCTTTAATTATCTCGATTTCCTCATCTGTGCTTGCTTCAAAGCGAAGCAAAAGCGCAGGGCTGGTATTAGAGGCTCTAACTAATCCCCAGCCAAATTCAAATTCCACACGCAGGCCATCAAGTGAAATTATCTGGCAACCAGGAAAGTTAGCGTTTTGTTGAATGTGATCAATTAGCTCAAATTTATGTTCGTCACTAACAGCTACAGTGATTTCGTTTGTACTAATTGGGGTCTTGTATGACTCAAACTCAGCAGAACTTGAATGGCTTTGCTGACTGATAGACTCGACAACTCTTGCCGCCGCATAAAGACCGTCATCGAAACCAAACCATCTGTCTTTGATAAAAACATGGGCGGCATATTCTCCGCCTAAGGGCGCATTGGTCTCTAGCATTTTCTGTTTCATGAATGAATGACCGCTGCGATGCATCACCGGCACTGCCCCGAGCTGAGCAATCAGCTGAGCTAATGCAGCACTGCTTTTGACATCAAAGATTATTGGTTGACCAGGGTAATGCGGAGCAATCGCCTTGACTAACAGCATCAATAGTTTATCAGTAGATACGGTTTCGCCCTTGTTTGTAACCAAGCCAAGTCGGTCACCATCACCATCAAAAGCGATGCCGAGATCGGCCTTCTGCCGAACAACTTCATCGGCAAGTTGTATCATGTTTTTTGAATCTGTCGGGTCAGGATGATGGTTTGGAAAAGATCCATCAAGCTCACAAAATAGAGGTATGACCTCGCAGCCTAAGCGCTCGAAAAGTGCTGGAGCAATCACCCCTGGCACGGCATTACCACAATCAATAACGAGCTTAAGAGGCTTGCTGAGCTTTATTCTGGAACAGATAGCGTCTAAATAGCTTGCCGATATATCCACTTCGCTGTACTTGCCACTGCCTCTTTTTAAGCTACCAGCTTTGATCCGAGATCGGATTTGCTGAATCTGATTATCGGCGAGGCAGGTTTTGTTAAATACTATTTTTAAGCCATTATAATTAGCAGGGTTGTGGCTTGCCGTAAGCATGACGCCCGAAGTGGTCTGGCAAGTGTGCGCTGCAAAATAGAGCAAGGGGGTCGGAATCAACCCTAGGCTGATCACATTGCAGCCTGTTTCTAGAACTCCTTTGATCAACGCCTTGGACAACACCGGGCTAGATAGCCTGGCATCAAAACCTATTAAAAGCGTATCAATGCCTATATCTTGTGCTTCCGATGCGATGGCCTTGGCGATAAGCTCAACAATATCAGCTGTTAATTCTGAATCAGCAACACCCCGTATGTCGTAGGCTCTAAAAATTGAAGCAGGCATTGATAATTCTTGGGGTTCTGCTACCTCAGTAAAAGAGTCACTATGTTCAGACATGGACTGAGTCTTCTATAAAGTTTAAGTCGATCGTTCAGATATTAGAGAAAGCATACTTCTCGCCGCCACGTTTTTATTTGAAACTGGAAAATCTTGGCAACCTTGTTTGGAAATAGCTGTAACTTTGATGCAGTCGCTATTGAAAGTTTCCACTGCATTATTGGCAAACAATAAATCGAGATTTTTCTTCTCTAACTTAGCGGTACCATTTGCAATAAGGTTCTCAGTTTCCGCCGCAAAACCGACCATAAACGGCCGCTTTGGTAATTTCGAAATTTCACTGATTATATCTGGATTTCTAATTAGCTTGACTGCCAGCTGATCACTGGTCTTCTTAATTTTATTAGTCTCAACCTTTGCAGGCCGATAATCAGCAACTGCAGCTACACCAATAAAAATGTCGGCATCGTCAACTGCGGCTAAGCTTGCCGTAAACATTTCAGAGGCTGTGGTTACATCAATACGAGTTACCCCGTCAGGCTTGGAAAGGTTTACCGGTCCACTTATCAAAGTAACCCTGGCACCGGCGCTGTGTGCCTCTTGTGCTAAGGCATAAGCCATTTTCCCTGAGCTGTGATTAGTTAAGAACCGAACAGGGTCCAATGGTTCTCTGGTTGGACCGCCGGTAATTACTACATGTTTTCCAGCAAGGAGGCCCACCTGAAAAAGGTTGGCGCACGCCTCGGCTATCTCCGAGGGTTCAAGCATTCGACCAAGGCCAACATCACCGCAGGCCTGCTCACCTGCAGCAGGGCCAAACATGAGAAAGCCACGTTGTTGCAAGGTTACCAAATTTGCCTGTGTACTCTGATCCGCCCACATGCCCTGATTCATTGCAGGGGCAAGAGCCACCGGGGCAGAAGCGGCAAGGACAAGCGTTGTTAGCAGATCATCGGCTTGGCCACTCGCGAATTTTGCCATGGAATTTGAGGTCGCAGGGGCGATTAGGATTAAGTCTGCCCATCGAGCCAATTCGATATGCCCCATGCCTGCCTCAGCATCCACATCCAGCAAATCCAAATGTACCCGATTGCCGGACAAAGCTTGCATGGTTAACGGGGTCACAAATTCTGTAGCGGCTTTGGTCATTACAACGCGAACGTCGGCGCCAGCCTTAGCAAAAAGTCGCGTAAGTTCGGCACATTTGTAAGCGGCAATCCCGCCTGTTATACCCAAGAGAATTCGTTTATTGGAGAGACTTAACATAATTATAAGGCTTGAATAGTTATTGGTCGCTATTGATAAGTTGCTCGATGTTTATAAGGGATAGCTATAAATTTTTCAGCAGCTTAAAACGCAATTCCAGATTAGCAGCTAGGTTATGGTTAAGCAATTTCAGCACTTGCTTTGTGCTTAGTTTTAAAGAGTCTACGCTTAACCGTTCTCGCAGAGGTATGAGATGTGAATATTGCCAATTGGCCCTTACTAGAGCGACCAAAGGAGAAATTAATTTCTTTTGGCGCAGAAAAGCTTTCAGATGCAGAGCTCGTCGCTATTGTTCTTCAGTCAGGCGTTAAAGGGATGGACGCGATGGAATTGGCCCGCTCTTTGTTGGTTCGGTTTGACGGTCTGCGGGGGTTGCTTGCAGGGTCTAGGGATGATGTTTGCAGTATAAAAGGGCTGGGGGATTCTAAATTTGCCCGTTTAGCGGTAATAGTAGAATTAGGCAATCGCTGTAGGCTGGAAGCTCTGAAAAATCGCAAGGTCCTAAACGGCGCCAAACGCACCAAAGAATATCTAAAAGCAAAATACCAAGGCCGAGATTCTGAGATCTTCAGCTGCTTATTTTTAGACTCTCAGCATCAGCTTATTGTCGCGGAAGAGTTGTTCACCGGCACAATTGATGGCGCCGCGGTTTATCCACGGGAAGTGGTAAAAAAATGTTTAAAGTATGCCAGCGCAGCGGTTATATTTGCTCATAATCACCCCTCTGGCATCGCTGAGCCAAGCCAAGCCGATATTGCAATCACCGCAAAACTGAAGGCTGCATTGGCTACAATTGATGTTAGAGTCCTGGATCATTTAATCATCGGAGACCCAAACATCACCTCCTTGGCAGAAAGAGGGCTTTTATAAGTCATTGATAAGGCTCGAATTGAACTATTTGGCTAATAGTTTATGTTGCTATTGAAAAGGTGTTCTGGTATAAAACGCAGCTCTTTTTTGGCCTTAGAAGAAAGTTATTTTGGGGTCAGTCATTTATAGCAGTATTTAGCTACTTAACAAACGAGGCAGCGACATGTCCAGGATATGTATGGTCACTGGTAAAAAGCCAGTAGCCGGAAACAATGTGTCCCACGCGAATAACCGAACTAAGCGTCGATTCTCGCCTAATATTCATACTCATCGTTTTTGGGTGGAGTCAGAGAAGCGTTTTGTAAAGCTTCGTTTATCCACTAAAGGTATGCGTATTATCGACAAAAATGGTATCGACTCCGTTTTGGTAGACATCCGCAATAATGGAGCTCGGGTTTAATCTGAGTTCGCGGAAATTGGGAGATTTAACATGAGAGATAAGATCAAGTTAGTATCAAGTGCCAAGACTGGCCACTATTACACTACTGACAAGAACAAGCGCACTACGCCAGACAAAATGGAAATCAAGAAATATGATCCAGTTGTCCGCAAGCATGTCATGTATAAAGAAGCTAAGATCAAATAGCTCGACTGCACGGATCTAGCTTAGCTAAACAGAAAGCCGACTCTTGATATTAAGAGTCGGCTTTTTCGTTTGCCTTAAAATTACTTAGAAATGCTCGACCTACTTGGCCTTACTTAGTTGCTTGATCAGCTTTTCGGTCGTTGCCGACAATTTCGAATTCTCTGCGAATTCCTTCTTAAGCTTTCCAACCGTTGTAGACACTGTGCCATAGCGCTTTAACTTGAATAGTTTTGCGATGGTCTGAAGGGTCACCGCAGATAACTCTTGGCATAGATACATTGCTACCCATCTTGGTACATTCTTCGATCCGGGTCCGCGAGCCGCCTTATAGATACTCTCTTCTGTTACTTTAAATTGTTTGGCGACCGCTGTAATAATCTGTTTGCAGGATGGGCGCCATTTGGCGTTAGCGCCTCGAGAAACCCCTCTTGCTGCCGTTGCGGATTTTTTCTTAGCGGCTGCTTTCTTGAATTTTTCATCACCCATTATTGAAGAAAGGTTCTTTTTGCCATAAAAATGCGCCAATTCTTCATCTACACCTTCGGATACATAGCTCTTATAGGCCGCCGCACGTTTGGCCAACGGTGATTTGAGCTGCTTCAAAGTTTCATCTCGGTTAAACCAAACGGGGGGTTTAGCCTTGTGCGTGAAATTGGTGTAGCTGCTCCAAGGGTAAGTATTCAGCTCGGAGGCTTTCACTTTGCTATGTATAAAACGAGACAGGGGCAATAAATATTGATCAGTTTGAACTAGTACCGCTTTATAGCGCCCTTTAAAAAGTGAGCCGTTAGTCTTTTTTATTCGCTGAAATTGCTGAGTGTAAAGACCATCTACCTGCCGCATAAACCGGCTTAGATTAGCCTCAGGGGTTTTAATGACCAAATGGTATTGGTCTCGTAACAAGCAGTATGAATGGACCTCAACATTAAGCCGAGAGCAGGTTTCAATTAAGCCCTCGATAAAGGCTTCAAAGTATTGAGCTGAAGGAAACACACGTTGATTGCCAATACCATAGTTTGAAACGTGATACATGGCATCTGGATATTCGATTCGTAGAGGTCTGGCCATCGTTTATTCTCTTTTTAATTTTTGTTAAAATAAAGTTGGATAGAATTAGAGCTGACCCTATCTGGATCTACCCTATGGATATCGTAATTATAAACGAAGGTCAACGGTAATGAGGTTGATATAGCTCAATTAGATATGAGATGAGTGGCAGGTTTTAGCGGTGTGTCACTGCGTATTCATGGCTTTATGGCTGTAATTACAGCGCGTTTAGGTGCTGGGTATCCCTCAATTGTTTTTGAAGGATCGTCTGACAACACTGCATCATCTAGTGAGTCGAAAGGCATCCACTGAGTTTTACGTTGCTCATTCCAGCTTGTAGTACTTTCGTCAATCAGCCTTATATCAACGTATCCACACCTGTTAAGCCAATTGATTAAAGTAGGAATACTGGGCAGAAACCATACGTTTGTCATGCGGGCGTAGCGTTTTCCAGGGGTTAGACTGTAGCCTTCTTTGCCATCGACAATTATAGACTCAATGACAAGTTGGCCGCCGCGGCGAAGGCAAGACTTTAGCTGCATTAAATGATCTATCGGGGAGCGTCTGTGATAAATCACCCCCATTGAAAAAACCGTATCGAAGTGCGGCAGCGAACTTGGGATTTGCTCCAAGGTGAGCGGCAGTACATAGGCATCGATATGAGGAATGTACGTCTTAAGCAGCCAGAATTGGATCACGTACGCCAAGTGTGGGTCTATGCCTATTACTTGCTTAGCTCCAGCTTCGATCATTCGTAAACTGTAATAACCATTCCCGCTGCCGACATCTAGAACTTGGCGGCCGTCTAGGGGGGCTATTTTATCTTGCAATCGAGCCCATTTAAGATTGGATTGCCACTCAGTGTCCAGCTCGATACCGAATAGATTGAAAGGCCCTTTTCGCCATGGAATAAACTCAGTTAGGATAGGTTCAAGGGCGGCCAGATCCTCGCTGTTGGCATCTATACTAGTACCAATTCTTATTACTTCTCCCAACTCAATCGAGTTAGGAGTCAATTTCGGGGCGTTTTCTATCATTTGAAGCCACCGTTTTAGGTCGCCATGATTTAGTTTAGCTATAAAGCTCTCTTGAAGAAAAGGTAACAGAGGAGCTAAGGGGCTATTGGAAATATTCTTGGCAAGAGTTTGTAAGTCTTTCATAGAATTATTTAAAGGCCACCATAGAGGCAAAGTTGAAGCACTGGAACCAAGCATCAAAGGAGTGAAAACCAATGTCGTTAAGGCGCGCCCGATGAGAATCGAGACTTTCAGGTATCAACACATTTTCCAGCGCCTCTCGCTTCTGACTTATTTCTAGTTTGCTGTAGCCCATACTTTCCTTGAAAGAATGGTACATCTCAATGAAAAGCTGATTAAGTGTTTCATCAGGGAAAACGATTTTCTCCGAAATGATTAGAATCGCACCCGGCCTCATGCCTGCGAAGATTTTTTCCAGCAACACAGCGCGATCCGCCATTGGGACAAATTGGAGAGTAAAGTTAAGCACGACAACGGACGCATTTTCGATTGGAAAACCCAATATGTCATCACAGTGGCAATTGATAATAGCGCCCATAGTGGGATCTGATGCCACTCGCCCGTGCAACCGTGAAATCATTGCCTGGGAATTGTCTATGGCTTCAATGGAGCAGTTTGTCTTTTCGAGTCTGGACGCCATAGCGAAGCTAGCCCCGCCGAGGCTGCAGCCCAAATCAAAGAGTTTCGAGTCAGTTTGGCTATAGCGCTGGGCAAGGACACCAATCATATTGATAATTGTACTGTAGCCTGGCACAGAGCGATTAATCATATCCTCGAAAACACCGGCCACTTTATCATCAAAAGCGAAGTCCTCGGGTAGCATCTGTTCTGCAAAAATACGGTCTTTGGTGAAATTGGAATTAGTCATTTGATGAAGTCCGAACCTAAATTAGTAGCATCCAAGGATTGCCTGTGTAGACTATTCATTATCCGTTAATTCTTGGCACATTCAATGACTCATGCTGCTCGCGTATTGGTCGAAAACCTAGACTTACTAAAACAGCTTTCAGTACGCGATGGCGTGCTGGATTTAGCATGTGGTTGCGGCCGAAATGGGTTGGCAGTGGCTAAGCTCGGTATTCCGGTTACTTTCGCTGATTCTGATCAGGAAAATTTAGACGCCATCTCGAGACAACTAGAGCAGGAAAAACTGCCCGGGCGCACTTGGCTGGTTGACTTAGAAAATGCAGAATCAGACCCACTTGCGCAAATAAAAGTCGATGCTTGCCTTGTTTTTAACTATTTATATCGTCCCGGTGTTAAATCCATAAGGGATATGATTACCCCCGGTGGGTTGATTTACTATGAAACATTTACCAAGGGCAATCGAAAGTTCGGCCGTCCCAATAATCCAGACTATCTTCTGCATCCAAATGAGCTTAAGGATGCATTTAAAGGCTGGGAAATTTTGCACTACTTTGAAGGTGAATTGTCTATCCCTGCGCGAGCAGTGGCAAATATTATTGCCAGAAAACCTTAATGCGGCAGGTATATGTCTAAAATAGTCCCCCTTAATATCAGTACAGGCCATATCATTTCAGGGGTTAAGCTCGGCGCGCCCTTTGAGTGTGAAATTCAACGCACCAAGCGCAAGACTTTGGGAATCTATATTTCTCATGAAAAAGTGGTTGTACGCTGCCCTTATGGTGCTGGTAAGCGTGAAGTTACCAAGTTTGTCGAGGACAATAGGGAATGGATCGAAAATAGGCTCTATGAGGAGTCTCTGCGAGATAAAGAATTACTTCGAATAGAGCAGGGGGGGAAAATTTTCTATCGGGCTAGAGAGCTTACAATTGTTTTTAAGGAGGGGCGAAAAAAGCGAGTTTTGATCACCGGCGACAAATTTGTCATACAGGGACATAAACTTAACGCTGAAAAGGCAAAACAACAGGTTGAGGAGTTTTTAACAGAGAAAGCCAGTGAATACTTGATCCCTCGCGCTAAGGGTCTGGCGAAACATTTAGGGGTGGATCACAAAATCACTCAAATTAAGCTTCGCAAGACTAAAACAAAATGGGGGCACTGCACCTCCACCGGTATCATCCAATACAACTGGATGATAATGCTGGCGCCTTATAGCATTATTGATTACATGATTACCCATGAGGTTTGCCATCTAGTGCATATGAATCATTCGAGCAGGTTTTGGAATTTAGTAGAATCAATTTGCCCAAATCACAAAGAGTATGTGGAATGGCTCAAAGACCATGAGCACCGGTTTTGGTTCTAGTCAAAACGCCTAAATAGTAGGTCCCACACACCATGGCCTAACTTTAATCCACGTCTCTCAAACTTTGTTTCAGGTCTTTCCGACGCGTTCCAAAAGGCCTGCAAACCCATGCAGTTTTCAAATCCCTGCGCATCACTCATGACTTCCATCATATGTTCGGCGTAATGCTCCCAGTCCGTAGCTAAGTGAATTTTAGCGCCTATTTTTAGCCGCGAACGTGCTAATTGAATAAAGTCGGTCTGCACAAGTCTGCGTTTATTATGGCGTTTTTTATGCCATGGGTCGGGAAAATAGATCAATAATTTGTCTATCGATTGGCCGGCTAAGCCGTTCTCTAATACTTCAACAGCGTCATGACTTACTATTTTGAGATTCTTTACTGCCTTCTCTTCGATACCATGAAGAAGCTTTCCAACACCTGGTCGATGAACCTCCACACCCAAAAAATTAATGTCTGGCTGAGCGATAGCCATTTCGAGGAGAGAGTCGCCCATTCCGAAGCCGATTTCCATAGTGATCGGATTTTGGTTTGGAAAGAGTTCGTTTAGATTCAACAGCGCATTCTCAAAAGGAACCACATAATCATCCCATAGAGTATCCAAGGCATTTTGCTGGGCAACGGTGAGTCTGCTGGCTCTGATGACAAAGCTTTTCAGAGGGCGGTTACGATCTGGGTGTTCGGTATCGGTCACAGTCACGGAGTTGGGTTACCATTAGTCAGTTACAAAAGCTTATTGTGCATTGATTGTGCTAAAAAACCTGCCGCCGATTACGCTGGTCCAACGTTCAAAGAATTGGTAAATCGACAATCGAATTGCTCAGGAGTTGAACAGCTCGGTAATTAAAAATCCTCCAGCTAAATCACTATCCAAGGTATTTTTTGTTCTCACGGCAAGTCTTACACTGATTAAATGGCCAGACGGGTACTCAGTGCAAACCAACATAAGCAACCCCAGGCTACAAGAAAGCAGACGCCGCCTATGGGAGTGATTGCACCTAGCCAGCGAATGCCGGTAATGCTGAGAATATAAAGGCTGCCAGAAAAAAATAGGATGCCAACAATAAACAGAGTGCCGCTAATTTTGAGTGCCATACTATTGGGGGCATACAAAGTAAGAATGGCTATACCAAAGAGCGCTAGACTATGAGTTATGTGATACTGAACACCAGTTTGAAATATCGCCAGAAGATCAGCTTCAATGATGTTTTTTAAGGCATGCGCGGCGAACGCGCCTAGAGCAACAGAAAGAAAGCCATTGATTCCAGCCGCAAGTATAAAAATATTAGTCATAAGATAGGCATTTTGAAGCTGCTTGCGCTACCAAGCAAGAGAATATTGAGATAGGTTTGTGGCAAAAACTTCTGGCAAAAACTTCTGGCAAAAAAAAGCCGCGAGAAGCTCGCGGCTTTTCTGAAACTAAAACTTAAGCTTGCATCTGTGCTTTGATCTTATTCATAGCATTTTTCTCAAGCTGTCTAATACGTTCAGCCGATACACTATAGCGATCCGCTAATTCATGAAGAGTGGCCTTATCATCGGTTAACCAGCGGCTTTGCAAAATATCTTTGCTGCGCTCATCGAGGCCAGACATAGCACTATGCAGACTCTGACTGGTGATTTCTCCCCACTGGTCATCTTCAACACCTGTTGCAAGGTCTGAGCTTTGATCCTCTAAGTAGTAAGCAGGGGCTCTGTAAACAGCATCATCGTCACTGTCAGGCTCGGCATCGAAAGAAGTATCATAGCCGCTCATTCGCCCTTCCATCTGCCTCACAACTTTTGCATCTACACCTAGGTCGTCGGCAACAGCTTGGGCCTCAACGTTGTTGAGCCAGCCAAGGCGTTTCTTCGAGCTACGTAGATTAAAAAATAATTTTCTCTGAGACTTAGTTGTCGCTACTTTCACTATGCGCCAATTGCGCAAGATGAACTCATGCATTTCGGCTTTTATCCAGTGCACGGCAAAGGAGACCAATCTGACGCCGAACTCGGGGTTGAAGCGTTTTACGGCTTTCATCAAGCCCACGTTACCTTCCTGTATTAAATCGGCCTGTGATAAGCCGTAGCCAGAGAAGGTTTTTGCCATGTGTACGACAAAGCGTAGATGCGCCATAACCAGCTGACGAGCAGCATCAACGTCGTCTTCGTAATAATACTGATTCGCTAATTCCCTTTCGAGTTCTGGGGTGAGCACAGCTATGCTGTTCACTGAGGCAATGTAAGCAGTGAGATCGCGGCCCGGAGTTGTAGGGCCAATAACCTGTAAGTTCTTTAAAGAATTCATAGTCAATTTGCTTGTTTACCAACTGTTAGGACAGTGTGTTTAAAAACATTGTTTTTCAAACAAGCTGTTTTTAAACATTAGTCGATTAACTTTAAGACCCAATTGTAGCATTTATCGCTTCATTTAGCCATATAGAGGCAGATGGCTAAATGCCTAGGTAAAAAATTTAACTCAACCCTCGAATGATTAAAGGGTACTAAAGACAACGTCTAATTCTTTGATATAGACCAAGTATCGTGATGATTTCTAAAAAAACAAGGGTGACTTTATCTGTTAGAGCACTAATTAAATCGGTTTGTTGGGTTAATTTTAAGGCTCTAGCTTGAGAACTTCGCGATAAGCCGAGGCGCCGGCTGCAAAAAACCCGATGAAGCCGCTTGCCAAAAGCATAAACAAAACCCCAGCGAGACCCAAGTTAAAATCTATTTCAGTTGGCATGGAGGCATTGTATTCTAATAAAAATTCGTCGATTAAGCTCATAAATGTCAGGATAATCGCTGAATGGAAGACAAGTGCCAAAACCGCAGCGCAAAACCCATAGAGTAAGCCACTGTAAAGCAGAGGCCGTAAGATAAAGGCGTCAGGCGCGCCAATAAGTTTTAAGACTCTAATTTCATCTTCGGATTGTTGGACGATTAGCTTTGTCGTATTCGCTATTACTAAGAAAAACCCCATAAGTGCTGCTAGCCCAATTAACAGTCCGAGACTTCTCATCAGCTGAGTAAGCCCCTGCAGTCGTTTGATCCACTCTACATCCAGCTGGACTATATCAATTTCCGGAAACGCGGCTAGCTCTTTAGCTAGGCTTTCAAGCGTTGTGGGGTCTAATTCCATGGCCGTAATAATCAAGGCATCGGGAAGCGGGTTGATTTCTAATTCCCCGAGCAGGCCATCGAAACCGCTGATGTTAGCGAATTCTGTGAAGGCTCTCGCCCTCGGGACAACTTCGATTACGCCAATATCTTCTCTAGAAAGTAAGCGTTCACTTACATCTAAGAGCATGTCCTCATTGCTCGACTCTATAAGATAGGCGGTAAGCCGGGGACTATTTGAATACTGATCTAGAGTCTGCGTTAAGCTAGAACTTATGACCAATAGTAAGATGGGGACTAGCAAGGTTGTTGCTATAGCCAACAAAGTTGCCAGCGTAGCAACCGGTCGAGACAACATTTCCTGCCAAGCTTGTTTTAAATCAACAACGTGCTGTTGTAATCGATTAGAAGGCGCGGAGAATGTTGAGATCATGGCAATAACCTCCCGTCCTCTAGAACTAGGGTTCGACAGCCCATCGCGTTTACCAAACTAATGTCATGGCTAGCAATCAGCAAAGCAACGCCGACTTTTTGAAACTGCTGAAATACCTGCATAATTTCCGCTGATAAATCGGGGTCCAAGTTTCCAGTAGGTTCATCGGCAAGAATTATGCTTGGCCGATTTACTACCGCCCGAGCAATTCCGACTCGTTGTTGTTCGCCGCTCGAAAGCATTGGCGGGAAATAGGAGGCCTTATTTAATAAACCAACTTTGTCGAGAGCAGCTCGGACACGACGGTCAGCTTCAAACTTAGGGAAATTACTTATTTTCAAAGGCAATGCCACGTTGTCAGCAACAGTTCTGCGCGCCAGCAGTTGATGATCTTGGAAAACAGTGCCGATTCGTTGCCGGAGCTTGGGAATCTGCCGACGAGAGAGGTTCTCTAAGCTTAAATCGGCGACCGAAATATTGCCGCTACTAACTGATTCTAGCGCTAGGATCAATTTTAATAGTGTGCTCTTGCCAGCACCAGAGTGGCCAGTGACAAAGGCAAGCTCGCCCTTCTCAACACTGAAACTGACATCCGATAATGCCTCAAAGCCTCCTGGATAGCGCTTGAAGACTCTTTCAAATTTAATCATTCACTGAACAGTGCATCAATGAAGGCGGTTGCTGAAAACGGTCTTAAGTCGTCAACCTGCTCCCCAACACCAATAAACCTAATTGGTATACCTAGCTTTTTGGCCAAGGCAAATACAACACCCCCTTTGGCCGTGCCATCGAGTTTGGTCAGGACAATGCCGGAAAGTTTGGCCGTTTTGTTAAAGCTTTCTGCTTGATTTACTGCATTTTGGCCCGTGGTTGCGTCCAATACAAGTAAGGTTTCATGGGGCAAAGTTTGATCTTGCTTCTTCAAAACCCGAACTATTTTTTCTAACTCGTTCATCAGGTTTTCTTTAGTGTGCAAGCGACCGGCAGTGTCGGCAATAAGAATGTCAGTCTGCTTAGCTTTCGCTGACTGGTAGGCATCAAAAATAACTGAAGCGCTGTCAGCTCCACTTGCCTGTGCAACGACTGGCACGTTATTGCGCTCCCCCCAAACTTCGAGCTGCTCGACCGCAGCCGCTCGGAAAGTATCACCTGCTGCGAGCATTACAGATTGCCCGTCAGCCTGAAATTTCTTCGCTAACTTGCCTATAGTTGTAGTTTTCCCCACACCATTGACCCCAACCATGAGGATGACAAAGGGTTTATGATCGCTTAACGCAACTAGAGGAACATCGCAGGGCTTGAGTATATTAAGTAACTCATTTTTCAAACTTTTAAGAAACTGCTCCGGTTCGGCTAGTTGGGAGCGAGTGAGGCTTTTTTTCAAATTACCAATCACTTGGTCGGTAGCCTCTATACCTACATCTGCGACAAGCAGCTGCGTCTCGATGTCTTCCAAAAGGCTGGCATCGATGACTTTTTCACCTAGCACTAAACTAGATATCCCTTCAGTTAATCTACCGCGAGTTCGGCTTAGGCCGTTTTGGAGGCGTGAGAAGAAGCCGGCTTCACTTTTTTCAGTTTCGCCAGAAGCTTTTTTATCGGCCACTGTGGGCGAGGTGGGTTTGTCTTTTTTGCCGAAACCAAACATAAGATAGACAGACTAATTGAAGGAGTTTATGACGCTATCTTACCACAAACTCGTAACCCAATTGCACTTAGGAATTTGTACCGAGAAAATCGCTAAGGCTGCGCTAAAACCAAGGACAAAGGTTGATCAGAATACTAAAGCTCAGGACCAAAGAAATGGTAGGATAGCGCAATCAAAAAAGCAGTGAATTAATTGAAATGAAACCATTTAAAAACAGTATTCGAATCATCGGTGGTGATTTAAGAAGTCGAAAAATAGAGTTCCCGACGATTACAGGGCTTAGGCCTACATCAGATAGGGTACGGGAAACCTTATTTAACTGGATCCAAATGGATTTAGCTGGCAATAACTGTTTAGATTTATTTTCAGGAAGCGGAGCTCTCGGGATCGAATCTTTATCGAGGGGTGCCAGTTCCGTCACTTTTGTCGAAGAAAATCAAATTGCCGCAAAATCAATTCAAGAAAATCTCAATCGTCTCCACCTTAGCGAAGGGCAAGTAGTTTGCAGTGATGCGCTTAAATGGATTGATAATCAAAAATCATCAATGACAAAATATGATGTGGTATTTCTAGATCCACCATTTTCGTCAAACATCATGGCCAGCACTTGTCAGCATCTGGATAGTAACGGCCTATTAAATAAGGCGTGTAAGATCTACACCGAAACTAGTATCGACCCCAATAAGATTATTTTTCCGCAAAGCTGGCGAAGGCTAAAAGAGAAAAAAGCCGGCCAGGTATTCTTTAGCTTGTTCATTAACGACTTAGATATTTAAATATGACAAATGGCACTTCCGACGACATTTTCAAGCCGGCCTGGTGGCTTCCAGAAGGTCATACACAAACGCTTTGGCGGAAATTTACCACTTTTGATGAAGCCTACCATCATCGTGAGCGAGTTAAATTGTATGATGGAGATTTTATTGATATCGATTGGTGTGAAAATATTTCCCTAAGCGACCAGTCGGCAGAGATAGGTTCTGGAATAACGGTAATAATACATGGTCTGTGTGGATGTTCTAGCTCCCCGTATGTGGTTGCGCTTCAGAAACGTTTAGCAAGTCATGGTAAGCGCAGTGTAGCTATAAATTTCCGCGGCTGTAGCGGCGAGATAAACAACTTAGCTAGAGCCTATCATTCAGGTGTATCTGAGGATTTAAATGAAGTATTTACAAGTTTGAGTGCCGCTTACCCAAATGAGAAATTTATGTTTGTGGGTTATTCATTAGGTGCAAACGTCCTCCTAAAATGGCTTGGCGAAAAAAGGCGAGATGAGCGAATTACCAAAGCGGTAGCAGTTTCGACTCCTTTTCAATTAGATGAATGCTCCAAGGCAATGCTTCGAGGGCCAAGCCGGCTCTATGGAAATTATTTCGTTAATCGCTTGAGGAATGATGTTATTGGCAAAATGGATGATTTCCAAAAAAGAGGATTACAAGAGCAATATGACATATTAGCCAGTCTCGGAGATTTAGGCCGGATTAAATCACTTTTGGAGTTTGACGATCTTGTGACGGCACCCCTTCATGGTTTCAAAAATGCCGATGACTACTACAAAAAATGCAGTTCAGCACAGTTTTTAGAGCACATAGAAACTGATACCCTGCTAATCCAAAGCAAAAATGACCCGCTTATTCCAGCATCAGCGCTACCAAGTGCTTCGAGGTTATCAACTAATGTACAAATGGAGTTAACCAGTAAGGGCGGTCATGTTGGCTTCATTTCTGGCAATAAAGAGAACTGGCTTGAAAAACGTATAACGCACCATTTAATTGGCTGATTGTGACGAGGCGGGCAATTGGCTAGAATGCCGAGAATTGTAAGGTTACCGTAATATGAAAACAGCAGTTTACCCAGGCACGTTTAACCCCATCACTAATGGCCATACCGACTTAATCGAGCGTGCGGCAGGGCTTTTTGATCACATTATCGTAGCGGTTGTTGACGCGAATCGACAAAAATCTAATACGATGTCGACAATCAAGCGAGTGGAATTAGCAAACGAAGTACTGGCGCATATAGAAAATGTTGAAGTGACTTCATTTGATACGCTGCTTACCGAATATGTAAAAAAGTGTGGTGCCAAAATAATCCTCCGAGGATTGCGCACGGTCGCCGATTTTGAGTATGAATTTCAATTGGTTGGCATGAACCGAGTGCTGGAGCCGGATATAGAAACAGTATTTCTGGCGCCAGCTGAGCATTTGTCCTATATCTCTTCTACTTTAGTGCGGGAAATAGCGTCTTACAGTGGCGATATTTCTAAGTTTGTTCATCCATCGGTTGTGAAGGCGATGAAAGAGCTCTAATTTTAGCCAGACAAAGCTATTTTTGGCAGGCGCTGCAATAAACAGTTGTTCTCTGTCCGATTCTAATTTCGGTTAAGCCTTTTTTGCAGTTATTGCAGGGAAGTCGACCTCGCCCATAAACTTGTAGAGATTGTTTGAAGTAGCCTGGATCGCCGTTACTGTCGGTAAAGTCCTTTAAAGTTGTTCCTCCTACTTGGATTGCTTTCGATAGCACTTCTTTGATTGCCAAGACTAGCTTTTCATAGCGAGCCTTTGAGATTCCGCCTGCAGCACGTTTGGGGCTAATCCCAGCCATGAAAAGTGCTTCGTTGGCGTAGATGTTGCCGACTCCAACCACGACATGACTATCCATAATAAAGGTTTTAATTGGGGCCTTTCGTTTCCTGCTTAGCCTGTGCAGGTAAGTGGAATCAAATTCTTCTAGCAGTGGTTCGGGGCCTAACTTGGAAAGTAATGGATTCTGCAGCGGGTCGTTTACTTCCCATAAGATGCAGCCAAACCTGCGGGGGTCTGTGTAGCGCAGAATATCGCCATTGCTCAGCTCAAAATCCACATGATCATGTTTACCTACCGGGGTTGGGATTTTGAGAACACGTAAGCTTCCGGACATGCCCAAATGGATTATCACCGTGCCCGGATTGGATCTTAAAAGTAAGTACTTACCCCTTCTTATAACCCCAAAAATAAGATGCCCAGGAAGGTCTTTAGCGAGAGATATGGGGATAGGCCAGCGTAGCTTTGGTTGCCGAATGACAATTTTTTTAATTGTTTGGTTATTTATATGCGGCTCGATTCCGCGTCTTGTAGTCTCAACTTCAGGTAATTCTGGCAAACCTATCTCCGGTGTTGGATATTTCTGTTTGGCTCTAACTAGGTGACTCTATGCTGAAAGGTTACACTAGTAGACTCGTGAGTCATCCAGAATATCAGTGAGACGCCGTTGTCCAATAGAATTGTTTTAGGAATTGATGCGGGAGGAACATTCACCGATTTTGTCTCGGTGGAATTAGCGCCCAAGGTACGGATCACAATACATAAAACCTTATCAACTCCCCACGCGCCGGAACAGGCAATTCTTCAGGGAATGGAGTCACTAGGATTTGGTGAGGACCAAGCGCGGGCAGCTTTAGCCATTGTCCATGGCAGCACGGTAGCGACTAACGCGGCTCTGGAAGGAAAATTCGCTCGAACAGTGTATATAAGCAACAGAGGTTTCAAAGACGTGCTTAGTTTGGGCCGACAAACTCGGCCAAGCCTTTATGCCCTCGAATTCCCGCCGCAGCTTGAGCCGGTGCCCTCCCAGCTATGTTTGGAAACCGGAGGCAGGATCGCTGCCGATGGCTCTACTTTGGAAGACCTCACTGAGTCAGATATAGAGCAGCTGATTCGCTCTCTCGAGGAATTAAAACCTGAAGCGGTCGCCATCAATTTATTATTTTCCTTTCTTGATGAGAGCTTCGAAAAAAGAATTGCTGAAGCAATCGCGATTTCAAACCCGAAACTTTTTGTTTCACGCTCCTCACAAGTCCTTCCGGTTTATAAAGAATATGAGCGAGGAATTGCCACTTGGTTAAATTCTGCGCTCGGTCCAGTTGTATCAGGATACGTTGGCAGGTTGAAATCAGCGTTGCAAACACCTATTCAGATTATGCAGTCTAGTGGAGAAACACTATCGGCTGACGCAGCCGCGAAATCGGCCGTCAATTTGCTTTTGTCAGGCCCCGCCGGTGGCCTAAACGCGATTAAATATATCGGCGAGCAGATAGGCGAAAAAAACTTTATTAGCTTTGATATGGGTGGGACATCGACGGATGTAGCTTTGATTGAGGGTCGGATAGCAACAACCAATGAAGGTTATATTGGCCCCTATCCAGTCGGCGTGCCTATGGTGGATATGCATACTATTGGCGCAGGAGGCGGCTCCATTGCCTACATTGACAGAGGTGGAATTCTTCAAGTTGGACCAAAATCTGCGGGCGCTGAGCCAGGTCCGGCTTGCTATGGAAAAGGCGGACTTATGCCTACGGTCACCGATGCAAATTTAGTTTTAGGACGGCTGGTGTCTGAATCCAAGCTTGCTGGCGACCTTATCCTGAGCGTCGAGTTTGCTAGAGCGGCGATAGAAGCATTGGCCACGGCTTTAGCCATGTCTGTTGAAGAAACTGCTCTCGGAATTATCCGCATTGCGAATCAGCACATGGCTAGAGCTTTGCGTTTAATTTCTGTAAATCGCGGGCATGACCCTAGAGACTTTCAACTTGTTTGTTTTGGCGGTGCCGGGGGTTTGCATGTGTGCGAGCTTGCGGATTCTATGTTGATGGATAAAGCCATTGTCCCAATTCACGGCGGTGTACTCTCAGCATTGGGTATGGTGGTTGCAAAAAAGGGCAGACAATTTTCGAAAACGGTCAATATTATTGAGGGCAAAGCAGACTTGTCGTTTATCGAGAAGGCTTATTGTGATTTAGAAAGGAGAGCAATAGATGAGCTGCGCTCAGAGGGAGTAACCGAAGCGGACTTAGATGGCATGTGCATCGAGCGACGAGCTGATATTCGATACGTTGGGCAGTCGTTTACTCTCAGCGTCGCCTGGCAAGGTTTAAAACAAACTTTCGCAGGGTTTTCGTCTTTGCACCAACAGCGCTATGGCTATGACCTTAATGCCAATATCGAAATTGTGAATATTCAAATCATGCCAAAGGTTGCAGGAGAGGAATTTGACCTGCCAAAGCTCGAAGCGTCTAAAAGGTGTAATGTTTCTTCGAATGTAAAGGTCTATGGTTATGCAGGTTACGTACTATGTTATGAACGCGCAGATTTGTCGGCAGGCCAGCAGCTACAGGGGCCCTGCATAGTGAAGGAGTATTCTGCGACTACTTATCTTAGTGCAGGCTGGTGCGGCGTAATCGATGAGTTTGGAAATATTTGTTTGCAGCGAAGCAACCCGCAGAATATTTAAGTTGAGACTATGAGTACAAAATCAGCTGAGGTAGGTTTACAGGCCAAATTCAGCGATGTTATAACCTAATGTCTCTATGCTAAATCACGGTATTTACGAGCGAACTAGCTTTTTTGTTTTACCAACGTAATTCCTGCAAGGCAATATGAATTGCCCCTGGAAGTTTCACAACGTCTTAGGCGTAGCCATGATTATAAAGTGTAAGAACTGGTTTTTATCTACGAGCTGTCTTTTAGCTGCGGTCTTTTATGGCGCAGTATTTGGGCAAGGAGTAGATGAGATCGCAGATCACGCCGAATCCGAAACTAGGGAAAGGCGGCCCAGGCTATATTTTATCGATAAGCCAGTTGAAATTGATACCGGCTTTAATCATCAAGTCGAATGGCCAATAACAAAGGGGCAGGCCATTTCAGAAGATGATCCTCAGTTCATAAGGCGAATGGACAGTATTCGAGAGTATAGCAAGTCAATTCAAGCAATCGAGTTAGAAGGCGGAGTTTGGGACAGCGGTTTAATCGAAGACCTGGCGACTTTAGGAGAACTTCAGCAGCGTCAAGGCGATCATGCAATCGCTATCGAGACGTTTGATAGAGTCGTGCACATAAGCCGAATTAACAACGGCCTTCATACAATGGATCAGATCCCTGCTTTAGAGCAAAAGATCGAAAGTTATCTAGTAATGGGTGACTGGGAGCAGGCAGATCTTTATTACAACTATATGTTTTATATTCAGCAGAAAACTTATGGCAACACTGACCCGCGGATCATCCCTATGCTCGGGCGCTTGGCGAACTGGAATCTGCGGGCTTTTAATATTGGTTTCGGGGAAAGCTTAGGCTCTAGGCTCAACTCCGCCCAGATTCTATTTGATGCTGCTGCAAAAATGGTTGATGTACACTTTGGCCGTTCTGATGAGCGCTATGTCGGCTATCAGCAAAGCATCGCCAATGCGGCTTATCTGCTGAGTCGCCACCCAGAATTATTGAATGAAATGACCACACCGGAATTCCGCCTTGACCAGGATGCACTGCGAAGAAAGTTAATCAGCTCAGAGCACAGTGTGCCTCGAGGTTTTCAAGCAGGTGAAGAAGCACTTCTAAATATCATTGCTCAGCGACAGGTAGATGATGGAATATCAGTGCCTTTGGCCGAAGCGAACGCTAACTTAGGTGACTGGTACCTAATGTTCGATCGGCGCAAAGCGGCAGCACAAATGTACGCTAATGCTTGGCAGATCATCAGTGAGTTGGAAGATTCTGAGGAACTTTTGAGTGAATTTTTTGGTCATGTAATACCGTTACCCACTTTTCTCGATGCTCCCACGAGTTTGGTTTTTACTTCCAGGGATGGAAGAGACACTCAGGATCTTAACGTTGGGTTTGTAGATTTACGCTTTGATGTAACCGAAAATGGCGTTGTTCGAAACTTAGAAATCGTTACTGGTGAAACAGAGGAAAACTCCATGATTTTGGGCAGACTGCAGCGCCAAGTTAGAAGTTCAGTATTCAGGCCCGCGCTTAAAGATGGGGCAGCGATACACTCTATTGGCAGTCAATTTCGCTACCGGTATTGGTACTAATGCACTGATAGAACGGTTAGCATTAATTGAAACTTTCTATCCTGTTAATACTGCGTTCAGCAGAGTTTGAAATACTGTAGCATGATACTGGCTTAAACTTACCAGTGGTGCCTAAGATTAAATAGAAGACGCTTCTTTGGCTATTGGTGGGAGTATCTCACTATTAAAATTCGGTATTTAAGCAGGTGCTAAAATAGATACTTCAGTACCTGCTACAGGCGTCTAAACTCATTAAAATCTTAAAACGTTAACAATGTCGCACTCTTGTTAGCGTCGATTTGGCGAAACCAATTATGCAAAAGTTAATGAATCAAATTCCACGTTTGGCCTTGGTCACGGGCTTAAGCCTTGCAATTGTTGGCTGTCAGTCGAGCCAGAGTCCCAGTAGCTCCTCTTCCATGCCTATGCCGCCTAGCCCGAGCTCTAGCTCATCTTCAAGTCCTAGCAGTCCGAGTCAGCCGTCTCAATCAAGCAGCCAGAGCCAATCTCAGAGCCAGAGCCAATCACAAGGGCAGGCTGGTTCTTCAAGCTCCAGCTCGCAAAGTCAGGGTCAAGGCCAAGGACAATCAAGCAGTGCGCAATCCCAAGGTCAGGCGGGGGTATCCCAATCGAGTCAGGGATCAGGTAGTGCCTCTTCCGGTCAGGGTCAGGCGAACACGGCCGGCGCGGGACAGACGGGCTCTTCTAGTTCTGGCTCTAGCTCGGGCGGTCAACAGCGAACTGTTTCCTTTCCTACAGGTCCTGAGGGTTCAAGCGATGGCCAAGGACAAGGATCTCAAGGGCAATCTGAAGCTGAGCAAGCAGGCTCGGGGTCGAGCGCGAATTCTGGTCAGAGTGGCGGTGGGGAATCTCGTTTTCCCGGTGGCCAGCAAGGTTCAGGGCAAGGTCGCGATAGCTCAACAGGTGACTTAAGCGGTGGACAAGGTGGCGGCAATAGAGAGGGCTCCTCGCGCAATTCAGGTGCGAACAGCGCCGCAGGTGGGGATTACAGTCTAGAAACTCTTCCTGGAAGCCCCTCTGGTGGGGAAAGAGGGTCTGGGGCTAACGGTGCTCTAACTAATGCCGAAAGAATTCAAGTTCTCGACGAGAGACTTAGAGACGGTTACGAAACATTCGATGGCTATATTCTGAGTGAGCGTGAGCGAGCGCAGAGTGAGAGTAACGCTGCCGGCAGCTCAGCGCCAGGTGGAGCATCCGGAGGAGCGGCCTCAGGCGGCGCGCAAGGCCAACCTCAGACACTTCCCGCTGAAGGGGCGCCGCCAAGTTCGGTGGTGACGACTGAGCGGCCTAGCCCCAATCAGGCTCCTCCAGAGACATTTCCAGCGCCAGATGATATTCCAAGTGGCAGAGACGATGATGTTGTCGCGAGGCAAATTAGAGAGCTAGCAATGAGCGAAACAGACCCAGAACTGCGAGAAGCGATATGGGACGAATATAGAAAATACACGGGTATAGGTGAGCAATAATGACAACGCAGCTTAAAAAAACACTCGGTTTCCTAGTCGCCACCCTTTTTTTAGTTTCCTGTGCGACACACACGGTTAAATCGACAAGCTATACGCCGGTTGTTCAAGGAGCCCAAGACACTCCCGAATCCTTGCTGCTGGATGTTGGGGTGGCGATATTTGACCCAGGTCTGGATGAAATTAAGAAGAGTGAAGAAGAAGTAACTAATCATGAAATTCGTGTGGCTGAGTCTCGCTATGCGCCCTTTTTACTGTCTGAAACTCTGCAGCGCTCTGGAAACTGGGGCATTGTTCGAGTTATGCCAAACCAAGAGAGCCCGATGGATGTTTACCTCAATGGAACAATCCTTAGCTCCAACGGCGAACAGATGGTTGTCCGAATTGAAGTAACCGACTCCACGGGGCGCAGATGGTATACCAAAGAATATGAAGAATCGGTTAGCCAGTTTAGTTACGAGGCCAGTGAACGGCAAAAAAATGATCCGTTTCAAGTTGTTTACAACACAATAGCCAATGACTTGCTTGAATATCGTAAACGAAATTTAGCAAATAATGAAATCACTGAAATTCGCACTGTTTCTGAAATGCTATTCGCGCAGAGATTCTCACCAGAAGTATTTGGAGAGTATTTAGCAAAAGATAGAAATGGCAATTTGGAGGTAGTCAGCTTGCCAGCAGAATCGGATCCGTTACTGGAAAGAGTAAGGGGAATTCGCGAGCGAGATTTTATGTTTATCGATACTGTGCAGGATTACTACGCGACCTACGTAAGACAAATGCGATTACCTTATGATTCATGGCGCCAGCAAAGCTATGAAGAAACTCTCGAAGTTGAAAAACTAAAAGCCTCCGCACGAAGGCGCTTTATTGCAGGCACAGCTGTCGTTCTTGGCGGCCTTGCAGCGGCTTCTCAAGGCAGTACATACGCCTCTCAGGTAGGCGGGGCCGTGGCAGTTGGCGCGGGCGCCGGGTTAATTAAAAGCGGATTCGACAAACGCGGTGAAGCTAGAATTCACATGGATGCTTTGGAGGAACTTGGTCAGTCACTTGAGAATGTAGTGGCTCCAAGAGTTCTCGATCTCGATAATCGAAGTATTACATTAACCGGTTCGGTTGAAGAACAATACGCTCAATGGAAAGAAGTGTTGGCAGATCTCTATGCAGCTGAAGTCGGCGAACTACAGAACACACAAAGATAATTTGGTTCACCAGTGCAGTAATTAATATGTCTGATAATAGAAGTGACAGTACAAATCTCGATCATGTTGATGAAAATGCAGTCTTTAAAACTGCAAGTCTTCAAGCTCCGATTGATAAACCTCCGATAATACTCTGGCTTGGTTTAGGGGGCTTATTAATTTTGGCGTTATTAGTTATTTTCGTCTTGCCGGCTGTGGTTACTGAGTATGAGTTACCGCTGGAAAGGCGTGTTGATATTAACGAGCTTGTGCCATCGCCCGCGGCCCAGCAAGAAATGGCAATCTCCCCGTTTGAAGAAGCGCAGCGCTCTATTCAGAGAAAGGAAGCTCAGGACGTTCTAGCTGAGTTACTCCAGATACAAGCAGAGCTTACAGCTTTAGACGTTTCTAAATGGGGGCAGGTGCAGTTTGAGGAGGCGTTGTCACAGGCAAGTACAGGTGATGAATACTATCGCATCCAAGAATTTTTATTAGCAGTAGAGGCCTATCAGCTTGGGCGAGACAATTTAGCAGGGATCAGAGACTCTGTGCCGACTGTTATCACGCAAACACTTATTGATGCAGAGGCTGCGTTTATTGCTGGTGATGCACCGGCTGCAGAAGAAAAATATGCTCTGGCATTACGGCTAGACTCTTTTAATGAAAGTGCCTTAACCGGTTTAGAACGATCTAGGACATTAAGTGAGGTTATTGATCTTTTAGAACAGGCTGACGATTTAGTTGAAGACGGTAGCCTCGTTCAAGCAAGGGACTTATTGGATAGTGTCATTGCGCTAGATGGTCGAAATGAAGTAGCTCCGGCCAATAGAGCCAAAGTGGCCGCTATGATTCGCGAGCGCGACTTTTCTTCAATTATGTCTGCTGGATATACAGCTTTAGAGGGTGGCGATCCGGATGCCGCAATAGCTGAATTTGAAAAAGCGGCGAGCATGGGGATTAATCAGAATCAGGCGTTGGCAGCAATAACTCAAACCGAAAATGAAATTGCTAACGCGGAAATAAATGTCCTTAGACAGGCGATTGAATTAGCCGAAAAAGCAGAACAATGGCAAGCGGCTGCAGACAATTATGACAAGGTTCTTGCAATCGATTCAAACTTGTCCTTCGCAATAAACGGAAAGGATTATGCGATAAAACGGGAAAGGTTAAATTCCTTATTACTTTCAGCAAATAGCAATCCTGAACGTCTTGCCGAGGATGATGTTTACCAGCAAACTATCGATGTCTATTATACCGGTCGCGCCATCGCTGACGCGGGGCTGGTTTTAGTCGGACAACTGAATCTATTGGAAGGGTATTTAGAGGCTTCTCAAATTCCCATCGAGGTGCAATTTGTATCCGACAATTTAACTGACGTTACACTTCTTAGAGTTGAGCGTTTCGGGTTCTTTGAACAGCAAAAAATGTCACTTAAGCCAGGTAAGTATGTAGCGGTTGGGAAAAGGTCAGGATTCAGAGAAATTAGAAAGGAATTTGTAGTGGGATTTGATCAAACACCAAGTTTAGTGATCGTGCAATGTGACGAGCCTATCGTGTCTAACAGTAGGCGATAGCAATGGCCAACCCTAACAGTAAGATTGAATCTAATGGGTCAGCCGAACCCATTATACCGATAGACTTTACGCCTAACGAGAATAAGGCACCCGAGTTTTCATTCAAGCTAAAACCTATTCATTTTGTTTTGGTGGCATTTTTCAGTGTTTCTGGATTCGCTGCTTGGTTCGTTCTTACAGCGAAGTCAGTTTCTATCGAAGCGAACCCAGTTACTGCGATGGTTGAGATTAGCGGTGGTTTAAACTTCAAGCTAGGGCCACGTTATCTAATTAGGTCGGGCACTTACGACATAAAATTAGTAAACGAGGGTTATCACGACAGTGAAACCGTTCTGGTGGTTAGTTCAGATCAGACTCAGACTCATCCCTATGTAATGGATAAGCTCCCGGGTGTAATAAGCTTTGCTAGTAATGAGCTAGTTGGGGCGAGGGTACAAGTAGATGGTATAGATCTCGGTGAGACGCCATTGCTTAAGCTATTAGTAGAAGCTGGTGAGCGGCAACTAACCGTTTCAAAAGACCGATATCTAGATTTCGGACAAACGATTTTGGTTGAGGGCCGGTCGGTAGAGCAAAGTTTTGATGCTCGATTAGAACCAGCATGGGCGACGGTAAGTTTACAAACTTCTCCGCCAGGTGCCGATGTCATTGTCGATGGAGAGCTTATTGGCATCACACCGATGAATGCAGAAATTATTCAAGGTCAACGGGATCTAACGCTTAAGTTAGCAGGGCATAAGGCATGGCAAGAAGACTTTGATGTTTTTGCCGGTGAAGACTTTGTTATCCCCAATGTAGAGCTCGAACCGGCAGATGGTTTGGTCTTTATCCAATCCTCACCTTCATCAGCCTCGGTGACTATCGGCGGGGAATTCAAAGGCCTAACACCCCTAGAGGTTTCGTTAGCGCCGGATGTTGACCATGAAATTAGATTTTTTAAAAATGGCTACAATTCCAGTAAGCGCAGTATTCGAACTCGGGCGAATGAGGAAAGCGGAGTCAGTGTCAGTTTGGACCCTGTGCTGGCAAACGTTCAGATAATTAGTGAGCCTGAAGACGCAGAGCTTTATGTTAACGGCGAGCCTCGCGGGCTGGCTAACCAGACATTAGAGCTAATGGCTGCAAGTCAGCAAATTGAAGTACGTAAAGCGGGCTATGTGCCTTTTACAACGGAATTTACATCCAGACCTGGTCTGGATCAGGTAATACGAGTCAGCCTCAAATCGCTAGAGCAAGCTAGGCTTGAGCAAATAGAACCGGTTATTACCAACGTTGCTGGTCAGTCGCTAAAACTTTTCTATCCTTCAGCTTTCACTATGGGCGCATCTCGCCGCGAAGCTGGTCGCCGATCAAATGAAAACTTGAGGGAAATAAACTTAGAACGGCCGTTTTATATAAGCTATCAAGAGGTAACCAACGCCGAATTTCGATTGTTCGATAAAGAGCACTCGTCAGGTATTTTGCAGGGCTTGAGCTTAAACAATGAAGCCCAGCCGGTGATTAGAATTAGTTGGACGCAGGCTGCTCTCTTTTCCAATTGGCTCAGTGAACAAGAATCTGTTGACCCTTTTTACAATGTCTTGGATGGCGAAGTTATAGGATTTAACAAAGAGTCCACAGGATATCGACTACCCTCCGAAGCAGAATGGGCATGGGCCGCTAGAAGCGATGGCAGCGGGAATCTACTAAAATTCCCTTGGGGTACACAGTTGCCGCCACCAGATAAAGCGGGAAATTTCGCTGACGTTACGGCCCGAAATTACATAGGTGAAATCATGTTTGATTATGACGATGGCTATTTGGCAACAGCCCCTGTTGCATCCTTTACTGCAAATCAAAATGAATTGTTCGACATGGCAGGCAACGTGTCTGAATGGGTACATGATTTTTATGGTTCGGTAGGATCAAACGCCGGCGCGGAAGTTGATCCGCTAGGAGCACAGGATGGCCAGTTCCACACTATTCGAGGCTCTAGTTGGTCTCATGGTTCTGTCTCTGAGCTTAGGCTTTCTTTCAGAGACTTTGGTGAAGAACCCCGTGACGATGTTGGTTTTAGAGTCGCACGTTACTTAGAAGATTAACGAGGAGTAATGAGAAGTGATAATGAGGAATCTTATTCTGCTTTGCTCGGCCTGGTTTGTATTAGCTAGTGCCAACGTAATGGGACAAGAACAAACTCCTGTCGCCACCCCTTCTGCCGGCACGGCTCCTGCGGAAATCGATGATTCTCAGGTGAGCAGTGACTTGGTCGTTGATGAAGAGGAAGTGAGCGATACTACGCCGGTTGAACCGCCGGAAGGCGAAGAAACCGAATCTGCGGGACGGTTCATTCCTACAGAAGAGATATCTCAGGATCTGGGCGTGTCTTTTCCCGCGAATATATAGTGAATTAGGGATTTGTTGCTCGCCTCAAACATGGGGCTCATAAATTACAAAAGGGTTGAGTATGAAGAAAGGTTTGTTGTCAGAGGCTATGTGGCAATTAGTGCCTCTTATCGTAGCGCTTATTGTTGTACATGCAGCTTATGTGACAGTTATTCGACCTACAGCTGAGGTGATTGAGGAGCAGCAGAGCTTCCTACAGCAGTCAAATCCAGATTTTGTTCCAGAAAGATCAATCTATATTATCCTAAAAGATCTTGAGCAAGAAACTTGCATTATTCTGTTTCTGTGGGCAGCCGCTCTCATCGGCATGAAAACGCAACAAACTATTCGCCAACGTGCGCTGTTGGACCAGACACTTATCCAATTATCAGATGGCATGAGTATTCTGCCAGAAGATGCAAGAAACTACGCTAGACCAGTTCAGGCCCTGGGTGAGCGCGAAAAGCAGTACTTACTGCCACGCGCATTATTGGCAGGCTTACAACGCTTTCAAAGCACGCGCAGTATTCAAGATGTTTCAACTATTGTAAAAGACACCTGCGAGTCAGAGGGTGATCGTATGGAAACCGAGCTCTCGATCGTACGTTATATTGCTTGGGCTATCCCCTCTATAGGTTTCTTGGGGACTGTCCGTGGCATCGGTACAGCCTTAGGTCAGGCCTACCAGGCAGTTGCCGGAGATATCGTAGGGGTGACAGCGAGCCTCGGAGTTGCATTTAATTCAACCTTTGTCGCGTTAGTTGTGAGCATTATATTGACGTTCATCTTGTACCAGCTGCAATTGCTGCAAGATCGGCTGGTACTAGACTGTCAGCACTATTGTGATGAAAAATTAATCAGTAACCTACAGGTTCCCGATAGAGCATAGCCATGACCTTGAAAATTATTGAACTTAACGACGGAGCAATTAAAGTAGGCGATCATAATGGAATCGTCGCTAGTAGTCCCGGCTTTGCTTTGGTGGTTGGCAATGAACTTGTACTAGGTGAGAGTGCGGAACAACAAGCGCGATTGCAGCCGACAAAAAGCTACAATAAGTACTGGTACGACCTCAGCATGGAGCCGCTAAATCACGGCAATCATCTGCGGCATACTGCAGATATAGCGTTTGCCCATCTCTTACATCTCGCAGAAATAGGCGAAATAGAATCTGATGTTGTTCTTGCCGTGCCTGGAAGTTTTAGTTCGCAGCAACTGGCTATACTTCTGGGTTTAGCCAAACATAGCCCTATTAATCCTATCGGCGTCATTGACTCGGGTCTGGCAGCTGGTGTTGCTGCCAGCGCCAGTGCGCCGTCCTTGATTATTGATTTTCAACTCCACCAAATTGTTGTAACCAAACTAACCTCAAGCAATGGTCTTTTAACTTCTGAGGCGGTTGTTCAAATACCCGGCGTTGGTAGTCAAAACTTCATCAATTTGATGATGCAACAAGCGACCGACTCATTTATCCAACAATGCCGTTTTAATCCTCAACATAACGCGGAGTACGAGCAGCTTTTATACAACCAGATGCCTCTTTGGCTTAGTCAATACGACGATTCTCAGACCAATTTAGTATTGGAGTTGAAAACCAGAGATTCCTTGCACGTGGCGAAAATGCCTAAAGAAGGCCTTATTGCGAGTTTACAAGGCCATTACAAGAAGATTAATCAGGAGCTTGAACCGTTGCTTGCGGGTGGCTACTCTAGCCTTATCCTTAATAAAAGCTTAGCTTCATTACCTGGCTATATGGCAAGCCTGCCCTATTTTACATCGGTTAAAGTATTGCAAGACGATGCGATAATTGAAGCCTGCCTAGGACATGCTGACAAAATAGCAACTCACAGTAACGAAATCCATTTAGTTCGATCGTTAGCTGTTGCGGTGGAAGCTAAAGTGGCCAGTGCCGCTGATAAGGCTGAATTAGGTACAAGCGAAGTACCGACACATTTTGTGTTTCAAAATAGGGCTGTTGCACTTAACGGTATTCAGATTCGCAACACAGTTACTGCAGAGCGGGTGACTAACGCCAACAGCATTCATGTTGCAGCCGGCGATTTACCTTCTTTGCTTGGGGAGATCTCAGTCAATAGTAACGGCGCTTTTATAGACGGTGGTGAGCTTGAGTTCTATCTGAACTTGAAGCCGGTTAAAGGGCTGCAGAAAATTTGTCTTGGAGATCAGGTCCAATTCACTACTCAAGGTGAAGCCTTGACGGCGATTCAGGTGCAAAATGTCTAGAAAGTCTAGTCGCAGCATTTCCTCCCCCTTAAGCCTTGCATTCTTAGATGTGATGTTTTGCGGTTTTGGTGCTGTGATTTTAATCTTTCTTATCATGGATCACTCGAGTATCACTGCTAAGAATAATTCTAACCCTATCCTAGCTGCCGAGATTAATCTTTTGGCGGAAGAAGTTAAAGAAGGAGAAGAAGGTTTGGTGAGGGTTCGTAATACACTGTCAGAAACAACGTTTGACGTCGTCCAAGCTCAAGGATTAGCGCGGGAGATTCAGGAGAAAATAGATTCATTTTTAGAAGAATTAGCCGCATTAGAAAACTCCAGTATTGCCAGTGTAGAAAGCGTTGAAAAACTGCGCTCAGATATTAAAGCACTTGAGGAAGAATTGCTCAGGCTGCAGGCGAGTGACTTCGAACAAGAAGGCAACAATGTGAGGCAGTTTGTTGGAGACGGAAATCGGCAATATTTGTCAGGCTTTTTCTTAGGCGGCCAACGCATACTTATTTTAGTCGACAGCTCCACGAGTATGCTCGATAGCACGCTTATTAATATTATTAGAACCAGAAACTTACCCGACGATCGGAAGAAGCAAGCGCCGAAATGGCGGCGCGTCGTTAAAACCGTTGACTGGATAAGTACCCAGTTACCGATTACCAGCCGGTATCAGATTTGGTCCTTTAGTGACAGTTACACCAGTGCTATTCCAGGGACCGAAGCTCAGTGGTTAGAAGTGGCTGATCGGGATCAATTGAACCAGGCTATTATCAATGTGGACAATACAGTTCCTGATAACGGCACGAATATGGAAAAAGTATTTCTCGCCGTGGCCAATATGAACCCGCCGCCTGACAATATTTTTCTGATAACCGATGGTCTCCCAACGTTGAATGATCGTAGTGATCCTAATGGATTAGTGACCCCGGATGAGCGCGCAGAATTATTTGAGGACGCCGTTACTGGATTGCCCAGAGGAGTACCTGTCAACATCATATTAATGCCGTTGGAGGGAGACCCTTCTGCGTCAGCGGTATTCTGGGAATTGGCACAGTATTCGAGTGGATCTTTTTTGACGCCTTCGAAAGATTGGCCTTAGACAACAGACTAGGTTATTAACTATGAACCCAACCGAATTGATAAGTCGAAATAGCGGCGGTTTCCGTCAGAAAAGGGTAAGTCATGAGACGTAAAAGAGCTGACAATGATTCTTTTACGGTATCGTTCTTGGATGTTGCATCTTGTGGCTTCGGGGCAATGATTATTTTATTAATAATCACGAAGATCAATGACCCAGTGACTTTGGAAATTGTCGATGTTCCTCCAGAAGGCAGGGTTATGGAATTGCAGGAAGCGCTTTTTGCAATCCGCGGTGAGACTTCAGTCTTGAATCGAGAGCTTAATGCTAAGCATGAACAATTGTCATCGCTTGATGAGAGCGTTGCGCGCCTGCGCCGTGACTTAAGTGATATCGAAGGGCGTTATCAGACTTCCACCCAGCTATCTGACGAAACTATTGACGAAGTCGGTAAATTGGCTGTTGCTCAACAATCAATGACGGAAGAAATGCAACGTTTGTTAGCTAATAGCTCTGCGCCGGAAAACAATGCTGTTGGCGGCGTGCCGGTAGACAGCGAATATATTATCTTCATTATTGATACCTCGGGCAGTATGTTCAACAACCCCAGCTGGAACAAAATGCTTGGCGTAATTGGCGATACTCTTGATGTTTACCCTGAAGTTAAGGGGATTCAGATAATGAACGACATGGGCGATTATATGTTCAATTCCTATGCCGGAAAGTGGATGCCCGACACGCCATCGACCAGAAGCCGAATTATCGCCACTTTGCGCAATTGGCAACCCTATAGCAACAGCAGCCCGGTAGAAGGGGTTACACGTGCCATTAATACCTTCTATGCGGCGGATAAAAAAATCAGTATCTATGTGCTTGGCGACGATTTTCAGCCCGGAGGGTCTATCCGCAATGTGCTGCAAACCATCGATAGAATCAATGTTGAAGATGCAAATGGCAACAGACTAGTTAGAATCCATGGTATTGGCTTTCCAGTTATTTTTGCCCAGCCTGCTAGGTTCAGACAGAGTGTTTATCGCTATGCGACCTTAATGCGTGAGATGACGTCGCGAAATGGTGGTACATTTGTAGGCCTCAATGATTTCAGATAGCTGGGTTTAGAAATTCTAAGGGCTCTGCCATATGGTTTTGAGTTGAATAGAGTTAGAGGGAAAATGAATAAACTAATTAATAAAACTGGTCTAGTATCTGTGCTCGCTTTATCGCTCGCCAATTGCGGTGTTAATAACGTAGTCATAGAGGGTCAATTCCCGACACCAAATATTAGCAAGATGCCTGTCTCTGTGGCGGTGTATTACGACCAAGCTCTGCGGGACTTTGCTTACCTTGAATACACTGAAACAGGGTCAGAAGAATTCAATATTGAAAGTGGCGCCTCCCATATAGAGCTATTCAATTCGATAACTCCAGCAATGTTTGAGCAGGTAATCTTCGTAGAAAGTATGGAAGAAGCACAAAGCGCCGGCGTGGATGCCATATTTGCTCCCGCGATCGAAGAGTTCCAATTAGCGTTACCCGCGAAAACAAAATTGGACGTTTATGAAGTGTGGATAAAATACAATATGCGGCTGCTTACAGTAGAGGGCGATTACATTGCCGATTGGGTGGTAACGTCATATGGTAAGAGCCCAACAGAAACGTTTAGAACTGTAGAAGGCGCGATTAACGATGCTGCTGTTGTTGCACTAAGAGATCTAGCCTCTACTTTTTCATTAAGTTTTGGCGACGTACCAGAAGTCAGGGACTGGCTTGAACAGCAATGAGGCTGAAGCCCAGTCAGGAGAGGAAAAGATGAATCCTTATTCAATTTTTACTGAAGGCTATTTCAAGTCCTGTTTAATGATTGCGCTAAGCGTTATGGCTTCTTGTACTAGCACCACAGTAGATGAATTCAGGCAAGGTGAAACAGGAATTAGCAGTGACGAAACGGTAGTGGTATTGGGGCGACGTCAAGCAAGCGACTATGAAACTAGGTCAGAATTTATCGAGTGCGTTGGCGAAAAAATGGGGCGCGGAGACAACGCACTGAATATCATACCCGAACAAGAGTTTATAGACGCTATGTTCCCGTGGTTTGAGCCTAGAACAGCACCGCTACGAACTCAAGATCTGGCTAAGTTGATGTCAGAGGATGTGGTGGCAGACAAAATGGGCGAATTTGGTATCCGCTACATAGTTTGGGTTGATGGGTTTACAGAGACATCAGGCAGAACAGGATCAATATCGTGCACCGTTGGGCCAGGCGGAGCCGGATGTTTTGGGTTTGGTACTTGGGAAGACGATTCCAACTTTGACGCGAGAATATGGGACGTAGGCTCATTTACGAATGTTGGTACGATCAATACTGATGCCTCAGGGCAATCATATTTGCCGGCGCTAGTGATTCCGATACCACTTATTGCTCGAGTCGAAGCGAATGCCTGTGCGCGACTGGCAGATCAGCTCAAAGGGTTTGTTAAGGGCAGCTAGCTGCACATATAATGAAAAAAACAGGTATCACCATGGCTACTTTGACCAGTCTTTGTTCACAAATTATCGCGCCATTCACAGCAATAAGGCAGCTTCCTAGAAAGCTTTTCTTGGGCGCATTAGTTTCCATGATGTTGCTGTCATGTTCCGTGAATCCGGCTACCGGAGGCGCTAATTTAGTCCTGATGACTGAGAAAAAAGAAAAGAGAATCGGCCAAGAGGAACATGAAAAAGTATTAGCTAGCATGCCCTTATTTCAAGATGAGAAATTATTGGAATACGTGCGAAGAGTCGGAAACAAAGTAGCCAAGGTCAGCCATCGCCCTAATTTGGAATACACATTCAGTATTATTGACAGTCCTGAAATTAACGCATTTGCACTGCCTGGAGGCTATGTTTATGTAAATCGCGGTTTACTTACTTTCATGAATACCGAGGCTGAACTGGCTGCGGTTCTCGCACATGAGATTGGACATATTACTGCACGTCACGGGGTGCAACAGCAAGCAAGAGGAACATTGGCAAGGACTGCCGCGACGGTGGGGGGGGTGGTGACAGCGGTAGCAACCGGAAGTAATTATGCTGGATCTCAGATCAGTGAAGTAGCTTCTATTTGGGCGCAGACAGGATTGAGTGGGTTTGGCAGAGAGCATGAACTCGAGGCAGATAGTCTTGGAGCTGAATATATTAAAGAAGCAGGATACGATCCTACTGCCATGATCAACGTTGTAACTGTTCTAAAAAATCAAGAAGACTTTAATAAAAGAGTTAATAACGGAGGCAGCGGCTACCATGGATTGTTCGCTACTCATCCACGAAATGATACTAGATTACAAGAAGCTATCGCCTCGGTTGCCGGTTTGGACAATGTTGAGATTAGGGAAACTGACAACACAGAATTTAGACAGACAATAGACGGATTGATAATAGGGGCTAGCCAAGCCTCACAAACTCAAGATGTACGCAACCGCTACTACCAAGCCTTGCTGGGTTATACCGTTTTGTTTCCTGATGATTGGGAGGTTACTGAAACCACAACTACGGTAACTGCAAATGCTCAAAGTGTGGGCAATCTAAGGATTGAGACCCAGCGTTTACAAGACAACATCGAGCCACGCGTTTTTTTAAGAGAAACGGTCGGTATTAGCAACCTCCAGAAATCGGAATCATTAGACCAATATAGGCTCTTAGGTCACACCGGAACAAATCTTTTAGAAAACGGAAATACAGAAAGAGTTGCAGTAATCTATCTGGGGCCACGGGCTTTCGTTTTTCGGGGTGAGATTACTAATCAGTCATCGATAGATGAAATCGACGATATATTACTTTCTACTATCAGGACTTTCCGGTCGATTCAGCGTGGTGAGGTGGTGGCTGGAACAGAGTTAAAACTGAAGTACGTACAAGCAAGTGAGTTCTTTGATTTCGCTGTAGTGGCCCAAAGCAGCAAAATAGCAAATTATCCCGAAGAAACTCTTAGGCTTCTAAACGGCTATTATCCAGGCGGCAACCCAAAAGAAGGCGAGTGGATCAAACTGATCGAATAGCTTAGAGCCTCTTGGCTCGCCATGGTTGACCCAATAACTGCGCCAATAACGCACTTTCTTGGTCCAAATCTTTGTTTTTACCCATCGCGAGGTTAAACTGGATGCTTTAGGTAGTGGCGTCTATCGATTTCCATTTAGACGTTCTTATTAGGGAACAGATTGATGGCGGTTATTGGGGAAAAGACCAACAGTGCTCAAAGGAGTGATGTAGCACTTGATCTAAAAGGCTTTCTCAATGGGCTTTTTGCTTCTGGGCGAATTAGTCAAGAGGACCTCGAGTTTGTTATCAACAATAGACGTAAGCCTGAGGAGCGTGACCACCACGTATTGCACTATCTTGCAGACTTAGAGCTGGAAGATAAGCTATCTGCAGGCCGTGTTCTGGATATCGAATCGTTGACTATGGAGCTTAGTAAGCAATGTGGTCAGGACTACTATCGAATTGATCCGCTCAAAATAGACGTTGCTGAAGTAACTCAGGTGATGTCCTTCGCTTTCGCTAAAAGGCACAAAATTCTGGTGGTCGCAGTCACCGCATTTCAAGTTACCGTCGCTTGTGCGGAACCTTATATCGACTCCTGGGAGACCGATCTTTCCCATACTTCCCAGAAGAAAATAAAGCGAGTTGTCGCAAACCCAGTGGAAATAGAACGGGTCACAACAGAGTTCTACAGCCTATCAAGTTCTATCAGAGGCGCATCAGCAAGCGGAACTCACAACAAGGGGATCGGTAATCTAGAGCAAATGCTCGAGCTTGGTAAACTAAAAGATCCGGAGGCCAATGATCAGCATATTGTCAATGTTGTCGATTGGTTACTTCAATACGCGTTCGAACAAAGGGCGAGTGACATACATATTGAGCCTAGACGAGAACAGGGAAATGTTAGATTTCGCATTGACGGTGTTTTATACACAGTCTACGCGTTACCAATGCAAGTACTTAGTGCCGTCACCAGTCGACTAAAAATTCTCGGTAGAATGAACGTTGCAGAAAAACGTCGGCCTCAAGACGGTAGAATAAAAACCAAAAGCCCAAAGGGGAATGAGGTTGAATTGAGGCTTTCTACCTTACCGACGGCGTTTGGTGAAAAGTTGGTAATGAGAATTTTCGATCCGGAGGTTTTACTTAAACCATTTGAAGAGCTTGGACTGGCCTACGATGATCTTGCTCGATGGAATAATATAATCAGCAACAATCATGGCATCGTTATTATTACAGGCCCTACAGGAAGTGGAAAAACCACTTCACTCTACTCAACTCTAAAAAGCCTTGCTACTGATGAAGTGAATGTTTGCACAATAGAAGACCCAATAGAGATGGTTGAGGACAGCTTCAATCAGATGCAGGTGCAAGAGAATATTGATTTACATTTTGCCGATGGGGTAAAGGCACTTCTCCGGCAGGACCCAGACATCATTATGATTGGCGAGGTCAGGGATTTAGCGACAGCAGAAATGGCAATTCAGGCCGCACTTACCGGACATTTGGTTTTCACCACCTTACACACCAACGATGCTCCCTCGGCAATTACTCGGTTACTCGAGCTGGGAGTGCCTTCATATCTTATCAAGGCTACTGTAGTTGGTGTAATGGCGCAGCGATTAGTGAGAGTGCTCTGCCCATATTGCAAACAGAAAGTGGATGTCAAACAAGAGGTATGGGATTCAATCACACTGCCGTGGAAAGTAAAATTGCCCAACAGCGCGGCTGAATCTGTAGGCTGCCTAGAATGTCGCAATACCGGTTACAGGGGGCGTGAAGGGATATACGAAGTAATGCCATTCACTGAAACATTGCAAAAATTCACGGAGAATAAAGCTGATCTACCCGGCCTTAGAAAACAAGCATACAAAGAAGGTATGCTGAGTCTACGCTTAAGCGGAGCTCAAAAAGTAGCAGCCGGAACAACGACTGTAAACGAAATTTTAAGAGTTTCACCAGACAACAATAAATAGATGATTAGATACCATAACTTACATTGTTATTCTTTCTATGAGTTCAGCGTAACATGGAATAGCAAGCTAGCTAGCTACCGACCGCGATGATTAAACCGGAGAAGGAAAAGTTTCTAGTTATAGGTCCATCTTGGGTGGGTGATATGGTGATGGCTCAGGCGTTGTTCATTCGTCTCAAGCAGAACCATCCTGACTCTGATATTACTGTGATGGCTCCAGAATGGGCTATACCAGTATTGGCGCGGATGCCTGAAGTTTACGAAAGTAAAAGTCTTTCTCTCGGTCATGGTGAGCTGGGACTTCTTAAGAGAAGAAGGATAGGTAGATCATTTCAAGGGCAGGGCTTTACAACGGCCATCGTTCTACCCAACTCATTTAAATCAGCGCTTATCCCCTATCACGCGAACATACCCAAAAGAGTAGGTTGGCGTGGTGAATGGAGAGTGCCACTCCTTAATGATTGCAGAAAACTGGACAAAGAAAAATTTCCGCTTATGGTGCAAAGGTTTGCGGCACTCGCTGAGCCAGAATCTGAACAGCCATTGCTTAATATTAAACCGCCAAAATTTCATGTTGATGATGAACTTAAGTCTATTAGTCTTAAAAAATACTCTTTGGATCTTGATAAACCGATAATAGCCATTTGTCCGGGAGCGGAGTTTGGGGAAGCAAAACAGTGGCCAGCGGAGCATTTTGCCAAATTTAGCAATATGAGGCTGGCGGCAGGAGCGCAAATTTGGTTATTTGGATCAAACAACGACTCTGAAATAAGCAATAAGATCGCTTCCCAAATCGATGAAAGTTATTTGCACAGTTTTAAAAACCTTGCCGGGCTGACGAATTTAGCCGAAGCGATCGATCTGATTTCATTTGCTCAGGCCTGCGTGAGCAATGACTCTGGACTTATGCATGTAGCTGCCGCGCTGAATGTCCCTGTTATTGCTATATATGGCTCAACGTCACCAGAATTTACACCTCCGCTAGCAGAAAAGGTAGAATTGCTCTCAACAGAAATCGATTGCCGTCCCTGCTTTCAACGAAAGTGTCCATTAGGCCATTTACGTTGCCTTAAGGATATTCAGCCAACCCTTGTTTCACAATCAGTCGACCGACTATTGGACCTGACCTAGAAAAGGATTTGCCATTTGCGCGTTCTCATAGTCAAAGTTTCATCCCTAGGAGACATTATCCATACTCTCCCTGCGGTGACGGATGCGCACAGAGCACGCAAAGATATTACTTTTGACTGGGTAGTCGAAGAAAATTTTGTGGAAGTGCCCAGCTGGCACCCGGCCGTAGACAAAGTAATACCAGTCGCTATCCGGCGCTGGCGAAAGAATATATTTAAAACTTACTTCAACCACGAATTTAGAGCGTTCAAGAAATCACTGCAAGATACTCATTACGACCTTATTATCGACGCACAAGGATTGGTTAAAAGCGGAATAATCAGCCGCCTTTCAAAAGGCCTCACCATTGGCCTAAGTGACAGGACCATCCGAGAGCCAATGGCGACAATGTTCTACAACAAGGTGTATTCAGTTCCTTGGACCGAGCATGCTGTTGATAGAGTTCGGCAGCTTTTCTCACGAGCGTTAAAGTATAGCTATGACCCCCAGTTAGTAGATTATGGCCTCGATGTAAATCGGATTATCCCATCTATTGCGAGCGACTCCGCTAAGCGAGTGGTATTTTTACATGGCACTACTTGGACTACTAAGCACTGGCCTGAGCACTACTGGCGCCACTTAGCTCATATAGCAAAAGAATCAGGCTTTGAAATTTTGTTACCCTGGGGTAATGACAAAGAGCTACAGCGTGCTGAATTTATAGCTCGTGACAATCCCAGCGCAAAAGTTTTAGATAAGCAGTCGTTATCAGAATTGGCTGCTCAAATTAATCGTTCGACCGGGGTTATATCCGTTGATACAGGCCTAGGACATTTGGCCGCTGCATTGGCGAAACCGACCGTATCATTATATGGCTCGACTAATCCTGGGCTGTCAGGAACACTTGGGCACAAGCAACTGCATCTAAATTCTAATTTGAACTGTGCGCCCTGTGTAAAAAAAGTATGTACCTACAGTGGACCCGGGGTAACTGATGAATTTGAAGGCCAACCATTTGCTGTAACACCAGCATGTTTTTCATCGCATAGGCCTGAACATGTCTGGCAGCAATTCGAAAAGCTATTGAATGAGAAGTAAGCAATAGTGAAATTTAGTTTCCTCATATATTCCTACTTTCCTTACGGTGGGCAACAAAGGGATTTCCTTCGAATTGCTCAGGAAATGCTCGCACGTGGAAATGAAGTAGATGTATACACTTTAAGTTGGCAAGGTGACATCCCTGCTAAGCTGAATGTCATCCTAGTTCCTGTAAAGGCCTTCAGTAGAATTGGTCTTTATAAGCGGTATACGAAATGGATAGAAAACACTTTGGCTTCAGCTAGTCGAACTTTTGTGGTGGGCTTTAACAAAATGCCTCTATTAGATGTTTATTTTGCCGCTGATCCATGCTTTCTAGAAAAGGCAGAGAATCAGCGCGCAGCGTACTATAAATACACTGGCAGATACCGTCACTTTAAAGAATATGAACGGGTTGTATTTGATGATGCGAGTCAAACCGAAATACTGCTTCTATCACCCCAGCAACACCGCGCATTTCGTCACTACTACCCCGGCTGTGAATCTCGAATACACGAATTACCTCCAGGAATATCGAAAGACAGAAAAGTAGATAGACGTGACCCGAAAATAGGCGAACACATAAGAAAAGAAATTGGAGTTTCTGATGGGACCATTCTCATACTTCAGATCGGATCTGGATTCCGAGTTAAAGGCGTGGATAGGTCTTTAGAAGCTATCGCTGCGTTGCCCCCTTTGCTAAAAAAAGACATTCACTATTTGCTTATTGGACAGGATAAATCTAATCGTTTCGTAAAACTCGCCAGCAAGTTAGGTTTAACTGAACAAATTACAATATTCTCGGGTCGAGACGATGTGCCAGACCTGCTACAAGCAGCAAACCTTATGTTGCATCCCGCCTATAGCGAAAGTGCTGGCTATGTATTGCTTGAGGCGACCATTGCAGGGCTGCCAATTTTAACAACAGCAAGCTGCGGCTATGCGTTTCATATCGAAAAAGCTAAATCTGGTGAGGTGTGCCCTCTCCCTTTTCAACAAAAGAAATTAAATGAGAAGCTGTTGAATATGCTTGAAGCGTTAGGTTCTGCAAGCTGGTCTAGTTCGGGCATTGAATACGGCAAGAACGAATATTTGTACACAATGCCCGAAGCTGCCGCTGACATCATAGAAGCTAGTGCTAAGAAAATAGAAGAAAGCAAAGTTGATACGCCTGAAGACAAAATGGTTCTGCGGTCATGAGATATTTAGCCCCCCAGTTTGAAACCGTCTGGCAAGATAAAGACCCTTTCACCGAAGTAAGTAAATTAGAAGGAGAAATATATAGAGAGGTAAAGTCTCGGCGCACGCTGCGCTTCAAGTTCATGGAAAAGTACTACTTCGCCAAGATCCATTTCGGTATTGGTTGGCGAGAAATATTCAAAGATATCGCCCAGCTAAGATTGCCAATTATAGGCGCTAGAAATGAATGGGATGCCATAAAAAAACTAGTCGAGTTAGACATAAATACGATGACACCAGTGGCGTTTAGTTCGCAGGGATTCAATCCTGCTCGGCTAAAATCGTTTATCGTTACAGAAGAGCTAAGCGATACCATTCCACTGGAAGATTATTGTAAATCGTGGAACAAGCAGAGACCTGAATTTACAATTAAGATCGAGCTAATTCGGTTATTGGCTAATGTAAGTCGGATAATGCATTCCTCAGGGATGTGCCATCGTGATTATTATCTTTGCCATTTTCATTTGCACCCGGCACGATCTCAAGACGGTCAGCTTAAAGTTTCTCTTATTGATTTGCACAGGGCGTTGATAAGTAAAAGGTTGGCGAAGCGCTGGGTTATTAAGGACATCGCGGGGCTTTATTTTTCTGCGATGGACATTGGTCTTAGCAACCGTGATTTGTATCGGTTTATCACACTTTATACTGGTCGATCGTTACGTGAAGCCCTTCTTGATTCCGATGGGTTTTGGGATTCAGTTAACTCCCGCGCGACAAAGTTATACAGTAAAGAAAATCCAGATTGGGAATCAATCTAATGGGCTATGCGAGTAAGGACTTAGTTGAACTGGGCCGCAATGTGCCTACCCCGTGTATCGTATCTCTTTTAGATGGGGGAGTAGAGGTTGATCTCGAAATATTAGATATCCTCAGAATCCTTCCAGGCAAAAGGCTTACAGCAGTCGCAAGCATAAATGGGGAAAAGGTAGTCGCTAAGTTATTTTTCCACCCACAGGCGTGGAAAAGAAAGCTGAAAAAAGAATTATCTGGTATGCAAGAGTTTGAGAAGCATCAACTTGCCACACCAAAGGTTCTTAGCCAGCACAGCATCAAAGGCTCAGGCGCTGTAATCTTAATCGAATACCTCGAAACAGGAATAAGCCTTGCTGACTACTTCGCCAACCAAAAAGTGGTAACAGCCTTAGAAGGCAAAAAAGTTTGGTCTCTGCTCTTCAACGCGCTGTGCAGCTGTCATAACACTGGGCTTTGGCAAGGCGACATGCATCTGGGGAATTACATGCTGTTTCAGGACCAGCTATACCTAGTTGACGGTGGTGACGTACATCGACTTAGGAAACCGCTCCAAAAGTATCGCAGGCTAGAGAATATCGCTGATTTTATATCTCAATTCCCGGTCAGTTTCGACGATCAAGTTGAGTGGATGCTCGAGTCCTACCAGGCTGACTATATGGAGTTTTCGCCCGCGGATTTGGCGAAGGTTCGGCCGCGAGTTCAGAGTCTGCGGATACAGCGGCTTTGTGATTTTGAGAGAAAAATGTTTCGCTCAACCTCGGCCAATCGCAAGGTGAAAACCTCGATATACCATTTGGTCCACGACCGGAGGCTGCAAGAGCATGATCTTGCAGCCTTTGTAAAAAATCCAGATAGCTATGTTAAGCAAGACCAAATGCTCAAGGATGGCCACACAACTACAGTGGTACAAGCGAGCATAGGTGGCATAGCAATGGTGCTCAAGCGCTACAACATTGTTGGCTTGCTGCAGGCAATCAAGCATCTCTTCGATGAGTCACGGGCTCACCGCTGTTGGCGAAATGCCTCTATGTTAGGTCTGTTGGGAATTCATACCCCTCGCCCTTACCTGTTTTTAGAGGAGCGCCTTTATTGGATATTTCAGCGACGTTCCTACTTTTTGACTGAAGAAATAAAAGCCAGCAATGTACTTTTGCAGTTAGAGGATGCTAATGAGAAAGTGGATGAAGCTAAGCTAATCATTGCATTCGCGAATTTTTTTGAAATTATGTACGCTTATCATATTAGTCACGGCGATATGAAAGCGACAAATTTTATTTTTAAAGAAGACAAACTCTATGTTCTTGATTTAGATGCAATGCGGCGACACCGATTCAAATGGTGGTCGCACAAAAGGTCGATGAGTGACATCAAGCGCTTTGAAAAGAATTGGGTTGGAAGCCGGTACGAGCAGGTATTTGCACCGATGATAAAACAGTATCACGAAAAAAGGCGAGCATAGAATCGTGGCGAAAGTAACTTTAGGGCTATCAGGAGCTGTTGGGCATGACCCGGCTGCCGCAATTTTTATTGGAAATGAACTAGTCGCTGCCGTTGAAGAAGAAAGGCTTATTCGGAAAAAACATGCCAAGGAAGGATGGCCTTTTCTTGCAGCAAGACAGGTAATGCAGATCGCAGGCGTGAGATCCCAAGATATCGACTATGTTGCCATACCATTCGCACCTATTTCTTTGTTCAGCAAAGCGCGCTGGCATTACGCTTATCGGCATTGGTATGCGCCTGATCGAAGTTTAGATAGCCTCATCAATGGCAACCGACGTTATCGGCGCTACTATAAAGAACTTGGCGGTCTTTTAGAAAAGCTCCATATACCAAAGCTGACGACTAAGGTGGTTCCTGTAAGACATCAGCTGGCTCACGCTAGCAGTGTCTATCATCTTAATGAGACTGATCAGAAAACGGCGATTCTCTGCCTCGACTCTAAGGGAGAATATTCTAACGTCTTTATTGGCTATGGCTATCAAGGAGAGATAGTACGGCTAAAGGAATTCTACAACCCGGATTCTCTTTGTGGAATGTATGCAGCTTTAACTGACTATCTAGGCTTTGAGATACTAGATGGCGAGTTTAAGGTCATGGGTATGGCTTCTTACGGAGACCCAAATAAGTATGACCTCTCTAGTCTCGCTAGCTTTGACGGTAAGAGGTTTAAGGTTAACAACAAACTAATCAGCACCGTCGGACTTAGACGTTATAAAGCCAAGTTAAAAGGTCATTACTTTAGTAAAAAGCTGGTGGAAATGCTTGGACCAAGAAGAGAGGGGAACCTTACAGATGATCCCTATGTTCACTATGCCGCTGCAATTCAACAACTCTACGAAGACATGACAGTAAAAATTATGGAGAGTTATCTGTCAGATGTTTTAAAGGAAAGCGGTCGACTGGCAATTGCAGGTACCGGCGCTATGAACATCAGACTCAACAAGAGGCTATGCGAGCACCCGCTAGTGAAAGAGCTTATTGTTCATCCGGCCTGTGGCGATGCCGGCACCGCTGTCGGTGCGGCGGCCTTTGTTGCAAGGAAAAGTGGCGACAGATTAGTGCCGCTGAAAAATGTGTCCCTGGGACCAACTTTCAATAACAAACTATGTATTGATGCGTGTAAAAGGAATTCAGAGAAGCCGAACTGGAAAGTGCTAGAGGATCCTTTCACTGAGGCGGCACAATTATTAGCTAGTGGAAAAGTAGTTGCCTGGATGAGAGGCCCCATGGAATTTGGTCCCCGTGCACTGGGTAATCGAAGCATACTTGCGAATCCGACCGAGCCCGGTATTATCGAAAACATTAACAAGCGCATTAAATTCAGGGAGCACTGGCGGCCTTTTTCCACAAGCGTATTGGATTCGGCGTCGGCTGACTTTTATGAAAAAAGTTATGGCGATGAATACATGTGCATTAGCCAGCAAATAAAAGAACCTTGGCGTAGTAAATACCCATTTATAAGCTCGAATGATGGAACTGGTCGCTCTCAATGCGTTACCGAGGAAAACAATCCGGAGCTTTACAAGTTGTTGACATTGTTTCAGCAAAAAAGTGGCCATGGTGTATTGATGAACACTGCTCTAAGTCGGCCTGGTGAAGCGCTAGTTTGTACTCCAGAAGATGCGCTCAATATGTTTATGGGCACAGATTTAGAATACTTAATTATGCACGATGTCCTGGTTACAAAAAAAGAAGAGAATAGTCGATGGTAGCAGCTTGTTAATTTCGCGCCTTGCTATAGATAGCTATTCTAGGTTCTTCGCCAGTAGGAAAGCCAATTTCGAAATGTATAACTCCATTATCGATTAACTGGGCCATTAGCACATTCATCGATGAGTTCATTTCAACTACTAGCAACGCGCTTTCTTCAACATCGAGTATTTCTTCACCACTTAAGTTTCTAGGAACCTGATCGTAGTTCTTTACTCTTCCAGACTTGTACGCAATAGCGTGATTGTTGGTTAGCAAAATCTGGCTTGAAGGGCTGGTTTGATCTAACCACTGAACAGCGTCGGAAATATAATTCTTTTTGTGGCCAAAACTATAGTATGAATCGGTCGCGCAGTAGAACAGCAAGAAACAGCTGGCGGCACGAATAAGTAATGGTTTCCAGGTTGACGGGCTATATAGTAGATTTTTGACCAGCAAGGATATGAAAATCAGCACTACGAGAGAGAGAACCATCGTGTGGCGACCGGGTAAATACCTAGTCACAAAAATAAAAATGGTGACGATAGAAAAATTGACAAAAAAATAGCTGCTCAGAGTGAGTACAGTAGATCGATCGATTTTTACTCGATGCCCAGTGGGTTTGGCGATTACAAAAAAGAACAGTGGCGCCCCAATTCCGATGATGATTTTGACAATAAGTAAACTAAATAAACCACTTATGATGAATACTCCAACAAAATCGTTTGAATAGTTCGCGGCGTATTTTCCAAAAATTGCTACTGATAGGGCCTGTGTGCGCTGCAGATTTGAACTAGTCAAACTTTCGATAAAAGGTTGATATTTAGACACGATATCTACTATTTGGGCGACCACATCAATTTTAAATGCTAGTAAAGAAATAGTTAAAAAAAACAGGATCAAACCACTGACATAAAACAATTTGTAGTATGGTTTTCTTAATTCTTTAGTTGAGGTAAAAATTATATGCACAAGCGGGATAACGATTAGATAGGCAAGTGCTTCAACTCTGAACGCTGTTGCCAAAATTAGTGAAGCAGAAAACCCGATGCAGTGCGTGAGCAGTTGATATTTGGTGTAAAGAAGTAGCTGCCAAAGTGAAAAACTCAACAAAGACCAAAATGCTACGTCTCGTATGATCATACTGCGATATTCATTAAGTTCGGGAAATACGAGAATGCAGACCGCGGCAACAGCAAGCGTGGTACGGTCTGAATCAATAACTTTGACAATGCTTAAAAGTGCAAACGTTAATAAAGCGAAAAAAAGGCTGCTAATTAGAAACGCAGAGCTAAATAGATTGAGTCCAATTTTGCTGACCAAAGCAATTAGTATCGAAAAAACTGGCCAACTATAATGGCTTACCGCTGCTTCAATACCTTGATCTAAAAATATTTGGGCTGTCCTAATATAAACATAAGAGTCGTCATTTAACGAAGATGGAAAAACTCTCATCAAAAACGAAATTAGTAAACTGGCCGTAACAGCGAGGTAGCGAATATCTATGCGGCGCAGGTTAAAATCACTCACGGCTTGCACTTTGATTTTTTGTGGTTATTTTTGTCGCCCTTTTTATCATTATAGGGACGAGCGCTTTTGCCGGCGGCTTGGGTCTTGAATCTTTTATGAAGCCACAGGTATTGGTCGGGCTGCTTCCTGATGGCCGCTTCGATATGACTGTTTATGATCGTTGCGTCTTCTATGTCATCTCCAGTTGGATATCCTTGTAGAGGCTCACTGAAATGAATTTGATAACCAGAGCCATCATTTTTTCGATAGTGACTATAAAATACAATTTCTGAATTATTAAATTGAGCGAAACGGCTGGTTGCTGTAATAGTGGCCGCCGGCACACCAAAAAAAGGCGCAAAAACAGAGTTTTTTGCCCCGTAGTCTTGATCGGGTGCGTACCACAAAACCCGGCCTGCTTTTAAGCTACGCATGGACTGGCGAATGTTTTTGCGATCGAAAACACCTTCAACATTTCGTTTTCTACCGTTATACATTATGGCGTTAAACAAGGGATTAGCATTGGGTCTGTAGGTTGCGTCAATCTCACCCTGCGGGTAAAGAAAGCCACCCATTTCGAGCGTGCTGAAGTGAGCTCCTACTAACAACACACCTTTTCCTTTTGACTTGGCAGAATTGAGGTTTTCGATACCGGTAATATCAACCATTCCTTTAAATCGCTCAGGATTAGCGAACCAAGCCATTGCAATCTCTACAAGACCTATGCCATTTGATATAAAAGTCTCTTTAACCAGTGTTGCTCGTTCGAGGTCGCTCAACTCAGGGAAGCAGAGTTTGATGTTGATTTCGCAGGCCTCACGTCTATCGTGCGCTATTAAGAGGCTGAGTCTTCCAAGGACTTTACCGATTGCGAACTGGACCCTGAAAGGCATTATGGCAATGGCCCGTAAAAAGCCGTAAAGGAGCCAAGTAGGCCAAAATCGCGGTGCGAAATAAGGGCGCAATGGCTTAAGCTGTGTGTCGTATTCAGGCAATTTCTGTATTCTAGGTCACGAATTTCTTGAGCAATTGTAGCAGATGTGCATGAGAAACCCAGCGCAGGAGCAGATCAACTAATAGTAAGTGCTGTGATATGATTTGCCGGTTAGACATTAAATTGGCTTTAAGTTCGGGGAAAATCTAATGAAGTTGGAGATGCCTCCATTTCAAAATGCAAAGTTACTCGTGGTTGGCGATGTGATGCTCGATCGTTACTGGCATGGCGTTGCGTCAAGGATCTCACCTGAAGCGCCGGTGCCAGTCGTGAAAGTTGGGAATCGTGAGGATCGGCCTGGTGGTGCTGGCAACGTTGCACTTAACGTAGCTGCACTTGGCAGTGCGGCGACCTTGGTGGGCATTATAGGAACCGATGAGACCGGTGCAGAGCTGCAATCGCGATTAGAGGCTGCAGGGGTTTACTGCCAATTCCTGCGATCTGAACATAAGCCAACAATTACCAAGTTGCGGGTGATTAGCCAGCATCAGCAATTAATTAGATTAGATTTTGAAGAGAAATTTGAGCCAGCTGACGTAAAAGACCTGGTATCAAAAGTGAGTTCCTTGATTGATCAATCTCAAGTCTTGGTGCTGTCTGATTATGCTAAGGGCGCTCTTTACGATATTCCCGCATTAATCGACCTGGCAAGACAGCGAGGGATGCCGATCGTTGTAGACCCAAAGGGTTCAGATTTTTCAAAGTATCAGGGCGCCACTCTCATTACACCCAACCTATCTGAATTTGAAGCGGTGGTTGGACACTGTGCCCATGAAGAGGAATTGGTTAATAAGGGTCTTTCCTTGGTGCGAGATTTAGGTCTTGAGGCGATGTTGATTACTCGTGGCGAACACGGCATGACACTTATTCGTCCTGATTCCCCTGAGCTTCACCTACCTGCTCGCGCGCAAGAGGTTTTTGATGTAACAGGGGCCGGCGATACGGTGATATCGGTACTCGCGTCGGCGCTTGCCGCTGGCGATAATCTGGCTGATGCTACCGCACTGGCGAATCTTGCTGCGGGTCTAGTTGTTGGCAAGCTGGGTACAGCGGCAATCAGTGGGCCCGAACTTAGGCGGGCAATCCTCGCTGAACAAGGGTCTGGCCGCGGTGTCATGACGTCTGAGCAGCTTCAGATAGCGGTTCATGATGCTAAAGAACACGGAGAAAAAATTGTCTTTACTAATGGCTGTTTCGATATTATTCACGCAGGCCACGTTGGCTACTTAGCAGAGGCACGTAAGCTTGGTGATAGATTAATCGTTGCAATCAATGATGACGATTCGGTAAAGAGACTAAAGGGTTCAGGTAGACCCATTAATCCTGTAGATCGACGAGCAGCAGTTCTAGCAGGCTTAGAGGCTGTTGATTGGGTGGTCAGTTACTCTGAAGATACGCCAGAAGAACTTCTAACGAGCCTTCAGCCTAACATCCTTGTTAAAGGCGGTGACTACACCATTGACCAGGTGGTCGGCGGTAATTATGTAGAATCTTACGGAGGCGAAGTTAAGGCCTTAGAATTTTTAGACAACTGTTCAACATCAGCCATCGTGGAAAAGATGAAAGAGATCGGCGGCTAGCTAATATTGAAAGGTTTAGCTTATCAACGGAGAACAACAGAGTATTATTGCTTAGCCGCTAGTATATTCTCTCGAAGATGATGCGGGTTTATGGTTCCAACAATAACGCTCGACACGCCAGTTTTTCTTAACGCGAAATCAAGATTGCTTTTAGTGGTTGTTGCGGCTCCTGAACTACAGGCATGGCCGCTGTCAAAAGCCTTTTTAATAAAAACGCCTTTATTTTTCCGATACGCTTCATCTATCGCCACTTCATCCGCAGTAGTTGAAGAGTTATAAGTCACCATAATCAGATCACATAGTTCAGCTGCCTTAATAGCACCCTCTGGTGTTTTGGTCGACATTCCGATTGCTCTGATTTTTCCGGCACTTTTCATCTCAAGCAAAGTTTGCATGCAGTCAGTAGAATCTAAAATGGCTTCATCATGTCCATCAGAATGGATAAGCACAATATCCAAATAATCTGTGCCCAAATGCCTTAAGCTCTTCTCTACACTTTCTATGGTTTTTTTAGCTGTAAAATCATAAATCGACTTGCCGGTTATGAATTGCTCGCCAACCTTGGTGCAAATCACCCATTGGTCTCGGCCTTTAAGTAAGCGTCCAATTCTCTGTTCGCTGCTGCCATAAGCGGGGGCGGTATCTATTAAATTAATGCCTTCGGTTTGAGCAATATCTAAAAGCCGCTCAATTTCCATATCCGTAGGAAGTGAAAAGCGTTTAGGATATTTCACTTCTTCGTTGCGCCCGAATTTTACTGACCCTAAACCTAGGCAGGAAATCTCAATGCCAGTACTGCCAAGGACACGACGTTCTAAGTTCATATCATTAGTTCCACTGTGCAGACGAAAAATCTGGATGAGTGAGTATTTTAGTTAAATCGTTAGTATCGATATCAGTAATGGCACTAGGGATTATGGCTTGATCTTTCAACTGCTCTAGAACCTTATCCCCTAAGGAAGGCGTCAACGTGAGTTTGGTAGGCCAAGCGACTATTACCCCATTTTCTTCTATCAGATAAGCATCATCCGGGCGCAAACTGCTATTGACGACTGGCTCAGCTCTATCGATAGCAAAACATTCCCATGTTGTTTCTTTTAAATCTAACCATGGGAACAATTCAGAGATCAGCTGACGCGCTGCCAGTAATTGTTCCTCACGGGATTTTCCAATACCTGATTCGGCGATCTCACCGCCCAAATACCACACGGTTTGGCCGGCAGAGTCTTTATGAGAGGTAACGGTTAATTTGGGTGTCAGACTAAAGCTATCCCCAATGCAGTGGACATAGATTGAAGGCAGTTTTGGACCTTTTACGAAGACCATATTTAAAGGCCGAAGCTGAGTCTTGACAGTTTGTAGATTGGCGCTCTCAATCAACTGCTTATTACCTTTTCCAGCCGTAAAAATTAGCTTTTGACAATCGATGGTTAGCGGTCCGTTATTCGTTTCTATTAATACTGAATTCAGGCTGCCATTGTTATCTGATTGGAAGCTAGCAGCATCACTGGCTAGCTTGAATAGTCTTTGTTCGTGCCCTTGAGATAGGGTTTTAACAAGAGACTCAGTCTCAATAACAAAATCCGGTAGTTTGTAAAGTGCGCCATTAATAGTCGCCTGACTAAAAAAATCTGGGTAGTCTTCTTTTCCTACACTTTCCACGCGCCCACGCAGTGATTTACTGCCGAGAAATGTTTTTAGTTTGGAGCGTATGCTAGATTGCGACCACATATAGTACTCGTCACACAGCAGTTTACAGCCTCTTAGATCAACACTGTCGTGCCCTGCTAAGCATTCACGCCAGCGCTGGGGCATGCTGGAAATAATGTTAGCGGCTCGGTTAAGCCCACCGCTTAGCGCGTACTTCAGGCCGCCATGGATAATGCCTTGGGAAGCCAATGTTTGGCCAGCGCCTAGTCCATCTTGCTCAAAGAGAATTGTACGATAGCCTTCATTGTGCAGCCTATTAAGCAACCAAAGACCTGCAACTCCACCACCAAAGATGACGATGTCAGTTGAATAGCGTAATGTCATTAGGTACCTTCAAGTTGCTTGAGCAAGCATATAAATTTGAAGCTCAAATTATATCGAGTAAATAGGAATATTCCCATCACACACTTAAACGAGCTGGCGCTTTAAAAGACTTATGCCCCGCACTCTCTATAGTTTTCTCCTTAGTATCCTGATTCCTGGCATTTTGCTCAGGCTATTGCTGCGCTCGTTTGCAAATCCGAGCTATAGGCAACGAATTAGTGAAAGGTTTGCGCTGAATAACGCGGGCACCATCACAGCCACCAATAAAGAGCCACTGGTGATGATACATGCGGTATCGGTTGGTGAAGTCATGGCAGTCATACCATTGGTGAAGGAGTTGTTGAAAAAAAATCAGCCTGTGCTGGTTACGACAATGACCCCCACCGGCTCTGATACGGTTAGGTCTCAATTGGGCGACTCGGTTCGGCATTGTTACTTGCCGTATGACTTGCCCGGCACAATGGTTAGATTTTTGAATTCCGTAAATCCAAGTTTAGTTGTGATAATAGAAACAGAGCTTTGGCCTAATCTGATTCACACAAGCAATGAGCTCAATATTCCAGTGGTTTTAGCGAATGCGCGAATGTCTGAAAGATCAGCCAAAGGCTATGCGCGTTTGCATAGCCTTGCCGTGCCCATGTTAACAAAAATTGATCATATTGCGGCGCAGTCAGAACAAGATGCGCAGAGACTGATTGGTCTTGGGGCTGATCCGGGCAAAATCACGGTTACGGGAAGTTTAAAGTTTAATCAACTAATCTCAGATTCGATAAAAACTCGAGATTCATTCATGCAGTCGGTTTTGGATTCTGGAAGGCCAGTAATCATTGCTGCAAGTACCCGCGATGGTGAAGAAGGCAAAGTGTTAAATGCTTTCAAGCGTGTTCTTTTAGAGTTTCCTAGTGTTTTGTTGATTCTCGTGCCGAGGCATCTCGAGCGGTTTGATTCGGTAGCAGAATTAGTGAAGAGAAATCAACTGGGGCTGGTTAGGCGCACGCAGCTGAAATTACTCGAAACTTCCCACCAAGTATTCTTGGGAGACAGCATGGGAGAAATGATGGCGTACTATAGCTTAGCTAAAATCGCCTTTGTTGGTGGCAGTTTGGTAGATACTGGCTGCCAGAATGTTCTGGAACCTGCCGCCATCGGTTTGCCGGTAATAATCGGCCCGTCTCAATTTAACTTTGCATCAATCTGTGATCAGCTGGAAAAAGCAGGCGGCTTGCAGATAGTAAAAGACCAAGAGGGGTTAGCGAGAGCATGGCTTGATCTTCTTGAAGACCCTACAGCTGCCAAGGATATGGGCCGAAGAGGCGCTCAGTTGGTAAGCGAAAACCAACTGGCGCTGCCGAAGTTAATGGAGATAATCGATATGATTACTCTGCGTTAACTTATTCCAAGGATTTTGAATGAGTTAGGGTTTTGGGTGAGGACCTCGAGTAAGGTTTTCGGCACCGGACTTATTTACACGAATATTGTCTTCAATGCGGATCCCACCGTAAGGATAGAGTTCATCTATGAGGCTCCAATTAAGCATTTTTCCAATAGCCGTATTGCGCTGGGGCTCCAGCAACAAAGGAATAAAGTAACACCCAGGCTCAATTGTAAAAACCATGTTCTCCTCAATAGTGCGGGTATTTCGCAAAGCAGCTGAATAGGCCGGCGCCGGTTTCATTGTACCTGCCAAGTCTTGCTGGAAGCCGGCCACATCATGTACCTGCAAACCTAACAGATGGCCAACACCGTGCGGCATGAAAAGCTGTGGTAATCGCGCTTCTAGCATCACACCATCATCTGCGTTAACAATATCGAGTTTTCGAAGAAGTGCGCCTACTTTGCTTAATGTCAGCGCATGTATGTCAGTATAATTGTTGCCAACTTCAACTGAATCCACGAGCTCGGTTTCAAGTGTTTCCATATTTTCTAGTAAGGTACGGAAAACTGGATGAGCAGAATCTTTGGCGTAAGTTCTAGTGATGTCAGAGCCATACCCATTGACGCGATAACCAGCATCTATGAGGAGCACTTGGCTGTCTATGGCGCTGCCACGGCGTTTGTTTTGATAGTGGAGTATGGCGGACTTTTCATCCAAGGCGACGATGTTTGTATAAGGCGCCTCATACTCTAATATTTCGCAGGCCTGAAGATATGCTTGGTGTATGCCATATTCACTGAGACCTTGTTCAAATGCGTCCGCCGCTGCTTTATGACCAATGAGCGCTTTGGCGTTGGCTATTCTGAGTTGTGCTATTTCATATTCGGTCTTATATGCCCTCTTATAATCAAGATAACTTAGCAGTGGCGACAGATTTACGCTGAGCTGATTTCCTAATAGACCCTGAATCATTTCTGCTTCTTGACCCAAATAAAGTGTATTCGCTGTGTCAATATACTTGGCGATATCCTCCACACGATCAAGGCGGATGATATTTAGTGAATCAGTCCACCAATCGGCACTGTCAATGGTTTGGTCATGCCAGTAATCAGAGGGCACTACTTGCAGATAACGAGGCCGTTGACCTGGCGTGAAAAGTAGAAACTGATCGGGTTTGTTGACAGGGACCCAGTGTAAAAAATGGGCATGGGCCTGAAACGCAATGGCCCGGTCATCGCCATAGTAAAAATGCTCACTTCCACTGTGTATAAGAATTGAGCTTTCCTCTGATACACCACAGAACTGTAATGCACTCTGGTAATTATTTTCCAAGCTGGCAATGTGATCTGCAAATAATTGCTTTGAAGGCATGTTGTCTATTTTCCTTTGATTCAAGCGTAGTATGTATAATCTAGAGGGCTGGTACCCCGCACACTGTGCGTTGTTGTACTTATAAGCCAATAATTATACTTTGATTTTCGCCGAGCCGAGTAACTACCTAAGGCAAGGGCGATATCGCACGTAACTTGATTTGAATGGAGAGAGAAATGCTAAACGCTATGTTCACCCTTGTAATGCTAACTTTTCTAGTAATGGTTGTCACTTTTAGGTCTCGAATGTCATCGGTAAGCTCAGGGAAACTGCCCCTTAGCTTCTTTACCCTGATGCAAGGCTCTGACATGCCAGATATGGTGGCTAAGTCGACTAGAAATTTTAATAACCTCTTCGAAGTACCGGTACTTTTTTATGTAGGCGCCTTGGCCTATATTGCATTAGGGCTAACTGCGTCGACACCCATTTTATGTGCATGGCTATTCGTGGCTGCAAGAGCGCTACACTCGCTTATTCATCTCACTTATAACAATGTACTACATCGCCTAATTATTTTTGGTTTAGGCAATATTAGTGTATTAGTTATGTGGATAACACTAATGCAAACTAGCAATAGCTGATCATTCAAAATCTAATATCCTAAAGGGGGTTAAAAATGACCGATGTAGAAGTGTATGTAATCGTTAACTTGGAAGTCGAAGATGTTAGTCAATATCGCAAGTATGAAAAAGGCTTCTTTCCAATTTTGAAGCGTTTTGGCGGTGAGTTCATAACCTTCGATGATAATTCAGAAACCTTTGAAGGCAGTGATCCACTTGCAGGACGCTCGATAATATTTAAGTTCCCATCCGAGCAAGCAGCTAGAAATTGGTACAATGATAAAGAGTATCAGGCTCTGTCAGAGTTTCGCCGCGCGGGTACAAAATTAAAGTACCTCACCATGGTAAGAGGACTACCTCCGAGGGCTTAAGCTACGCTTTTCCCTACACTTTCTCAGGCACCAAATTGGAGAACGTAAGATGATTAGAACTACCACTCCCTCGATAGAGGGACGAGTGATTACAGACTACTTAGGGGTTGTTGTGGGCGAGGCAATTCTAGGTGCCAATATTTTCAAGGACATTTTTGGCGCGGTTAGAGATATTGTCGGTGGGCGCGCGGGTGCCTATGAGCAAGAAATGGGAAAAGCCCGGAACATTGCTTTTGAGGAGCTCGAAACAGAAGCCCGAATGTTAGGGGCCGACGCCATTGTTGGAATCGATTTGGACTATGAGGTAGTGGGATCAAAAGGAGGGATGATGATGGTGAGCATCAGTGGCACAGCGGTGAAAATCAAGTAAGGTGCTTAATAACCTCATCGTGTCTTTGATTTATGGTCGAGAGGAGACACTAAATGCTTATCCTAAAACAAACAATAGTGGCGGAACTGGGATTTACTGACTAGACTGATAGCCTAAATTAGAAATCAATCACTTGCTGACATGTTAAGGATAACTCCCAGCGATGAAAGAATTCATTTTCTCTGTGCTGTCCTATTTGGGGGGCAGAGTGCATAACGGCTTTGTCCGTTTCCGGCCCTTATTCATTGGGGGAGATTCTAGTGCCGTTCATTTCCAGCGAAAAAACCTACAGCAAAAAAAGCCGCAGCAAAAAAAGGCTGTAAGCGTACTTGCCAAAAATTCAAGAAAGTACAGCAGCTCTGCCACTAACCATAACGTTTGCTCCAAGAACCAACTAAACATCGTTAAGATCGCATTCTTCCTTCGCGAACCAATTCACGCTACAGCTAAAGCACTTATCAAAAACAGAGCTTTCCTAGACAATATAGAAAGGCTTAGAAACTCTGTTCAGAGCACAGCAGCTGCCAGCACGTTTGCCCGGCGCATTCAAATACCCCAGTACTGCCAAATTCGAGAGCTGCTGAACCGCGACCAAAGATCTAGAATTGTCGCTAGCTTTCACTTTGGGAATTTTGTCTATGGGCTGCATAAATTTGTTTGCTTACAGAGGGAAATTAGCAACACAGCTGTCTTGAGCCAGACAAAATCAAGTACCGAATACATTGAAAACATGACAAGAGCGTTTGGCGGCAAAGGCGCCGGTCTTGGGAATCAAATGTTGCTTGATAAGGTCGATGTACTCGGGCTGTCTCAGTTTTTACGAAAATCCAATCGATGTCTGGTAATGTTTGCTGATCTGCCAAGTGAATTCGGCCAGACTATCGAAGTGGAGTTTTTAGGTAGAAAAGCCGCTTTCTCAAAAAGTATTGCATTATTGGCGCTGACTAATAAGGTGCCAATTTTGCCAGTTATCTGTTTCAAAGATGGCGATACCCATCAAATAGAAATTGGCAGACAGATAGAACCTCGAATCAAGGATGGTGAATCTAGAGCTGATGCTGTTACCCGCATGACGCAACTGCAGATTGATTTTTTCCAGTATTTTTTCAATTGCCATTCAGAGCAGTGGCGCTATCTTAATCATCTGCCTGAATACTTTACTGGGGGTCGCACTGAAAATCACTAAAACTACTTTACAAATTTCTAAAGGATAAGTTTATGAACAAGGATGTTCAAGCAGATGTACTTTCGAATGTGTTGTTAATCTTGTCAGATTATACAAGCCATAGCTTTAACGATTCTGATGACTCAAAAGCACTAATACTGTCAGATCTTGTGTCTGACTCACTGTCAGTTCTAGAGATTATTTACGAACTCGAAGACAAATATAAAGTCACTATTTGTTCAAATAGACTAAAGAATTTGCATACTATTTCCGATCTGGTGTTAGCTCTGGACCAAGAACTTAAGTCTGCCGCGTGAGGGAAGCCCCGAGAGTAGAGCGAAGCGAGTTGTTTCGACCTGAGGTACTTATTTATCGGCGCGATAAAAGCTTAAGCACAGCGGTGATAAGTCAGTCGTCAGCAATTAAGACAATGGTTTGGAGTAGCATCGGCTTAATGTGCTTAGCGCTGTTAGTTTTATGCTTAATCCGATACAAAGAGACAAACTCCGCGCGCGGGATACTGGAACCAAAATCCCCCTCGCAAAAAATAAGAGCACCTATTGAAGCAATTGTTACCTCTGTTGCTATTACCGAAGGTGAATTAGTTGCCAAAGGGCAGACAGTAATGACTCTGTCAACCTTGATTCTAAATGGCAATGGTGAAAGCCCCCAGTTCTCAAATATCCAAAGACTTAAGTTAGCTCAAGAAAGTTTAGCGAAAGAATTGGCTATGGACGAACGCCTATACAAAAGTGAATTAGCTAGGGGTAGCTTAAGTGTCGCCGCATCGGAAAAATCACTTTCCAGTCTAAGACTTGAGGCCACTTTATTGGCCCAGCAAGAAGCCCTAAGCAGTAGCCATCTGAAATCTCTAGCGAGTTTGCTCGAGAATTCAAACATATCTCAATCACAGTTTGATCGGGAACTGCTAACTCACCTTAGTGTTGAAAGAGAAAGAAATCTGGTATTGAGTAAAATCAACACTGCCGAATCGGAGATTGCGGATGGCCTGCTGCAACTAGATTTTTTCAATCTAGGTTTTGAGAATAAGCAATTAAAAGCCTTTAGTGAAAAGCGCAGGGTCGCCAGTGAGATCAGAAATCTCGATCAGGAAACTTTTATATCTATTCAAGCCCTGCAAGGGGGAATAGTAGCCAGCTTGGCGGTAGAGACGGGTTCGTCAGTATCTGCCGGTCAAGCATTGCTAACTATTCTACCTAGTCACCAAGACGTGAAAGCAACCCTATTTGTACCATCCAGTATAATTGGGAAAATACATACCGAACAAGAATTACTGTTAGGTTTCGACGCGTTTCCCGTTTCGGAATTCGGATATACGAGTGCAACGGTAGTCCGGATAAGTGGGGCTACATTGGATCCTCGAGAAACATTACTTCCTATACCCGGATTAAGTGAACCGGTGTTCAAAGTTATAGCGGAGCTTGAAAAGCACTATGTTGAGGGGGCCGAGGTGTTCCCGCTTGTTAGTGGTATACAGTTCTCCGCGGATTTCGTCATGGAGAACCTTTCCCTCTTGGAGTTTATTTTCAGACCAGTATTGCAGCTAAAAGGCAAAATATTATGAATGGACTCTTTGCCCCACGATACTCTTTACCAATGATTTTCCAATCAGAAACCAGCGAGTGCGGGTTAGCATGCATCGCTATGATATCAAGCTATCTAGGTCGAAAAACCGGCTTAGGAGAGCTTCGGGAAATCTTCAAATTATCTTTAGCTGGTGCATCGGTAAAAGATCTTATGATGGTAACCGAACGAATAGGGCTTCGATGTCGTCCACTAAAAGTAGAGATAGGCGACCTTGCGCATCTTCAATTACCGATAATCCTGCACTGGGACTTAGATCACTTTGTGGTTTTGAAGAGAATCAGCAAACATACGTTGGTATTGCATGACCCAGCTGTTGGCGTAAGGAGCTATTCAACTAGTGAAGTTGGAGTTCATTTCACCGGGGTTGCAATAGAGGTAAGCAAGGCCCAGGAATTTGTTGCGGCATCAGTGCAAAGAAAATTTACATTAAGGCAACTTTTTGAACCCGGTGTTGGTTTTTATAAGGTCATGGCCCAAGTGTTCGTAATGTCGATATTAATCCAACTGCTCTCGATATTAACACCGCTTTACCTTCAATTAGTTATAGATCAAGGCTTGAGCTTACGAGATGAAGACTTAGTGCTGTTGTTGTCAGCATTATTTATATTAGTAATGCTTGCAAAAACTGTAATTGCCTATTTTAGAAGTATCCTTTTGCTTCAATTTTCAAATCAATTTGGGTTTCAACTGGCAGCGTCTACATTTCATCACCTTATCAGGCTGCCGCTTAGATTTTTCGAAAAAAGGGAAATGGGCGATATCGTTTCCAGATTCTCAGCGCTTGAAAGCATTAAACAGCTGGTGACTCAGGAAATGATTACCGTTGTAGTGGACGGCATCTTCTCCTTGGTGACTCTTGTTCTTCTTTATCTCTATAGCCCGTTTCTGTCTGGCTTAGCCTTAGTTGGAATAGTGCTATTTTGCATTCTAAGGAGCGTTTCTATAGCGAAAGAAAAAACCCTTCGTGAAGAAGCGCTCGTTGCAGGTGCAAAGCAACAAACATCATTTATGGAAAATATAAGAAGTATTTCTACAACCAAAATTAACGGTATCGAGCAAGAGCGTGAACACGAATGGCTGTCATCCTATACTAGCTTTATTAACTCTGCTTATCACCTGGGCTCATTTCAATTGTCGATCAGCACGATGCAGGGGCTGGTGTTCGGCATTGATCACATACTTACAATTTACTTCGGGGCGATGCTGGTTTTTGAGCAATCCTTAACTATCGGCCAACTAATGAGCTTCATTTTTCTCAAAGCTCACTTTATCGGCTCCGTCACGGCAATGGTGCCTAAATTGGCGGAACTAAAGCTCATGAGCCTAGAGCTAGAACGACTCTCCGATATTACACTTCATGAAAGAGAGTTCGGCAAAATGCACGATTCTCTTTTAGAGTTGTCGTCAATTGCGAACTTGTCGGTAAAAGGACTTAGTTTCCGCTATGCCGAGAATTTGCCTAATGTATTCAGCAACGTGAATTGTGAATTAGATGCTGGGGAAAGCCTTGGAGTATGGGGGAAATCGGGTTGTGGAAAGTCAACTTTCCTGAAGTTACTTTTAAACTTTGAGAATGCTAATTCAGGGGGCGTGCTTTTTGGTGGCCGCGCACTTGCAACGTTTTCTATGAAAGAAAGACGGGAATATTTGGCTGCCATCTTGCATGGGGAGACTCTGCTAGCGGGGAGCTTGGCTTACAACATCAATTTGAATTTAGAAAAATTTGATGATTACAAGTTGATGGAGGTCTGTGAGCTTGTCGGTATTGCTGACGTCGTCAGAGCGCTGCCAATGGGATTTAGTACACAGATAGGCGAGCTAGGGATGCTATTTTCCGCTGGCCAGGTGCAGCGCTTACTATTGGCTAGGGCTTTGTATTATAAACCCAAAATACTGCTCCTTGATGAAGCCCTCTCTCACTTAAGTGAGGCTATTGCTCTTGATCTTCTGACAATGATACGCCGATCTAACATCACCCTAATCTTGGTTAGTCACAGCCCAGCGCTTCTTAGAACAACCGACAAGCAATTAATGCTCGATGAGGTGCCCTTAGCAGTTCACGCATAGCATGAATAAAGTAGTGATTTTTGACGACCATTTTCCAAGGAGGGAATTTTATGGTTCAAAATATTCAGAAAATTAGAGCAGGACAAACCTATTGTGTTTATCTAAACGGAAAAGCGTGTGGAGGAGCCTTTTTAGATAAATACTGCCATCGATTTTACATCTTAAGATTGTTTAATGGACTTAAGCCGTTTCAAGTTGAGCTCCATGCTTACAGTTTATTGGCCAATGAGGTTTACCTGCTAGTTACCCCAACATCGTCTACAGGGCTCGATTCCCTGATCCGTTCAGTAAGCAATAGCTATACGAAATACTTCCAACAGCGTTATGAGCGAGAATCATCTCCATTAGCGAAGAGCATGAGGGTTAGCCGGGTTGTTGGAAGCCAGCTTATACTGGATTGCCAAAAATACATCGAGCGAAGGGTACTAGACACTGGCATACGACAGCATCCTGGGGCGTATGAATGGTCAAGCTACTCTGCAAACTCATTTGGCTGCAGGTCAGACTTTGTATCCCCTCATATTACGTTCGTTAACTATCTGAAAGAGCGTAAATCGCCCTATAAGCATTATCGGGAGTACATATCCACGCCCTTTGTTAGCAACTACTTGTCATTTATTGATTCTAAAGTTAGGTCCGGTAGGGATCTTACAAGAAGGCGAGTTCCTCTCACGAGCCCCGTAGTTAGGAAGCGAATAGTTAAGGAGCTAACAAGCAGCAAGGGAGTAGTTAAGAAACAAACAGCGATGGAGCCTAAATCAGGAAGCCAAGGGGGACTAATCTGACTTAGCCGTCTAGGCAAATGTTAGTATTGTTACCTTCTGCTTGAATTGCGGGATAATTGACCGATAATAGATAAACATATTTATCCGAAAATCACATATGACAATCAAGACCACAGACTTCTATCCGTTTTACGACCCCAATAGAGCCAGTGGTTGCTTAAGCTATACCTTAAAATCTGTGATTTCTCTCGCTATCGGCGGCGTCTATAACGTTGCCCAATATTTCGCCATGGCCGATAAGTCTGTGTTTTTTAATAAATACTGTTGGATTCTTGGCGCGATTATAAGCACTGTAATTATGGCGCTATACATTGCCACAGATGTATTCAGGGTGAGCTTAAGCACAGTCAATAAATTCGAGGGTAACGATAAACTCTCCAGTTATATTGTGCGCCATTGGTTAAGTGACTATCACTACGGTTTGGCTGGACTACTTTGCGGTTCTGTCAATGTCGGAGTTGCACATTTACTTGGGGTTCCCGGTGAGTTTCATTCTTCGCCACTTTCATTGTCTTTCATGTATGTCGGTTTTTTCGTCGCTGGATTTACCTCAGGTATGGGTGTACTTGCCATTGTCGCTATCATCGCCCTTTATTTGAAATTAGCGCCGAGGTTACAACACGCCTTAGATCCAGATGATCCTGATGGCAATGGTGGAATAAAAACGCTTGGTGACTCACTGTGGTTTTTTGCCATGCTAATCGCTGCCGTCGCTGTATTAGTGTCTATCTACATGCTTGGGATTAAATGGCAATACATGCACCTTGCCTATGTGCGGTGGATATTTTTGATTTGGATTTCGCTGCCCTATCTCGTGGCGATCTCAGTTGTTTTAATTCCTGGCTTGGCTGTTCGCAGATATGTAAGCCATTACAAAGTTCACCGCGAGATTCAACTTAAGCAGACCAAGGCTGAATTGTATTCTTCGTTTAAAGAATTTGAAAACTCCGACGACGAAACGATTATTAGCAGAAAGAAAGAAATTTCAGAAAAGCTGACGCATATAAATGAGCAGATGGAGAAGTTGCGTAAAATGCGCAATTCTCACTTAGACAGCGCGGGCGACTCTTAATCAGTCACGGCTGTCTATGTGAATAGTTATAGAGATAGTTACCTAGATAGGTAGTGACTTATCTACGGAAACGGATGGGAGCAATTACCTAAATAACTGCTCCACCCAATCTATTCGTAATTCTCTATGCTCGGGCATGAACAAAATAAATTTCTGTCGCCATACACGTTGTCGATGCGATTCACACTAGGCCAGAACTTACTTAAGCCATCCTCACCTAATGGAAATGCAGCCTCACGTTTGCTGTAAGGTCTGTCCCAGCTTTCGTCTAACATATCTTCCATGGTGTGCGGTGCATTTTTTAACGGATTATTATTCGCGTCAATTTTGGCCGATTCCACGTCGGAAATTTCTTTTCGAATCTGAATCATCGCATTAATAAATCTATCTATTTCTTGGAGCGATTCGCTCTCGGTTGGCTCAATCATTAACGTGCCTGCCACAGGAAACGACATGGTTGGGGCATGAAAACCGAAGTCCATTAGTCGCTTAGCGACATCCTCTTCGCTAATGCCAGAGGCTTGTTTTAGCGCCCGGATATCAATAATACATTCATGAGCGACCATTCCACTGCGCCCGGTGTACAGCACGGGGTAGTGTGGCGAAAGTTTCTTGGCAATATAGTTGGCGCTTAAGATTGCGACTTGAGTTGCCTTCAATAAGCCTTCGGCCCCCATCATGGCGATATACATCCATGAAATAGGCAGTATTCCTGAGCTGCCCCAGGGCGCTGCAGATACCGCTGAATTCGTTGCGTTTGGCCCAACCAACGTAATTAGTGAGTGATTGGCGACGAAAGGTTGGAGATGAGCTTTAATTCCTATCGGTCCCATGCCCGGTCCACCACCACCGTGAGGAATACAGAATGTTTTATGCAAGTTTACGTGAGAGACGTCTGCGCCAATTTCACCAGGCTTAGAAACGCCAACTTGTGCATTGAGGTTCGCGCCGTCCATATAAACTTGGCCGCCATGATCATGAACAGTCTGACAAATTTCTTTAACAGCTTCTTCAAAAACGCCATGGGTAGAGGGATAAGTGATCATGAGCGCCGCAAGATCTTTGCTGTGAGCCTCGGCTTTAGCGCGAAGGTCTGCAACGTCGATGTTGCCATCCTTGTCACAGGCAACCAGTACGACTTTCATGCCGATCATTTGTGCACTGGCAGGATTAGTGCCGTGGGCAGATGTCGGAATTAAACAGATATTTCTGTTGCTTTGACCTAAGCTTTCTAAATATTTCTTTATCGCTAAAAGGCCAGCATATTCGCCTTGAGCACCAGAGTTAGGTTGCATACTTACCGCGTCGAAACCGGTGATCTCGGCGAGCATGGCTTCCAATTCCTCTATCATTTCCCGATAGCCGGCCATTTGATCGACAGGGGTGAAAGGGTGAGGTTTTGCAAACTCAGGCCAACTGATAGGAATCATCTCAGCAGCTGCATTAAGTTTCATTGTGCATGAGCCGAGTGCAATCATCGAATGGGTAAGGGAGATATCTTTGTTTTCGAGCCTTTTTATATAGCGCATCATTTCGGTCTCGCTGTGAAAGCGATTGAAATTTGGATGCTGCAAATAGCTGCTTTGACGGCGCAGGGCTTCTGGAATAACTGATAACCTTTCACCGGTGGTAATTTCAAGATCGATACTTGAAACAACCAAATCTTTTGCTGTATCGCCTGCTAACACCTGCCAGAGGCACTCAATGTCTTTCTCGGTAGCACATTCATCCAAACTAACCCCGATAGTTGAATTATGGCTGAGTTGATCAAGCCGAAGATTGACCCCCGCCTCACGAGCCCGTGTTTGTACCGATTTAACGTCACCACTACTGATTTTAATGGTTAGCGTGTCGTAGTAATTTTCATTAACCAGAGTAAGGCCTGCTGATTGCAAACCGATGGCTAGAATTGAGGTTAGTCGGTGGATTCGCTGAGATATCTTCTTAATACCTTCTGGGCCATGGTACATAGCATATAGTGCGGCGATATTGGCGAGTAAGGCCTGTGCCGTACAAATGTTACTGTTCGCTTTCTCTCGGCGAATATGTTGCTCACGGGTCTGCAATGCCATTCGGAAGGCTTGCTTGTTACGACTATCAACAGATACACCAATAATTCGACCTGGCACCGCGCGCTTAAATTCTTCCTTGGTCGCGAAGTAGGCTGCGTGTGGCCCGCCGTATCCCATTGGTACGCCAAATCGTTGGGTACTGCCAATTACGACGTCGGCTCCCATTTCTCCTGGTGGCTTAAGTACCGCTAAGCTCATGAGATCGGCGGCTACAATGGCAATAGCATTTTGTTCATGAAGTTTTTCTATGGTGTCAGTCAAGTCAGTGGCATCGCCCTGTGCACAGGGATACTGAAACAAGGCACCGAAAACTTCAGAATAAGGAATTGAGTCACGTGCAGCAATAACAAGTTCGAACCCAAAACGTTCAGCTCGAGTCTTAAGCACGTCAATGGTTTGCGGAAAGCATTGCTCGTCTACAAAAAACTTAGATGCTTTACGATTTTTACTTACTCTTTTGGCAAGCGACATAGCTTCTGCGGCGGATGTGGCTTCATCTAGTAAGGACGCGTTAGACAAATCCATCGCGGTTAGATCTAAAACCATCTGTTGAAAGTTTAAAAGACATTCCAGACGGCCTTGAGCGATCTCGGGCTGATAAGGAGTATAAGAAGTGTACCAGCCAGGGTTCTCTAAAACGTTGCGGGCAATAACGTTAGGTGTGAATGTATCGTAGTAGCCTAAGCCAATGTAGGAGCGGTTAGTTTGGTTTCGACCGGCTAGTGCCTTTAATCTGGCTAGCGCGTCACTTTCACTTTGAGGCCGAGGTAATGCTAATGGCTTTTTAAGGGAGATACTTGCTGGAACTGTTTTTTCCACTAAAGCATCTAAAGACTCTAAATCCAATGCCGTCAGCATGGTTCGGATTTGCTCGTCACTAGGGCCTATATGGCGATCCACAAACTCATCGTGATAATGAAGTGCTTCTAAAGTTGGGGCAGAATCATTGCCAGCAGCAGCTAGGGTGTTCGCGGGAGATTTTTGCGTTTGCATTGCCGTCCTTTTAGATCTTTAGGGAAAAGTAGCTGATCAGAAAGTGTAAAGTTGATCAGCCTTTGGGGATTATATGATTTGGCTAAGCCCGCCGTAGTGGCTAAGCCAATTTATACTAGCGTAAACGACCAACCGGAAGAATTGGATTATTCCCCGTCGCAGTGTTCTGAGTAAGCTTCAGCGTCCATAAGCTCATTAAGCTCAGCCGGATCGTTCAGTTTTACTTTGAAGAACCAGCCGTTGTCATAAGGGAGCGAATTAACTGTCTCCGGCGCCTCTACAAGAGCCTCATTGATTTCGATGACCTCACCAGATAGCGGGCAGTAGATGTCAGAGGCTGCTTTAACAGACTCCACCACTGCAACTTCTTCTTTGGCATTAACCATAGCGCCTACTTCAGGAAGTTCAACAAACACGATGTCTCCGAGCGCATCTTGTGCATGATGACTAATGCCGATGGTCGCGACTCCGTCGTCATCTAGCCGTGCCCATTCATGGGACGTCGCATATTTCAAATCGTCTGGGAAATTGCTCACTCAATGATCCTCATTATTCAAGATTTAGTTTTTGGCGGTGTTATTCTACGGCCTTAATCGAAGATTTTCTTTCCAAAGCGGACAAAGTTGGGGGTAACTATTCTCACATTTGTGAGAGTCCCTCTAATATCAACTCGGCAAGCAGTACTGTGTGTTGGGATTCTAGCTAAAGCGATCGAATGCTTCAACGTAGGTGAGTAGCTTCCACTGGTGATTATACCGCTGCCAGCATCGGTTTCAACAACTTGGCCTTCTCGCAGGACGCCACGGCCTTCCAGAACTAGGCCCACAAGTTTTGGAAGTTTTCCAGCTGCTTGTTGGGTTTGATGTTCGTTCACTGCTTGGCGCCCGATAAAGTCTCGCTCCAAGGGTTCCCAAACAATGGTATTACCCATGTTGGCGGCAAGTGGTGATGTGCTGTCGTCCATATCATGGCCGTACAGGTTCATTCCCGCTTCAAGTCGCAGCGTGTCTCTGGCTCCCAGGCCAACGGGTTTTACACCTACAGCAAGCAGCTTGTCCCATAGACCAGGAGCTTCACTTTCCGGGATAATGAGTTCAACACCCTTTTCTCCGGTGTAGCCGGTACGCGCAATAAAGTAGTCGCCTAACTCGATACCGCGGAAGTTCTTAAGTTCAAGGACTGCCTGAGCTTGTTCGGCTGAGAGCACCTTGCAAGTTGCTTCGATAGATTCGGGCCCGTGAATAGCAAGAATGCTTAGTTTCGGTCTTTCTTCAATCGCTATTTGGAATCCACTGGCATTTTCGGCCATCCAAGTAAGGTCTTTCATTCGAGTGGCACAATTAACCACGACCCTAAATCCGAAGCTCATACGGTAGACGATCAGATCATCAACCACACCACCATCGTGATTAAGCATGGCGCTGTAGAGCGCCCGACCCTGTTCATCTAATTTAGCAACATCGTTGGCCAATAAATAACGCAGGAATTTTTCAGCATCTTGTCCGCTTATATCAACCACGGTCATGTGAGATACATCGAAGATGCCGGCAGCGGTTCGCACCTGATTGTGCTCTTCAATCTGGGAGCCATAGTTAATAGGCATGTCCCAGCCTGCGAAATCCACAATTTTGGCGCCCGCATCAAGATGATTTCGGTAAAGAGAAGTTTGCTGACCCATAACGGCTGTCTCTAAGTACAATTTACAAGGGCGATAATTTTACAGACAGCAATCAACTAAAGACAGCATAATAGACAGGCGTTCGGGGCAATAATGACAACAGCTATTCAGAGTGATTGGTAACGCTCGGTCTTAGTGCGCAGTCATAGAGCAAATCCCAAAGAGGGTGCGCTTTTGAGTGGTTTACAGTTTCACGTTCAACACGCTGCTCATTGCGAGGATTCAGTTTTGAGCCTTTAGTCCTGAACGGATGAATGGATTAACGGCATCACAACGGTAAGACTGAATTGTCCAAAGACCAGTTAAAGTCCTCACTGCTTGTTGATGTCGACAATATTGTTAAAGACTTCTCGATCACCGGGCCCCATCAGCTTAGCGACTGCTTTATCAGCGGTTGCAGCTAAGGGTCTCTCTCTCGGTTTGTGGATTGAAAGACAATAATGTCGCTTTTGCTCATTCAAGGTGCCGCCTTTGGCCGTGAGACGTCGGGAACCTGTAAGGGTTTGCATAGCAAATGTCTGTGGTGGGCAGTGCGAGACTAAATTTATATTAAAGAGGGGGGATTAAGGCTGCTAGGCGTAACTAAACTTGGCGAAAAGAGTACGCTCAGTATGTTCTACTGAATTTAGGCTGTCATCTTGGATTGAGGAATCAGAATAGCCCATAAAAAAGCCCACACTTGGTCGATGTCGTCATCTTCGGCGATGAATGCAACACAAAGGACATCTCCATCTTTCATTAAGAGTGCTTCGCTCCTGACTGCAGCGACGGTGTTGGTTTCAATGTTTACTTCGATGCGAGTGGCATTGGCCCATTCGCCAGCGCTGACAACGCCATCAATCTCTGGGATATAGCTTATTCTAGGGATGTCGTAGTGACTGGCCTGGGCAAGCGGCGGGTGCACAAAGCCGGATTAGTGCTACGAGAAAAACAGCAATCAATAACTTGAAAGAGTTAAAGGATAGCAATTTCACAGGACTGCTCTTGTTATAGCGGTGTATCGGTCTTTGAGGATAAGCGCAAGTCAGTTAATTGTGGTTACTGGAGCATTAGACGGCAGATTATCAAATAGGCAGCAGGCTTATCGGTAAAAAGAAATTCATAACAACCGAGGGTCAACAGTCGATCTGCAGATAGACAAAAAGGCAGGAAGCAAAGCGGCCTGCCTTTTTGTTAGTTCGTATAAGCCAGATCCTATCGCCTAGGCCATATTTTAGTAGCTCATGTCCCATGATGATAGGTACACATCAAGTAGATAATACGAGCCGACAAACGCCAGCGCGACTACATACTCGTTGCTGCTTCCAAGACCCCTTCAAAACCGGGACGGTCCTGATAGCGCTCTTCAGCAAACTTATGTTTGATCACACCGTTAGAATCCACTAAAAAGATTCCAGGGTAGGGGATGCCATAAACTCGATGGCCCGGCTCGTAATCCAAATTGCGAATTCCCAAAGCGTTCACATGTTTTACGTTTTCATCATGAAGCAGTGGAAATTCAATTTCTTGATCTTCTTGTACTTCCTTCAGTAACTCTACTGAATCATAACTAATTGCGGCGATACTGAACCCTAAAGCTTCAAATTGTTCTGCTACATCGGTCAGCTGCACGAGCTGAGATTTACAGTATGGTCACCAATCGAAGGAGCGGCTCAGCATGAAGAGCATGCCTGTCTCGCCTTTTAGATCGTCAAATGTGCGTAGTTTGCCGTCTTGATCTTGGGCAGAAATTTCAGGTAGCGATGCTCCAACTGGAAAGTCGGGGGCCCACACAAATTCTTGTGCAGCTGCAAGCTGAAAGAGGCCAGTCAAGGCTAGCGCAACGAGCGCCTTGGTAAGCAAACCTAAACGCGAGTGGATAAAACTTTTCATAAATTTTCCTCGCAGTACAATTATGTGCATCGGTGCACGAGTAAGTAGAACCGGACAATCATCTGTTTATTTCAAAGAAACAGATGATTGTGGTGTAAGGTACGGTGATTTAATTTTGTGTCACTGCGAAAGAAGGCGCACAGGTTCAGAATCTAATCTAACCCAGAAAGAAAGCGCCCGCCTCTTGGCAAATAGCTGTTGTCACTGTCTAAAGAAAACACCACGGAATTTGATCGGCCGATGATTTCTTCTCGCGGTATAAAACTATAAACGCGACTGTCAGCACTGTTGTCGCGGTTATCGCCAAGGACAAAGTATTTGCCTTCTGGCACGCTTGCAGGGCCATAGCTGCGATTCGATCGACTAACATAGTTTGTGCTGAGCTGCGCTTGGTGGGACCTGTTTGGAAGCTCTTCTAAGATAATCAAAGAGTTCGGCTCACGAGACACTATTTCGTAGTTTGCCGCTTCGCCATTTATAACCAAGGCGTTGTTCTGCATGTAAATTGTGTCACCGGGCACACCGACAATCCTTTTTACTAAGCGCTTGTCGGCTTTCTTAGAATCAATAATTACAATGTCCCCTCTAGTTGGATTGCTTGTCGTTGCGAGAGAGATTTCCGTGAACGGAATCTTTACATCATAGGCCAGCTTATTCACCCATACCTTGTCGCCATCCAAAAGGGTTGGCTGCATAGAAGCGCCAGAGATCGAGCTAAGGTCGGCGATCGCGCTTTTAAAAAACACGATCGTCGCCAATAGCATAAAAAATTGCCGGTTCTCTTGCCAAAAGCCACGCCAAAACTGCCTAAAGCGATTGCTCAGGGGACGTGTCTTCACAGCTTTCGCTGCCAAATCGTCTGTGTCTAACGGTTTAGTTTTTTCTTCATTTTCCATAGTGATTCATGATTAACCAGAGCGTGAGATGAAGTCAAATAAGACTTGCCCAATAGGATAGACCGGTTTTGGAGAAGTTGAAGTGAAGGCCATAATAAATAACAGCCTACTTGCAAATTTGCACAACGTTAAATATGCTGTTTATCCATACAGTGTTAGGTGGTTCGCCACATGATTCTAAATTCATTCCACGTCGCATGCAGAAACTGGTTCGAGTCTCAATTTGGTCAACCTACGCCTGCCCAAGCGCAAGCATGGCAGTCCATTAAGGCTGGTAAACATACTCTGATCTCAGCACCGACCGGCAGTGGTAAGACGCTAGCCGCTTTCTATGCGGCTATAGATGGCCTGGTTCAACAAGGGCTGAATCGTCAGCTTTCTGATGGGGTGCAAATCCTTTACGTTTCCCCATTGAAAGCACTTAGCAATGACATTCAGAAGAATCTAGAATTGCCTTTGGATGGCATAGCTGAACATCTGCACTTGGTTGGTGAGACCCCCGTTAATATTCGCACAGCTGTGCGCAGTGGCGACACCCCGGCAAGTGAGCGACAGAAAATGGCGAAAAAGCCTCCACATATATTGGTTACGACTCCTGAGTCACTCTATTTGCTTTTAACTAGTGCCAGCGGCCGAGCAATGTTGGCTAGTGTCTCGACAATCATAGTCGATGAAATTCACGCGCTGTTGGGAGACAAACGAGGAGCTCATCTTTCCTTATCTATCGAGCGATTGCAGCGGCTGATACTGAAAAACTCAGGTCAGCATTTGCAGCGTATTGGGTTGTCAGCAACACAAAAACCTATTGAGATGGTGGCCAAGTATCTAGTGGGCAATAACAACAGTAAAGGCGCCAATGTTGACTGCGTTATCGTCGATTCTGGGTTTAAAAGGAAGATAGAGGTGAGCTTGGAGGTCCCAGGCTCGCCGCTTACCGCCTTGATGAGCAATGAAGTTTGGGAGGAGCTATATGAAAGGCTGGTCACTCTAGTAGAGAGTCATGACACTACCTTGGTTTTTGTTAACACAAGACGATTGTCAGAACGGCTCGCGCTTGCACTCTCTGAAAGGCTTGGTGACGATAAGGTTTGCTCCCACCATGGCAGCATGAGCAAAGATCGTCGGCATATCGCGGAGCAAAAACTGAAGGCCGGCGATCTTAAAGTATTGGTCGCAACCGCCTCCATGGAATTGGGTATTGATATTGGCTCCGTAGATCTGGTGGTCCAATTTTCATCACCTAAGAGTATTGCGACATTTTTACAAAGGGTTGGCAGAAGTGGTCACTCAATTCATGGCACGCCCAAAGGGGTTCTATTTCCTCTAACTCGGGATGATTTAGTTGAGGCCACGGCGCTATTTCATTCTCTTAAAGAGGGCGAGCTAGACAAAATAGTTATGCCCGAGAAACCGTTGGACATTCTGTCACAGCAAATTGTGGCAGAGCTTTCGAGCCCCCCCATGTTGAGCGAGGAAGCAGAGGAGGGCTGGGATTTAGATGAGCTGTACGCTCTTTTTGCGAATGCTTATCCCTACCGTGAATTGATGCGTAAAGAATTTGATATTTTGATGTCCATGTTGGCACAGGGCTATACAACAAGACGAGGTCGACGTGGAACTCATGTTCATTTGGACAGACTAAATAATAGGGTTCGTGCGCGTCGTGGCTCGAACCTAATCGCATTAACCAATGGCGGCGCAATTCCCGACATGTTTGATTACCAGGTAGTGTTGGACCCAGAAGACACAGTAGTAGGCACGTTAAATGAAGATTTTGCGCTAGAAGCCCTACCCGGGGATGTGTTCACATTAGGCACTCACAGTTGGCAATTGTTGCGGGTTGATGGTCTGAAAGTTAGAGTTCGAGATGCTCAAGGTATGGCGCCAACCATTCCATTTTGGTTTGGTGAAGGACAAGGCAGAACTAGAGAGCTTTCAGAGTCTGTGTCTCGACTGAAAAAGGAAATTTCAAAGATATTAATCAACGACTCGGCTAATGCGGCGGTGCAGTGGCTGGTCAACACTGTGGGTTTACCAAGATCAGCCGCCACACAGCTCACTGAATATTTACAGACTGGTATGAATGCTCTCGGAGTTATGCCAACTCGGGACACCATAGTCATGGAACGATTCTTTGATGAGGTTGGCGATATGCATATTGTCATTCATTCCCCGTTTGGCAGCCGATTAAATCGTGGCTGGGGATTAGCGCTGCGTAAAAGATTTTGTAAGTCGTTTAACTTCGAGCTGCAAGCGGCGGCTAACGAGGACAGCATCGTAATTTCATTAGGATCGGTGCACAGCTTTCCACTCGATGAGGTCTATCGATATCTGCAGTCGGCGACAGTTAAAGATGTGTTGATACAGGCATTACTCGATGCGCCTATGTTTGAAGTGCGCTGGCGTTGGAATGCAACTCGGTCTCTTGCCATTCAGCGAAATCGCGGTGGTAAACGTGTGCCACCACAGTTCCAGCGGATGGATGCAGAAGATTTAATAGCCCACGTTTTCCCAGATCAAATAGCCTGCCAAGAAAATCTTACTGGTCGCCGCGATGTTCCCGATCATCCGCTGGTTAATCAAACGATTGATGATTGTCTGACAGAGGCGATGGATATTGATGAGTTAATCGAACTCATCGAAAAAATAGAAAAAGGCGAGCTTACGTTAGTCGCTAAAGATCTAAGAGAGCCATCGCCGTTTGCTCAGGAAATTATCAACGCAAGACCCTATGCCTTTTTGGATGACGCCCCTTTTGAAGAACGACGAACAAATGCTATAAGAAATAGAAGCTGGTCTGATCCAAGTGACAGCGCGGACTATAGCTTGTTGGACGCTGCTGCGATCGAGCGCGTGCGTGAGGAAGCTTGGCCCTACGTTAATAGCAGTGATGAGTTGCACGATGCAATTTTCAGTTTAACGTATATGACTGAACAGGAGTTCGACGACAAAAAATATTCTGGTTTGGTCCAGCCTCTACTAGATAGTGGGCGGATTGTGTCAGCGCAGCTCAGTCATAATAAATCGCTAATTTGGATTGCCACTGAGTTGGTGCCGCGAATGGCCGCGTTACTTCCAATGGTTTTAAAAGACATTGAATTACCGGAATTTCTGATCCAACAGAAGTGGGAACCGGAGGAGGCCCTTAAAGAGATCGTCCGAGGCCGCTTAGAAGGTCTCGGCCCTATAGTTGCCAATGATATTGCTGGCGAGCTTGGAGTAAAAGTAGGGGCGATTAATGCTGCGTTACTAGCACTTGAAGTCGAAGGTTTCGTTTTCCAGGGCCAATTTACCCCGCGTTCACAGCCAATAGAAACCATTATGCCGGCGCAGCTAGAATGGTGTGAGCGCCGGCTATTGCAACGAATTCATCGCTACACAATTGATGCCCATCGCAAAAGCATTAAACCGGTTTCTCTCGAGGTCTATACAGAATTTCTATTTGATCGGCACCAACTGATCTCGCATCAACCTGATGACGTTTTACAATTACCCGCTCTGGATGGTCAAACACAATTGCAAAATACGCTGGGGCTTTTGGATGGCATAGCCGCGCCTGCGGCAGCGTGGGAGTCTGAACTCTATCCAGCTAGAATCGATAGCTATGATCCTGGTTGGTTAGACGTCATGTGCATTAGCGGCAGGGTGGCCTGGGGTCGCTATTCTTTGCCTGGCGCATCGAAAAGAAAGCTACAACAAAACCTAAACCGTAAACGCTGTGCAGGTCCCATAAAAAGCACGCCAATAAGTCTGGTTTCCCGACAAAATATCGATATATGGCAGGCGCTGGCAAATGCACAGGCTGCAGGATCTTCTGAAAATAGCTACAGTGCGTTAGCCGCAAAAATTGAAATAGACTTAGAGAAACATGGCGCAAGCTTTTTTGATCAAGTTCAAATTCGCTCTGGACTGCTAAAAACCCAACTCGAAGAAGGCTTGGCTGAACTAGTTAATGCTGGGCGTATAACCAGCGATAGTTTTACAGGATTACGGGCTCTACTTACGCCCAACAGTAAGAAGCCAAGCACACATCGGCGGCGCCATCGAGGAGCTATGTTCGGTGTAGAAGACGCTGGTCGTTGGAGCCTATTAAAAACGTTTAGTTTCCCTGAGACAAAAAAACCAAGCAGGCATTGGGATGTTTTAGATGACGATCAATTGGAAAGGCTCGTATGCATTTACTTGCAACGCTGGGGAGTGTTGTTTCGCTCACTACTAGAACGAGAATCATACGCTCCGCCATGGCGAGTACTTTTAACGATACTGCGTAAAATGGAACTACGTGGTGCAATTCGTGGCGGTAGGTTTGTTGCTGGAGTTGGGGGAGAGCAATTTGCCTATTCAGAAATAGTCGATGAGCTAAGAAAAGCTAATAGAGATAAGAAGAACAGCTTTGTACATAAATACTATTGCCTTTCGGCCACCGACCCATTGAATTTACTCAATCTATTGTTGCCGAATCGGAAGTTGTCACGATTGGTAAATAACCGAGTGCTATATCAAGGAGGAGTACCACTAGCGGTTATTGACACAGGTGACGTTCACTTTCTTCGTGATGTCCCTGAGGAACAAAAGTGGGGGTTCCAGCAGATGCTTGTGAAGCGAAAATTCCCTGTCAAACTGAAGAGTTACTTAGGGTAATAAGCAGGCCTACTTTAATAAATTGTTTCACACTGAATAGCTTTGGGTTCTTTCTAAGAAAAATGACCGTGAAGTAATTACATGAGCTTAAATGGCCAATTAGCAGGCAAAAAAAACCCCGCTACTACTTCCGTAATAGCGGGATCTCCTACTTTTATGGGAGCCTTGAAGCTAAGCTAGTTAAACCTCAGATAAAGTCCGAAGCCACAAGTTAGTTCACTCCAACTACTCTCACAGCAAATACAAAATGTAAAAACTAAAGTGAGTAGTTGGAGGCTCCCTTAATAGATTGGCTATTGATGGGATCACCTCCTTTTTTAAACTCAGGGTGACATGGAATGCTTGTAGGCTCCCCCTGTAAAGAACCGCTAGCAAAAGACCTAATGTTTTATATAACAGATAGTACTAAGTGTAAAGGGACTAATTCGATAACAATAGTGCAAGGCTTATCACGCAGATTTCTTGCGAGCTTAGTATTCTTAAATTCGAGTTACGGATACTTAGCTTCATATAAACGAATCGATTGCCTAGAGCTTTGCTTCAATTTTATTAGGCTACACTTTAGTAAATAGTTGAGTATTTTGTTGGTAAGAACAATGATTGAGAGAAGGCGACATAGACGGGTTGAAGTTGACTACTGGGTAAGCCTTAAACATCCCTTGTTAGGATCGGTGACCGCTGATATTCAAGAAATTTCATCGAGTGGGTTTTCTCTGACGTTGGACGAGGAAATGAATTTCTTCGTGCTGATGGAGCTGGATGTCCAAATTCACGGCGAAGGATGGGACAGCTCAATGTTAGCTCTGCCTGTGCAAGTTGTGCGCGTACAGGAGAGAGAAATCGCATTAAGATTTTTGGATAACTCCGAAGATTTTTGGATGCCCCCTATTGAGGAAGAATACTTACTGCCGTTTACCGATTCTATTCTTTATGATGACTCTGATGATTTTGACTTTCGAATGTAAAAAGGAAAGGATAAGATAAGTGCGTAGTCCTATACGCCATTCGCCGATAACAAATCTAGTTTAATGAGGCGTATCAGCTATGAAACATGGTCTCTTAGAGTGAAAAGAAATAATAAATTGAAATGAATAGAACAACAGCAATTAAAATCCAGTAGGCGATAAATTGAAACGGCCTTTCTTTAAAGCTCTCTAATAAGGTTTGTACCTTAGCCTCTTGTCCTATATCCATGCCTTTAGTGCTTTGACGCTGCTTTTGATACTCATCGATAAGCGCGCGAGCCTCATTGAACCTAGCTGGATCTTTTATCCACAGTGCCGGCATTGAAATCCCCCAATTACCACCAAAGGTTTCAAAGTAGTCAATATTTTGTGAGTCGAGTAATTCTCGGACTTCATCCGCTTCATCTATTGGTACATCACGCATTCTGAAAATTAGTTTGGACATGGCTTGCGTATAGATAGCTTTGGCAGAGTTAGCCCCGACATAGACAATTTTCGAATAGCTAGTTTAGACATTGGCTTAGACACAGGTTGAGATATAAGTTCATAGATAGATGCATAAAGCACAGATAGCTCAGACATAGAAGTTCAGCGTATATTTGTGGCTTGGAGGTGTATCACCAGCATGCTACCTTTATCTCAAATCAGAGTAAAACGCCGTAATAAGTAACCGTAATAAGTAACCGTGATAATTAGTCTAGGAACTCCCATGAAATCAATACTTAAGCCTATCTACTGGATCCGCTCAGGTTGTCTAGTTTATGTTGCCATACTCGCTAGCATAGTCGGCGCTGACAGTTCAGTTTGGCAGGTACAATCGGCAGACCAGATGCTTTACATAGGTGGCACTGTGCACTTGTTAAGGGCAAGCGATTATCCATTGCCAGAAGAATATGCGCAGGCCTATGCCGCTTCGTCTAAGATCATATTTGAAACAGACGTTAACTCAATGAATGATCTAGCGGTTCAAGCCAAGCTAATGCAAAGGCTTAGTTACGGTGACGACGAGTCTTTGAAAACAGTGCTCAGCGATGAGGCTTACTCAGCATTGGAAGCTTATTTAAGTACCATTAGTATGCCATTGGTCATGCTGGAGAAATTCAAGCCAGGAATGGTTGTAAGTCTGTTGCAGGTTATGGAATTCCAGCGAATAGGTTTCACACCTCAAGGAGTCGATGCGTACTTTAATACATTGGCAATAGGTGATGGCAAGCCTCTTGGTCAATTGGAGACTATTGATGCTCAAATCGGGTTTCTTGCCTCGATGGGTGAAGGTAACGAGAGTGAGTTCATCCTACTGTCGTTAAAGGATCTGGAGGACACCGTGGACGTGATGGATGACATGATTGAAGCGTGGAGAACGGGTGATAACGATACGCTTTCGGAACTGTTTGTGGCGGATATGCTAGAACAAGCCCCTGAGGTCTATGACTCTTTATTAAAGCAGAGGAATTTGAACTGGCTGCCTCAATTAGAGGACATGCTAAAAAGCCCAGAAATAGAATTTGTATTAGTCGGCGCAGCCCACCTAGTTGGCCCTGATGGCTTACTCGCGATATTGCAAGCTAAGGGGTTTCAAGTCTCAAGGTTATAGGTTACCGCGAGCCATTTTTGTCGTGGGGTCAATCTTATCCGGCGCCGATTGTTGCGCGAGGGATATGCAGAGGAAAGTTGAGTCGATTTAAACGGGCGAACCCTAGATAAGAGGGTGATAAAGAATTAAAGAGCAAAAAAAAGAGAGAATTCAAAGAATCTCTCTTTTTATACCAGCTGAGTTCTAAGAACTGGTTTTGTGACTTAATACAATTTGTCTCGGGCCACTTGTTGATGTTTGCCCACTTACGCCGGAGGGGATCTGTTGAACTTTCCCGCCAGTCTTCATAAATGCATCGATGTGTTCCGCTAAATCTTCACGGCTACTTACGACGGCTTCTTTTTTTGGTTTATTAGCCATAACAACCCATTCCCACTGCGTTAAAAGCCAATTATTATACAGCAAATTGGCTCTCTCATCCAATCAGGCTCAAAGAAAAGCCCGAAGAAGAAGAGCTAAGGGCTATTTTCTTGCCTTCGAGCCAACTCTCTTGCGTGGGCGAGTATAATAGTCTGAGTAATAGTCTACCGGCAATTCACCAATCAGATCGTCCAAAGATGTTTTATAAATCACCTTCATTTTTGCCAATAGTTCTAGATCCAGGTGGCAACCGTAATTGCGGATGGTTTCTATATCCTCAAGTTGCTTACGCGATACCCCCAACAAACGAGCGCCCTCGTTCATTGAGTATCCTGCATTCAATCGTAATTGGCGGACATTTTTTTTCACTGTAGCAGTGATAGGAGAAAACTTGGAATATTGAGCTTGATTCATAGATTGATTGCTAGCCTTTCAGTCGGTGTATCCTGATGAGAGATGCCCGGAGTATGAAAGATTGAGCCTCCTCTCATATTGGTACATGTTGATAATTGTCAATTGGTGGTCTGTACAATCACTAACCCCCAAATTGCCATAAACTTAAGTCATCAACGCTAGCACAGCTACTTTTTAATGGTAATATTTACTTCTGGTTTACACTCAATTTGGTTTTATTTAAAGATTGTAGTCAACTGTAAGTCTAAATTTCAAAATAGAAATCGATTCTAGAGCGCATATTCAGGTATTTTGGAGGGTGCTTTGGGTCCAACTAAAATTATTATGGCCACAAAGAATAAATGGAGCGAAGAAAAATGTCGGAGTCTAACTTAACTAATGATCAGCAAAACGATGATCCAATAAAAGTCGCCGCAAAAAAGGTAGTGAGCTTTCATTACCGCATGAGCGAAGTGGATGTAGAGGGAAACGTTGGGGATTGGCTGGAAGACTCGTTTGAAGCGGAGCCTCTATTCTATCTTCATGGTTTTGGAAATATTATTAGTGGCGTGGAAGCTGCACTAGAAGGCATGTCAGTGGGTGATAAAACAGCCGTGACATTGGATCCAATTTCAGCCTATGGCCCACGCAAAGAGAATGCAATTCAGCGGGTGCCGGTAAAGCATTTACAGTTCGCCAAATCTACAAGGAAAATCCTGCCTGGGATGGTGGCTGGTGTCAAAACTGAAAAAGGCATGCGCAATGTTGTCATAGTTAAGGCTGGAAAATTTAGTGCTGACGTTGACTTTAACCACCCTCTATCTGGAAAAACCCTTCACTATGAGTTGGAGATCAACAGTGTGAGAGGGGCGACAGCCGAAGAAGTAGCGCATCGACACGTACATGGCAATGGTGGTCATCACCACTAGTTATTAAGTAATCGATTCACTTTTTAAAGTTTTAGCGGCTTCAAGAATCGCGGGAATGATTTTCCGGCTTACAATGACCTCATAATAACTCTCTCCAGTATTGCGCTGAGGAAGGATTTCATTATTGGCCCACGTGCCCACATGCCCCTGCCTGATAATTAAGTCCTTCTTTTGCCCTTTCATGTCAGGGTACTTGCCTATATAAAAGGTGTGTTCCTCGCCGTTGAGTTTCATTTTCAGCTGTTTCAATGCGATTTCAGACTTTAATTTTTCAAATCCTAAGTCATCAATATTTATCCCATTTACGTTGTATCTGGCATAGTGCTGACCTTTCTCACCTTTGCTGTATTCACCCTCTGCTATCTGAAGTACATCCACATTGAATAGGCTCTTCTTAATGGCCGCGCGTAGCTTCCACGAGCATCCTGACATTCTATCCGCCAGGCCAATTGCGCTAGAAATCATAATGGGATGATCTTCGTCGTAAAGAAATAGCGGGGATTCATTTGAATAACAAATGCCGACACCGAGTTCCAATAGAGGCAGGCCCATTTGATTTGAATAGCGATTATTTGCTCCAGTGATTAGCAGCATGTCCTTAGCATAGCCGCAAGCTCGTGCGACTGAAAACCATTGCTCTGGCTCATGTGCATGTTCTAGAAAGCTAAGAATTATGGCATCGCCTTCAATGAACACTTTATTGGCACCGTATGTGTCAAGAATCTTGTTGATTGGATTAAAGAATCGCATGCTGAAATAGGAAGCAGGATTGAGTCCTTTTTTAAGTAACTTATCGGTGACTATGGTGGAGCCCCGAACATCTGCTTTGAGAATCGTGTGATGACATATCTTGGCATCGGTTTCTTCCACTTCGGAATGTGAGGGTAGTTGATAAAGAGTTCCAGCCGACCTTGAGAGCCTAATTTCATCTTCATCTTTAAGGATGTTAATTCTATTAAATGCACGGTGAGCAAAACGGAACAATTTTAGATCACGCCGATATTTTCCAACTTGGTGTAAGACGTTTAAAGAAGTCTCCCAGTTTGCCGCTTTAACTTGATCAGCTATACCAACTTTATATTGTTCCAGTGACTTGATCTGTTCTGAACTAAGCTTATAGTTGCCGCTAATGGTTTCCTGTAATTTGGAGAGGGGTATTTTACCACTTAGGAAGTTGCAGAGTGTCTTTACTTCTAAATGCTCTGATAAGAGAGGAGTCATTACCCTCTTTAGTAGTTTAGAGGCGAGCAGTTGTGAAAGTAATTTGTCTTTCTTAAGCTCCTTAGTGAGGCTACTAACCAATTTATTGAGGGCGTTTACTTCCTTTCTAACCCTGTGCTGCTGAAAAAAACCATTTTGTTTGCGTTTTGTTGACAACCATTTAGCAGTGGTATTTCGATTGAACAAGGTATCAATATTGATACATTTTTCAATCCAGAAAAACTCCTCTTGAATTTTTTCTTTTGTATCTTCGCAAGGGCCGGTATAATTTTGAAGTTGAAATAAACCGCCTAGCTCATCATAAATTTCAGTGTTGATAGGTTTGGTTTTTTTTTCTTTTATAGGAGGGATTGTAAGCGCGCTAACATGGCGACTAATCAGGCCTACTAGTTTTTGATCGAGGTCTAAAAAACCAGTTTCTTCGCTGTTTATATCCCAAAGACCGTAATCGTTCATCTGCAAAGTAATATTGCCAAGCGTTGCTGTCCACAATAGAGGGTTCAAAATGAGGTTAAGAAATATTTTGTGATCTGCTCCTAAAAACTGATCTCGAATGATTCCTAGTTCTTGTTCTTCAGCTCTTTCTATTTGTGTAAAAAGTGGTTTATTGACGTTGTACAAGATAGCGTCGTAGTTTCGTTTCAGCCAGAAAAGTCGGTGGTCTACTGCCAGTGCCTCGGAAGCTCCGCGGCTTTTTAGATCTGCCAACCTAGCGCCTGCAGCCTTAATCTCTGCGTCTAGCTGCGAACGGCTGAACTTGAGAACGTACTTAATAGCAGCCAGTTGAAGAAAGCTCACATGATCTGCCGTGAGATCGGTTTTAACACGGTGAATTAACACCGTCATCATGTCTAAATAGCTGTTACGAAATTGATTTAACTGGTTTGAGTCATCCCAAGATTTCGGCTTAGGTGTGGCTATTTGTGGGACCAATAATGCCATGAGCTTTTTGACATCTGAACAATACTTACGGCTTAGCTTGACGTCAATGTGGTAATTATCAATGCCGCGCACCAGCCCTTCGGTACTGAGCTTTATCGTAGCTTCAGTATCCAACAACATCAGTAGGCTTTCTTGTACAGGTGAATTCATCATATTAATCGACTGAAGTATGACTGGTGTCTCAGCATTTCAAAAATGTTTGCAACTTACAGGCTCCACTAGATTGCAGCTACGGACAGTGCGAAGGACGCCATAAGAACACAGAATCTGGCATATCAGTGCATTTTTGAAGTTTGATTCAGCACAAAATCTAACTTTTCTATCATCTGCCGTTGCCGTTGGTGTAAGAATAACCTGAAAGCCATACCGCAAGCATTCTTCCAGCCTGTTAGCTCGTATTCGCCCTTTATATCAATGACAGCATCGCCTGCGTCCCGGCGAAGTTGGATCGAAAACGCAAGACGTAAGCCATTCAGTCGGAGCAGCAAAACTATCTCTGTTTCGGGGTCCCAATGCAAGATCTCTATGTCGCCGGGTCCAAACAAGCCAGCTACGTCGACTCTTGAGCCCCTTGCTAGGGTGTTGGGTTCGCTTGCCGATACCTTCTCGACTCCGATGACCCAAGCTGGCCAGCGGTCTGTGTCTATGAGATTGCCCCAAATGTTCATAAACCGATGACGTGCCGGTCCAACTAGCGCCGGGTCGAGTGTGGTGTGTTGAAACTTGATTCGGGCGGTCGGGAGCTTGTGGGTGTGCATAATGGGTGGCGTTACAATTAACATTTAATCTTTCTAATAGTATAAACCTAAGTCTGGATTTAAGCTTGGGTTTACGCCTTGCTAGGGGCCGCTGGAATTTGGTCAAGTTCCAATGCTTTGAGGAATTATAAAGGAAAGCTAGAGTAGGTCAGTGCTTTGGCTTAGCTGGTAGTTATTATCGAGCTATCAGGATTAAGCACTGAAAACGCTTATTTGTGTTGAGCTTGCACCGTCTATTGGCGAGGCCCATACTCAAGACCAATTGGCACTGTAATGGTGGACAAAAAGGGTGGATAAAAATGAACGAAAGTATGGTGCCGGTGTTAATTGTGGCGATCGTTTTTTCATTTGTGAGTTTCAGCGTGTATCTAAAGTATAAGAGTACACAGATGAAACTTTTGTTTGATAAGGGCTCCGAGGCTGTGCTTAACGAAAATGAAAAACTTAAAGCTATAGTTACAGAATTGGAAAAGCGAGTTCAAGTAGTCGAGGCAATCGTGACTGACGATAAAGCACGCCTGCACAATGAAATAAACTCATTGGCATGAGCGCTTTAAAACGTGTTTTTCGAGTGATAGGTCTAGGTTAATTTATTAGAAATCACCCATGGCGCGGCACATAACGAAGGCTTGTTGATCTGCGTTGCAGATCGGGTCGCCAAGTATAACGAAATTCGTGAGATCAAATAAAAACAATATTAGGGATAGGGGAAACATCTATGAAATCAGATAGTAATCCAGAAGATAATGGAAAAAGGCAATTACTCAAAGGCGCTATAGGTGGTGGTGTACTAGCCGCTGGTGCTGCAACCCTGCCTGGGCTCGTATTTCCTGCACTGGCTCAAGGTGAGCGACTTGTGCCGTTTACCGACGTTCCAGATACGTTCAGGGTAGGGCCCGTTAAACCTAACTCTACCCACTATATCGACACACGAGAAATTAACACTTACTTTACAGATAATGATGATTTCTATTTAGTTCAACATTACGGGCAACCTGAAGTAGACAATGATAGCTATCGGTTGCGTGTCACCGGAATGGTAGACAAAGAGCTCGAATTTTCCTTGGCTGACCTAATGTCAAAAGATGTTATTGAGCAGCAAGTTGGATTTGAGTGCGGTGGAAACGGCAAGAGACTCTTTCAAGGGCTGATAGGTAATGCTTATTGGCGCGGAAGAACGCTCAGCACGATTCTGGAAGAAGCGGGTATTCAGGACGGAGCAAAAGAAATCGTCTTTTTCGGTGCTGATATCGCCAAAGAGGAAATTCGAGGGCAAGAAGTAGATAAAGCTTTTGCTCGCGGTCTGTCGATTGAGGACGCAATGCGTCCAGAAAATATGCTCGCGTTTGAAATGAACGGAGAGCCTTTGCCCCATTATCATGGCAAGCCTGTGAGACTTGTTGTACCGGGCTGGTATGGCGTTGCTAATGTGAAATGGATTACCCAGATTCATGTGCAAGACACGCGATATATGGGTCGGTTCATGGGCCGTGATTACGTCACTTTGAAGAAAGCAAATGTTGGCGGTGTTGATAGATGGGTAGAAAACTCCGTTACCACTATGAATCTAAAGTCGTCTATCGTCAGGGTCACAGAATTGGGTGGCAATTATAAAGTTCAAGGTTTCGTGCTCAATGATGGGACGCCAATTAAGAGCGTCGAAGTTAAGGTAGATGATGGTCCTTGGCAAGCAGCAAAAATGAATCCGCGTAATACCAGATTCTCATGGAAATTGTTTAGTTTCGATTGGAATAATCCAAGTGCAGGAGAGCATGGCTTGATTTCAAGGGTCACTGACATCAACGGGAACGTTCAAGCGACTCCTGAAGAAATGCCAGAACAGATTAGCTATTGGGAGGACTTTTCGCAGTTCAAGCGGACGGTACTAATTTAGTGCACGCGCTACTGTTTAGTCAGTCATAAAGACATTGCATAATCTCTTCCAAATTGACCCATGAGACAGCAGCCCCCGGTGCTGTCGAAGGCTTTATACTCACACGTCAATGGGTGGAGACCAGCACAGGTTTAGAGCTAATATTTTGGTTCGCAAGTGAAGGTGGACCATTGCGTCTGCGTTTGTCGGGTCAAGAGGCAGTGTGTTTTTACCCTTCAGGAAAAACAGAAGAAGTCCGCCGCGCCCTGCGCGCAACCCGGGGTTGGCGCACCAAAGAAACTTCGCTTAAAAGTTTCGACAAAAAACCCGTTTCCGCACTTTATTTTCGAAGCCAAAGGCAGCTGTATTCAGCACGAGATAAGCTGGTCACTGCTGGTATAGCTTGTTTTGAAGGGGATGTAAAACCACCGGATAGATTTCTAATGGAGAGATTTATTACCGGCGGTATAATAATTGAGGGACAAAGTTCTGCTCGTACAGGTTTTAGGGATCTTCAGAATCCCAAACTCAAACCAGCACAAATCAGGCCGCAGCTAACAGCGCTGTCGATAGATATAGAAACTGATTTTGCTGCCAATCAACTTTATTCGATAGCTGTCTATTCAAAATCAGTCTCACTGGTTCTGATGGTTAATGATAAACCTGAGCCGTTAGTCGAAGAGGGGCTAGAGCTTCGATTTTTTCATACAGAAAAAGAATTGCTCAGCTGCTTTATCGAAACTATTGAAGAATTGGATCCTGACGTTCTTATAGGATGGAACGTTGTCAATTTTGACCTTCGTTGTTTGCAAGTGTTTTGCGATAGGGTCGGTATTGAGCTGCGATTAGGTCGAAATGCAGAGGCTATAAAGTGGCGGCAGTCTGCTGATTCTGCTGAGCGTCATTACGCTCTTATAGCCGGCCGTGTGGTTCTTGACGGGATTGAGTTAATGCGCACTGCAACCTACCAGTTCGAAAATTTTTCCTTAGAGCATGTGTCGCGAGAGTTGCTCGATAGAGGTAAGCTGGTCGACGATGTCGATGCTAGGGGCGCCGAAATTACGTCTCTTTTTAAAAGCGCTAAATTGGACTTAGCGAGATACAATTTAGAAGATTGTAAATTGGTTTGGGACATTTTTGAAAAAGAAAAATTAATTGATTTCGCTATTGAGAGAAGTTTACTAACCGGCTTGGAATTGGATAGAGCTGGAGGCTCAGTTGCGGCGATGGACTTTTTGTATTTACCTCGGTTGCATAGAAAAGGCTATGTGGGTCCTTCGATAGATCAGCTTGAAACCAGTAATATCAGTCCCGGCGGATATGTAATGAATTCGATACCAGGTATTCACAGGAACGTGATTGTGTTGGATTTTAAGAGTCTATATCCAAGTATTATCCGCACCTTCAATGTTGATCCTTTGGCAATGATTAAGGGTTTGGATGAGGAAAATCCAATTATTGGCTATGATGGAGGACGATTTTCTAGAACTCACAGTATACTTCCTGAGCTCATCACGACGCTTTGGGCTGCAAGAGATCGCGCTAAGTTGGTAAACAACAAGGTACTGTCGCAGGCTATTAAGATCATGATGAATTCTTTCTATGGTGTTTTAGGAACGCTGGGCTGCCGATTTTTTGATTCTAGGCTAGTTAGTTCAATTACCAAGCGTGGGCATGAAATTATTATCCAAAGCAAAGGCTATATTGAATCTAAGGGCTACCAAGTAATCTATGGAGATACCGACTCGGTTTTTGTTCTTCTTTCGAGCATTGAAGACGATGAAGTGGCGAAGATCGGAGGCGAGCTTGCTGCAGGGCTGAATATTTGGTGGCGAGAAAAGTTAGATCAAGAACAAGGGATTAAAAGCTATCTCGAAATCGAGTTCGAAACCCATTATCGAAAATTTTTTATGCCCACGGTGAGAGGGTCTGAAGCAGGAAGCAAGAAACGTTATGCTGGGCTGGTAGGTTTGGACAAGATAGTCTTTAAAGGCCTTGAGTCTGTGCGTAGTGATTGGTCTCCTTTGGCAAGAGACTTTCAAAGAGTCTTGTATGAAAAAATATTCCATGATCAGCCATTTGAAGCCTATATTAAGAGAACTGTACAAAAATTATTGGCTGGTGAGTATGGTACTGAGCTAATTTTAAGAAAAAGGATACGCCGAAAGCTTATCGCTTATGTGAAAAACGTACCCCCACATGTGCAGGCAGCCAGAAAAGCGGAAGCAATTAGGGCCGCTAGAGGGCTGCCGAGTTTGTATGATTCGGGTGGCTGGATTGAGTACTTAATGACGGTTAATGGGCCTGAACCTAAGCAGTATGTTAGTTCCGCAATCGATTTTGATTTCTATGTAGACAGGCAATTAACACCAATAGCGGACTCGATACTGGTGTTTCAGTCGCAAACCATGGATAAAATTCTCAACAAACAGATAGGACTTTTCTAGGCCTTTGGAGATTGAAGATGACAAGTTTTTTGGTACTAACAGTAATAGGTGACGACAGACCAGGATTGGTTGAATCTCTAGCCGCAGTAATAGCAGAGAACGCCGGAAACTGGCTTGAAAGCAGCATGTCGCAACTAGCCGGTAAATTTGCTGGGATACTGAAAGTGAGCGTGGACGATGCAAGTCTTGACCAACTTGAATTGGCTTTGGGCTCTCTGAAAGGATTAAAGCTGATTATAGAAAGAGTTATGACCGATGAAACTGTGGGCAGGCCCATAACAGTAGAGTTGAACTTGGTGGCTAATGATCGACCGGGAATTGTAAGGGAGATTTCTCATGCTGTTGCTGATCTTTCTGTGAATGTTGAGAAACTAGTAACCAATTGCTCTTCTGCCCCGATGTCTGGGGTTACTCTTTTTAAAGCTAATGCGATATTGAAAGTGCCGCCGTCATTAGAATTGAATAAATTGCGGGAAGAGTTAGAGAGTCTGGCTGATGATATGATGGTGGAAATTAATGTAAGCTAAATGTATCAGGCTGGTTCATATAATGCCGGCAAAGTTAATTTAACTTGTTCTAACTGGTCTAGAAAATTAGTAAGCAAATTAATACACGCAACTACTTCAAACTCAAAATTATGATTTTCCGTGGAATTATTAGTCTGTCCAAAACTACTGTAAAGCAGAATTAGGCAGGCCTTGTTCGAATCTAGGTTTTGGTAGAAAAATTCTTCAAAAAAGGGGGATAAAGAACTCAATATTTCATCGAAGGTAACTCCGTTAGGAGTGGGTGTTTCTAAAAGAAGTTGCTCAACGCTTTGAAGTTGAGCGGCCACAGTTATTTCGGAGGTTTGACTATAAGGGGACTGAAGAGAAGATTCAATATCACCGTTTAGCAGTGGGTATAGCGATCGAGTTAGCAACTCTTCGGTTAACATTGCTGTCACGGATTCCAGTAACAGACTAAGAAGGGCCGCTGAACTACGACCCTCTACTGTCTTTAGAAAACTAGAGCTGGCATCAGTCCAGATTGTGAAGCCAGAATCAAAATCCTCGATGAGAATGGCACTGGTCAGCCTCAGCAATTCACGGCGCCGGTTATTACCAACTTGATTAACTTCCATGCCGCCTTCGCGCTGGGTTTCAGTAAGCTGACTTACGCGGACGAAATCTTCGAGCTCTCTTCGTGTTGAAGCAACATTCGGTTCGCCCCATAAGAGAAATTCTATTACATGAAAACCCAATGTCGCCTCTGTAATATCAAATAATCCGTGTTGCTGCCTAAGGCTCGCAGTAGAAAGTTCGACATTCACATCATAAACAATGCCGCCGCTTTCATAGCCGTCTACTGAATCAATGTAGCCAGCAAGAATAGGCCAATGATCCATCTGATAGGCGAGCTGATAAAGCTGTTCGCTCTGGTTTTCTGGTGCGATAAAAGAAGTAAAATAATAAGGTAAATTGCTCTGGTGATAGCTCTGATGGGCAGACGACCAACTTATTCGAGCCTCTATTAATGCGCTTGGACTAGGGGAATCAATGAGAGAATCGATTTTTTGCTGGAGTGATACTAGCTCGGATCGCAATTCTGTGAAATTGGAGCCAATTTGATCGATATACTCCACTACCAGCTGCTTAACTAATACGGACGTCTCATGGTCCAGTGTTTGAGTTAGTCGCTTCGAAGATAAGGGCGCATCAACTGTTTGCGGTGATGTCGCTTCCCTCACTGGATCAGGTGAATTTGGGCTGCAAGATTGAAGGTTGAGAATAGCCGCCAAAACAATGCCTGGCTTTGCTAATCGTCTAAATGTTCCGACTATCACCGCAGAGAAACACATTTCCATTTTCGCCTATTTGCCTCGTCTACAAGCAACTCATCTCCATCCACCACAACAGCCTCTTTTACACGTTGTAATAATGGCAAATCATTAATTGAGTCGCTATAAAAAATGCTTTCTTCGAGCCGCAGTTCATTAGGTTTTGCAATCTCTGAGTCCAACCATTGATCCAGCTTATTTACTTTGCCCGACTGAAAGCAAGGTGTTCCTAATATCTCACCGGTAAAGTGGTCATCCTGCATCACCAAATCGGTAGCAATCAATTTATCAACACCAAACATCTGAGCAATTGGGGTGGTGATAAAAGAATTAGTTGCCGTAATTATTACGCAGTAATCGCCAGCTACTAGGTGAGAATTAACAAGTTCAACGGCTTTTGGCAAGATAAGCGGTTTGATGAACTCCTGGATAAATTCTCGATGCATTGAGGCCAATTCTGATTGGCGCAAGTGCATGACAGGCGCTAACGTAAATTTGACGTATTCATGTATATCCAGCGTACGTTGTTGGTACTGTCTATAGAACTCGTCATTACGTTTACCGTGCTCGATTGTGCAAACTAGGCCTTTGTCTATTAGATATTCGCCCCAGGCATGATCACTATCACCGCTTAGTAAGGTATTGTCTAAATCGAAGAGCGCTAAGCGAGTTGTCATGTAGTGTTTCTGCCCAAAAAGTAAGATTATACCTGCGGACCTGGCATTGGGTCAGGAAATCCAGGTAAGTATCGATATTTTTTCGGTGTTCTATAGCTAAGCTACTGAATATTAACCATATTAGCTGATATCTATGGCTTGTTGCCATTGAATAGTGAAGTCAGGTTGTGAAACAATGCCGTTTTACTCCTGCCAGAGGATAAGTGTACGTGATTGACTCGAATGGGTATCGACCAAACGTTGGCATTGTAATTTGTAACCGCATTGGCCAAGTCTTATGGGCCAAAAGGATTGGGCAGAGTTCATGGCAGTTCCCTCAAGGAGGAATTGATCAGGATGAACAGATAGAGGATGCTCTTTTTCGCGAGCTAGAAGAAGAGGTTGGGCTCAAAGAAGCTGATGTAAACGTTCTTCATCAAACTAAAGAATGGCTGCACTATGATTTGCCGCTAAATTATATTCGCCAGCATAAAGATCCTGTATGTATAGGGCAGAAGCAAAAATGGTTTCTTTTAAGTTTGGAAAGCGACGAGAGTGCCGTGCAATTAAAAGGGGATGTTCAACCTGAGTTCGATGACTGGCAATGGGTGAGCTATTGGTACCCGATAAGTCAAGTTATTGAGTTTAAGAGAGAGGTTTATCGCCGAGCCTTAAAAGAGCTTATTGCGCCTTTGAACAGGTATGTTAAAGAAAGCTAGAGCCCAAGGGCAGCCAAACTAACAGTAACTTTTTCCGCCACAGCGGATACTAAAAATTAATTGCCAGTCGGCAGGCCTTGTTAGGGCTTTTGCCAACGTGGCGATTACCATTAATTTCTGGGACCAGTATGCTCGAACAATTGCGTGCCATTGTGCAAGAAGTCAACGCGGCAAAAGATTTGCAGTCTGCGTTGGATATTATTGTGCATCGAGTTCGAGAGTCTCTTAAGACGCAGGTTTGTTCTGTGTATCTGCTCGACACTGATTTAAATAGCCATGTACTGATGGCATCAGAAGGTCTAAAAAAAGCATCGGTAGGCCATGTGAGCCTTCAAGTAGGTGAAGGTTTGGTAGGTTTGGTGGCAAAGCATGCTGAGCCCATAAATCTTAGAGATGCGTCCTTGCATCCGAGTTTCCACTATCTTCAAGAAACGGGAGAGGAAGACTTCCACGCTTTTCTTGGTGTGCCGATTATTCACCATCGCTCTGTGCTTGGCGTTTTGATTGTTCAACATGAAGACAAGCGCCGCTTCGATGAGGCGGAAGAAGCTTTTCTTATAACGCTGTCAGCGCAATTGGCTGGCGTTATCGCACATGCAGAAGCAACCGGTGCTATTGAGGGGATGAGTCCTTCTGGGCAAAAGACATCGGATACAGTTTTTCCTGGTGTTTCAGGCTCATCTGGTGTTGCTATAGGTGAGGTTGTTGTGATCTTCCCTCCTGCAGATCTTAGCCAGATTCCTAATCGGCGACCTCGAGATATCGATCAGGAAATAGAGTTTTTCAATAGCTGCTTAGAATCAGTTAGAACTGATATTAAAGATATCCACAATCGCTTGGCAGGGCATGTAGCAGAGGAAGAACGCCAACTCTTTGATGTCTATTTGCATATGCTAGACGATGACGCTTTGGGCAACGAAGTAGTGGAACGCATTAAGCTTGGAAATTGGGCACAAGGTTCGCTGGCTTATGTGGCTAATGAGCATGTTCGAACTTTTGAGATGATGAATGACGCCTATCTAAGTGAAAGATCTGTGGATATTAAGGATCTTTGCAGTCGAGTACTCTTTTATTTGCAGCAAAAAGAAACTGTGGTGACTGAGTACGGCGATAACACTATTCTGGTGAGTGAAGAATTAACACCGAGCATGTTAGTTGAGGTGCCAAAAGAAAAGCTGAAGGGCTTAATTTCTGTAAAAGGCTCTGGTAATTCTCATGTTGCAATCCTTGCTCGAACCATGGGCATTCCTACGGTCATGGGAGCGGTAGATTTACCTTTCAATAAGCTGGAAGGTAAAGAGGTTATTGTCGACGGTTACAAAGGTGAGGTGATAACAAATCCGTCTGATCAGCTGCGCATTCGCTTCCAAAATACCATTGAAGAGCAAAATCAATTAATCGCAGGTTTAGAAGGGTTAAAAGATTTACCTTGTGAAACTGCAGATAACCATCGCGTTAGCCTATGGGTAAATACAGGTTTAATGACCGATGTCATGCAATCTCTAGACCAAGGTGCTGAAGGAATTGGCCTTTTTAGAACGGAAGTTCCATTTCTTTTAAGTGAGCGTTTTCCAAGTGAGCAAGAACAGACAGAAATTTATCGGGAGCAGCTCGAGGCATTTGCACCCAAAATAGTAACCATGCGCACGTTGGATATTGGTGGTGACAAATCACTGTCCTATTTTCCCATTGATGAGGAAAACCCTTTTTTAGGATGGAGAGGAATTCGAGTTACCCTTGATCATCCAGAGATTTTTATGGCACAGGTCAGAGCCATGTTGCGGGCAAGTATCGGTCTTGAAAACCTTCAGATAATGCTGCCAATGATCAGTAATATCCACGAAGTAAATTCGGCCAATCAGCTTATTAAAAAAGCCTATAGAGAGCTAATCCAAGAAGGCCATAACGTAAAATTTCCGCCGGTGGGTGTAATGATAGAGCTACCTGCGGCTGTGTATCAAACTCGGGCGCTGGCAAAGTTAGTTGATTTCATTTCGGTTGGTAGTAATGATTTAACCCAATATCTGTTGGCAGTAGATCGAAACAATCCTCGGGTCGCCAATCTTTATACGGCGTTTCACCCGGCGGTATTAGCGGCATTGCAGCAGGTTGTAATACTGGCTCAAGCCGAAGGAAAGACAGTTAGCATTTGCGGTGAGATGGCGGGAGACCCGGGCGCTGCTGTTCTGCTAGTTGCAATGGGGTTTGATATATTATCGATGAATGCGTCTTCACTTTTAAAAGTAAAATCGGTTATACGCAGTATTAGTTTGGACGCTGCACAGGATTTGCTTGACCAAGTTATGCAGATGGATGATGCGCAGATGATCAGAAGCGCCGTTGATTTGACGCTGTACAACGCAGGCGTTGATCGTTTGCTTCGATCTTCTCGAACTAACTAAAGACTTGAATTCACCTCAACGCCGGTACCAGCACTGGTTAATTAGTCAGTGCTGTAGTTTCATCTAAGGGGGATGGGTATGCTTTGAGCAATCTCCTGAAAGCGGCTTGAAACTCTGCCCTTGCACGCTCTTCATGCATATATTCCCCTGGAACCACAGAGTGTATTCGACTTATCGATCCGGCCCACACAAGTTCCGCTGTGCGGGTTTCATACATCTCAACCTCAAGAGTGGCAATATAATTTAGCTCAACACTCGAGCTTCCTCTTCTCACGAAAGGATCGATGTCTTGTTGTGTTGGAAATAAATTGACGTGATTGTAACGAAGCACGATTTTCAGGTCGTTCATTTGGTCGTTACGGCTCAGCCCTTTTTCTTGAATTGCTATGTCAAATTCGTTAGCAACATAGTCGCTAAGAAATAGCGGTATGTCTTGGGTTTTTAACGAATATTCAGTGTATTGTGAATAGTTTCCAGGACAGCACAGTTTTAGATGCGTGCCTATCTGCATGCCGTCGCCAAGTGAGCAGCTACTCAAGATTGCTAAATAAAAACAACTAAGTGCAATTTTCTTAAAAATCATCCAGTAATTTCCTATGTAGTGATTTACCAATTCACCGATAGGGTACTACTCAAGATTAAATGTTTATTGATCTAGCTTAAGGAGGGATTAATCTAGATTGTTTTCTTTTCGCATTACCCGGGCCAGCTCACTATTTCCAAGATTCTCCAATGCTTGTATCGATTGTTGTTGGTCAGTAACGCTGCGGTTTTGACTGAGTTTAAATTTACACTGAATTTCGCTGACTGCGATTTCAATTCCAACGATGCCTCTGAGCATGGATTCAGGGTAGCTAGGCAGCCATGGCTTGGAGAATTTTTTCTCAGAGCGTGCAGTTAGCTCATTTACGAGTAACTTCAGGCGAGCAGGTTGTGAAAAAACCGTGGCGGTCCCGTTAAAATGCACGGCCTGATAATTCCAAGTAGGGACACCCGCGTCTGCGTACCATGACGGGCTTATATAACCATGTGGACCATTAGCGATAAAGACCACCTGCTTGCCTTCAATGGTTTGCCACTGAGGATTAACTCTTGCTATGTGTAGAGACAAGATTTCGCGCTCATCGTCAAATAGAAATGCTGCGGGTGTTACGAACGGTTTGCCATCGATTATGGAGACCAGCTCACCAAAGCTGTTATCGTTTAGAAACTCGGCGATTTTAGCCTGATCATTGGCATCAAAGTGATTGGGTATAAACATAGCACTTGTTTCCTTTGTTCATGCGCATCAGCCCTATCGACTGATACTGAACTTCTTATAGAAAAGTCCTGCACTCACAAAACAGTCCTG
>JBLGBJ010000005.1:0-162156 GCA_047617605.1 Pseudohongiellaceae bacterium | reverse complement strand
CCCGTAAGGGATTAACTCTGGTTTATCGAGGAATAGTTTGTCATGAATATTCAAAGGACACTAGTAGAAAGAAAAACAGTAATAGTGGCAGACGGCAGACGGCAGACGGCAGACGGCAGACGGCAGACGGCAGACGGCAGATATCGGATAGAAGAGGGCACGGATAATAAGATGTCACGGATATAACAGTAGGCGGCTGAATTGCGCCGCAGCGACTGGGGCTTTGTCTGTGCATAGCAATTTAGCTACCTGGCTCTCTGCCTGCCTCATTGCCTATTTTTTGCATAAGACATTGCCTCGATTTCGGCATAGTCTTTTTCATAGTTCCAGGCAAGAGTTCCAGGCAAGAGTTCCAGGCAAGAGTTCTCGGCAAGAGTTCTCGGAAAGAATATCAGGTAACTAGTTAATCGCGATAGAGGTTACGTAAGCGCCTTTTGCATAGCCACAAAAGTGGTCTCTAAGATCAGGGTGATTGATCTTATCCGGGTGCTCCTCAGCCTTAAGGTTCTCTTCAGCTTCGTAGGTTTCAAAGGCGGTGTTGTGCACTAAAATTCTAAACCACGGTAGATTGCGCGGTGGTTTGCTTTTGGCGACTTGCATATACCAGTCGTCAGTTAGCCTGAATTCCGGATCCACATCTACGATGACGCCCCGATAGCCATATAGGCGATGTTGTACCACCTGTCCTAGGTGGAAGTTTCCATGAACGGTCATAACATTCCTTGTTAAATTACTGCTCCTAATCTGAGTATAGGATGAAGTTCTGAGATCGCCAGCTATTCGTGAAAAAAGAATTAGGTTAGGCTGAACAGCTGTATCAAAGGAATTCAGGCTATGAAGCAAGCGCTATTCACCGTTGGATTGAAAGTGCGAGATTACGAATGCGACATGCAGGGGATAGTAAACAATGCGGTCTATCAGAATTATCTAGAGACTGTGCGACACGAATTCTTGCTAAGTCGCGGTGTCGATTTTACGGATCTTACAAAAAGAGGAATCATTGTAATTGTCACACGAGCCGAGCTTGATTATAAAAAGCCTTTAAGATCGGGAGACCGTTTCGATGTAACAGTGAGTGCTGAGCAAGTGTCCAGATTAAAAATTGCTTTCAAGCAGACTATTCGGTTGCAGGAAAATTCTGAGCTGATAATGGAAGCGATTGTTTATGCGGCGGCTTTGAAAGGGTTTAAAAAACCCTTTTTCCCAGAAGAATTGAAGGCGCTCTTCTAGCCATTAATAGACCAAATCAATTGGCGGTGGCTGGCCAGCAATCTATTCATCTAAAACTGCCCCCGCGGGGAGCGGGGACTAAAGGGGCACGAAGGCCGCTTAACCTTCAAGCGCCCTACTATAAAAGAACGGGCTTGATTGGAATTTATTTCAAAATATTGCGGAATTAGCTTTGACTCTGATGCTATAGAGAGTCAACCTCGAACAGTTCATCGAATTTACAAGTTTGTAAAAGCTTATAAACATCTGCTTGAACATTAATGATCTTAACATTCCCATCGTCACCTCCGGCGTGGGTGCGCAGCAGGAGAAGCATTCCCAAAGCAGAGCTGTCAATCGAAGGGACTTCTAAAAGGTCTATGATAAACCCGGTGGGTACTGGGCTACGTGCTTCATAGGCAGCTTGAAAATTTTGATGGCAGGTGTAGTCGAATTTGCCCAGAAGAGTGAGAGTCAGTGTTTGCAAGTCGGGTGAAAGCTGAGTATTGATTTCCATCGGTGTTTGAAAAACCCCTCTAAACGGCAATGTTGTTAGGTAGTTTTAGTCTAGCACAATGACTTGGCGATGAACGACAGGGAGAAGCAGACAGCTGGGAGTCTCTTCCAATAGCGCAGGATAATTATAAGGGGAGGGGTGGGGTTAAGAAAGGCTCAAAGGGGGATGCTCATACATAACTGAACTTACAATGGCCGAACTTACCATAAACAAATATAGTAAAAAGCCTAATGCTCTATTCACAGTGATTTGCAGCTGGCCTGTTGTTGAGCCTAAACTCGCCACAACGTTGCTTGATAGGCTATCTGTAATGATTTATTTGAAGCGATATTAGAGCCGTTTAACTGTTCTCGGCAGCGCTGCTTTTTATTTTTCTCCCTACTCTCATGTTATTTCAACACAGGCTTTATGCTCAGTAAATCGTGGCTGGCCACCGGGCTAAGCAATTCTCCCTGTGGCAGTTTGACGCGCGTCAGCGTGTCACATTCCAGGCGATAGCTTTCGGTTATATGATCTTACTTTTGATCATAATCTAAACTGAGTCGGCGCCTATGTCTTGTAAACTTAAATCGGCCATTAAGGCACCTTTCGTATCTCTATCATCTATAGCAGCCCTCTCATCAGAGCAGCGCGAAGCTGCTTTTTACATTCTTGAGGAGTATTCTTTGGATGGGCTAACTTCATGGATGTTCGCAGATAGTTTTAGTGAGCGCCTTTGATACAGTATCGATCCTAACTGGTACGGCGAGTTACCACGCAGCAACCTATTTGACGAAGCACACGCCGCTTTTTGCTCACAGCGGCGTTCTTACAAAACAGCAACTAGCATCATTCTTAGAGACTGCTTTCGCAGTGACATTTCAGTAGCGTTTCGGTGAGTATCATTGCTTTTTAGTATGATGAGCGCACGCTAACTTCTTCGAAATCTAAAGCCAAAGATTCCCTTAGCAGCACTGCGCCTTCTTCACGCCTAGCTTGATCCTCTGAAAAAATTGATTCAAAAAAGCTCAGCACGGCAACTGTAGTGATCATCTGTTGACGGCCTGGGTGTAGCGCCTCACGCAGTGGCATCAGTTCGCAGACCCCTGGTGTGTCAGGAGGCATGTAAACCCCTTCGCCTAAACTACCTAGTTCCGCGAAGACCTCGTTCGGGTCTTCATCTAACACCGACAACACTGCGCTGCAGCCAAGACTGTCTGGGTTATGCATTAATCTGAAGCTGGGCTCAGCGGCGCCAACAAAGCCAAGGTGAGAGCCTCCAGAGATGATCACCAAGTCAGAGTTATCGTTTCGATTCGGGATTATCGCTGCATTGTATTGGGTATCGATGAGGGCGTCAGAGGTGCCAGAAATCATCAGAAAAGGGACGTCTGAGGTGGTGTAAAATTCGTCTGTGAACGCGACTGCTGGCCCTGCTATGGCAGCTGAAGCGGCAATTCTCGGATCGCGCCAGCGCGGGTGGTAAGTAGCTAGAATTGTGGTTAAACCACCAAGAGAAAAGCCACTCAAGCCGATTCTTGATTCATCAACTTGTTCAGCAAAAGGCTGTTCATCGGCAAGTCCTAATATGGAGTCTATTAGAAAGGACACGTCTGCTGGCTGATTCATCACGTCGTTAGCGTTGGCCCCTCCGGGTGCCGAGCCTGAGGTTAAAGGGTAATCGGCTGCCGCAACCACATAGCCGTAACTTGCCAATTGCTCCATAAGATAGCTGAGTTCGTTTCTTGCAGAAACTATTCCGTGGCTGTGAATGAGCAGCGGTATCTTGCCTGTCGCGCCCTGTGGATACCAAACCGTGGTTGGAAAAGTTCTGTCAGGTTCTCCTGCAAAGCCTCGATTAGAGTCGGTAGAGCGTGACTTATCAATGAAAACAAACTCTGATGTACTTACTGAATAAGGACCTGGCTCAAGCCATTGGGCGCTAGCTGAATCAGTCTGCGGTCTCTCTGGATTTGTGGCGACGAAGATAGCCACGGCCAGAATAGCCAGTGAGAAGGTCAGACCGAAAATGCTCTTTAATACTTTTTTAGCCATAAAATATGCCTTCCATGTTGTTAGATATTCATAGGAGAGAAAACTGTCCAGACTTATGCATGAAAAGCGCAGATCTCTTTGCCCAAGAATGCTACGCAGTAGAGAGTAAACCATTTAAGTTTTATTAAAAACCGGATTAATAACTCTCTGGATGTTGCCGCTAATACTAGCTTTAATTTATGAAAGCTTAGCGCGCTGAGCTAGAAATATACTGCCAGGTTTAGGCCTAATAAGGGATGGTGGAGCGTGGCGTCAAATGACAAGTATAGCAATTACTACAAGGACTTCTGGGCTATAACCGGGCGCGCTCAACTGTTGAATAGCCGGGTTGATGGTGCCGGCCGGTGCTCAGTCTAGAGTGTTGTTGGTAACACCTCCTTTACTGCCCGGCCTTTTTTCTAATCTCTCTTATCTTTTTACCATGCCACCTATTTGCGTTTATTCTTCCTGTTTGTATTTTTTACACTCTGAAAATTAGCAAGATAACTCAAATTTGAAATTGAAAGGTACTTTTGATCTGGCTAGTGGGAGTGTGCTCTATATGTTTAGAGTATTAATATAGCCTTCTTCTAGACTGACTTTTAGTAATCCAGCGCTCGTTTTCGTATGCAGTTTCTTTTTTATTATGCTGATGTAATTTGAGACTGTTTTCTCTGCTAAGAAAAGATCTTGCGCCACCTCTTTTGCAGTTTTGTCTAAAATAACTTTAGAAAAAATGTCAAACTCTCTTGGGGATAACACATCGAGCACGTGCTGCTGACCGCTGATTTTTTTCAATGCCAGCTTTTGAGATACGTAAGGTTCTGTATAGGTATCGTGATTGCATACCGACTCTATCGCATGAAAAAATTCTGGAATAGCGATGCTCGAAGTTATATAGCCATGGGCACCGTTTCTAATTGATTTTTCGGCTATGTAGCCTGATGATTCCGCTGCACAAACGATAATCCGGAGTTTTTTTGAAAGAGCCTTAAGACGCGTGGTTAGTTGTAATGCGCCCATGTTCGGAATAGTAAAGCTGGTGAGAATAAGGGTAGGTATTTTCACTTTGCAAGCGACTAACACAGATTCAGCGGTAGCGCATTCTACGCTTTCAAATTCAATAAATTGTTTTAACAAAGAGGAAAATCCTGATCGCATAATCGGGTTTTCGTGAGCTATGATTACTGTTTTTTTCATTGTGAAAAGTTGGCTCAATGGTAATAGCTTTGTAATAGGTTACTTTTTATTGCGATACCGGTTAAACGCAATGATGGTTGCAGAAGTATCGTTAGTGCATGTGTCATGATGAATCACCACAGGATTCATATCCCGCTTAAGCTCAAGGTCTTCTTCTGATTCTGGGTGAGCAGAAAACACAATGGATTTAGTTTGTGCAAACAAACCCTTAAAATCTAATATTGACATAATAGTGGTCGAATCTCCGCTGAGTATTCTTAGTATGTGATGCCTAACCAAGCACCTTAACGTCAGTGTAGACTGTAGATAAAAAATATCTCTATCTATATGATGCATTATGAAACCTAGTCAATAGAGGTGTTACAGAGAAGTTTTACAAAAAAAGCAGGAGAGTTAGGGTCTTTATAACCGGCAGGAATATCCAGCGAAGGGCCAATTTCTGCAAGGCGGCAATAATTCGACAGTTCAAAGTGAAGCCCCCCGCGTGGTCATATTTATAGTCTGTGCTGGCGGTGGCTTTGAAGCCTTAGAGCTTCTTCCATATCTAATTCAAATGAGCTCTCGAAGAAGGTGAGTAATGGACTGTCCTAGCTCTTGCCAGCCATGTGCGGATAGATCGAGGCGAAGGTTTGGATCGCCGCGAAATCAATTTCCTCGTCGATAGAGTAATTACACACTGATTATCGAACACAAAGCCTTTAGTTTTAAAAAGTTCTTGATAGCGTTCAAAGGCTTTGTAGTGGATCAATGAAGTGTTGGATTTACCCTTAGGTAAACCATTGTGTCGATCATAATTCCTGCCCATCTGCGTTTTAGTCTTGTTAAATGATGGTCTGTTTATCCTTTTTAAAACCCGGCGGCGACTCGGCCGTTAGGGTTTTGGGCTACGCCATATATACAGGTACGGTAAAACTTAACCACGCATCTCTGGGAAAAAAGCTCAAAATTTCGCTAGTTAAAAGCACCAAGAATATGGAGCTGGTGTAATCGGGAAATTTTCCCGTAAAAAAATGCCAGAATTCCTACCCCGCCGGTTCCATCTAAGTACTAAATTAGATTTAGCAGCTAAGAAAGTGTCTGGGCAAGCAGTTGATCTCAAATTAGCCCAACAATATTTGAGTGTTAGCTATACTAAAATATGACAGTGGCTTTAAATAGAGCAGATTTTTATTAAAGAAGGAGCTTTCCGATTGACGTTCCGTTATTCGACTGAAGAAGTTGCAAACGGGTAGATTTGAAGAATATCTAAGTTTTATAACGTCAGGCAGTAAACCAGGGTTAGTGGGATTCACAAACGCAATACCAATCAATTTGGCCTCCGTTTTGAGCTGTCAATGGCTCGGCCGATCTAGATACTGCTTATTTGTAGAGTTGCGCAGGGGAAAGCTGCAGCGAGAATATCGTAGAAATGATACCTGACACATTCTTCAATCGGTGGTTTATGAAAAACGGCGATGGCAATGACACCGTTTGCCAGATCAAAGAAAAATTAGAGTCTCTAGTCACCTTCAATCCGCTGAATCTTTTGCAGCGGTTTTCTTTTAAAGGAAAACTTGTTGGTAAACTTCTGAGAAAGATAAGCGATTATATTTTCGACAGGAAAAGCAAGAGTAAAAAGGCTAGGTGGACTTTACATTTATGATATTGCGAAAAGAGCCTAGGTTTTCTTTAATGGGATTGAAAAAGAGCAAGTTGGCGACGAAATGGAGTTGTTTTAATGGATACCAATAGCCAGGCAGCAGAGAACAAATATTTCGACCTAGGAAGCGCTTTTTATGATGCGATTCTCTCTAGAAACGTCGATGTAACTGCAGAGTTAAACCCTGCAGAGCTGGAGCTTTATGAAAAAATAACCAAGCTGGTCGAAGAGTCCGAGTCTCTTTCACTGCTCGTTCCCGTCTTGCCCCAGCAGCTGATGAAGTTTCTTGAAGAGGTAAAAAAGGAAAATACAGATTTCGATAAGATTTGTGCAATAGTCAAAGGTGATATTGCTTTGGCGGGCGAAACTATCAGAATTGCGAATAGTCCAATTTATCGCCGAGCAGCTGGGGAGATTCAATCTATAAACCGTGCTGTTGCTACTTTGGGCCTTCAGGGAGTCTCAGATATAGCCGCAGCTCTGCTTATTCGACAAATACTTGATGTGGAATCTAATCGGTTCAAGCAATTTGGCGAAGTTTTGTGGAACCACTGCTTGGAGTGCGCAGAGGCGTGCCGACTGCTCAGTAAAGATGTCGATGATTCATTTACTTGCTACTTAATGGGTTTGGTTCACGATGTGGGAAAAGTGGCAATGTTTACCTGTTTTTGTGACCATCTTGATGAATATGGGTCTGAAGAAATTGATGAATGCAAGGTGTTCAAAATCGTTATGACCGAGCACTCAACGTGGCTTTCAGCTCACATTGCTAAAGAGTGGCAGTTGCCTAACGCTATTATCCTAGCACTTTATGAGTTTGATGCGATGACGCTAATGTCTTATTTAGACTACGATAAGAAGGGAAAGTCAGCGTTGGCAATTCTGTTGGAACAAGCTAATAGCTGTAGCGAAATTTATACTCTGATTAATTCGGGGATCATTAAAAGTGAAACTGGTATCGAGTTACTGCGGGGCTTGGACATAGAAAAAAGTAGTATCGAAAAAATTCTGCAACGCTACGAATTGTTAGACGCGGCAGATGAGCCGGTGCGCTAGAATATTTTTCATTGATGAATGGTGGTGCTTAGCGGTTCTTGCCAAAGGTGCTAATAGACTGATTTTTACATAAAGCTCATGTGGTAAAGTGTGTTGTCGAGGCTTGCATATTAGGGGGGAATATTCTTTTTAGGTTTTGTGGTTTTATTTCGTGGAGTTAATCTGGCTTGCGATGTCTCCTGCCAAGCTTCCTTTCGGTTTTTCTATAATTCTGGCAACCTCACCTTTGTTGTCACTGATTACGATGGTAGGCGTGTACTTCAACTCATATTTTTCTGAGAAGCCCTCAGGATCGCCTTTGCTCCGCGAAACCCCATACAGCGTCAGCTGCCTAACTTCAACATTGCCCATTTTTAATAACTTGAGTAAGCGGGGAACTTCTCGCTCGCTGTCGTGGCACCAAGTACCGAAGAGGGCGACTACATCTTTTCCGGCCAATGCTTGAATATCTTGCAGTTGCGTAGCGTTGGGCTGAAAAGTTTCATATTCTTTGGCGAATTCAGGATATTCAGACAGCAAGTATTCCGTTGAAATTTTGCCAATATGATCTGGAGTTTTTTCTTCGCTGGCAAAAGCTATATTCGCTGATAGAGCGACAATGAGGCTAGCCCAGAGCATGCGAGCTAAAGGATGCAGAGCTTTTTGGACATTGCGCTGGAAAGAATTGCGGTGCCAAGAATTATTGTGCAAAGAAGAGCATGATGCAGTCATCTAAACCTCGGAGTTGCCAACGAATCGCTGTGAGTTAGCAAAGAGGCTAGCATAGAGTTGCTTGAATGAAAATTTAGCCGAGAATTTTATTTAAATATCCCGGAACGATTTCTGTGGCAGAGCCATATTCATGCTGATCAAAAGAAGAGCCGGTTTCATCCAAGTTGAGCTCAACTGTATGTGCTTTGCGGATTTTGGCAGTTTGATAGAACCCTGAGGCTGGATAAACATTGCCAGATGTGCCGATTGCAATGAATAGATCACATGCCTCGAGAGCTTCATTTATCCTATTCATATGCAATGGCATTTCGCCAAACCATACTATGTGGGGGCGTAAATTACCCGCAGACCGGCAACACCGGCACTGGGTATCAAAATCAAAACTCTCTCGAATATCAAATATCAATTTTGAGTTTACGCAGCGCATTTTGAGAAGCTCGCCGTGCATGTGCAGTACGTCTTTTGAGCCAGCCCGTTCGTGAAGATTATCTACATTTTGAGTTATCAGAAGAAAGGAACCGTTAAACTTGTTCTGAAACTCTGCTAGCGCAGTGTGTGCCTTGTTGGGACCAATTGAGGGCGACAGCAGCTGGCTGCGACGTTGATTGTAGAAGCTGTAAACCAATTGAGGGTTTCGATCAAAGCCCTCTGGGGTCGCGACATCTTCAATTGGGTGATTTTCCCATAAGCCATCGGCGGCTCGGAAAGTCTCTATGCCGGACTCGGCAGAGATACCGGCTCCTGTGAGGATTACTATTGATTTGGGTGATTCGCTCATTATCTCGAGTTTTCCGTGGTGGCTATTGCCGACACAATGGTGCAGTGGTGTCAGTTCTTTCTCAGTGTTAACCGGGATTTGGCAAACAGCGGTATAATAAGCATAACGACATTTATCCCAGATTATTAAGAGGAAAAGATGGCAGCAATCAAATTAGGCAACAAGGCTCCGGCATTTACCTTGTTGGACCAGAATGGTGAAAAGATCAGTTTGAAAGATTATATGGGGGAAAAGAATGTAATTCTATATTTCTACCCCAAGGCTATGACGCCTGGCTGTACGACGCAGGCCTGCGGTCTGCGTGACTCAGCGCAGTCGTTAGGCGAGTTAGATGCGGTTGCTATTGGTATTAGTCCAGATCCAGTAGTCCGCCTGAAGAAGTTTGAGATTAAGGAGGCTTTGAATTTTTGCTTACTAGCCGACGAAGACCATGCAACCGCTGAGAAATATGGTGTATGGGGGCTCAAGAAGTTCATGGGCCGGGAATTCATGGGTATTATTCGTAGTACTTTTATTATCAATAAAGATGGCAAGTTCGTTCACATTATGGATAAGGTGAAAACTAAATCTCATGATACTGATGTTCTCGAAATCTTGAAATCACTGACGTAAAACTATGCAACTACATTACAAACAATATTCAGATCAAGGGCAGCCTCTCATTGTGTTGCATGGACTTTTTGGGAGCCAGAGTAATTGGGGAGGGCACTGTAAGCAGCTCGCTGAAAAATTCGCCGTAATTGGCGTAGACCTGCGTAACCATGGCGAGTCAGCTCACGCGCCGGAACACAATTATCAAGTGATGGCTGAGGATATTAAAGAACTTCTAAGCGCTCTTAACATCACTAGTACTTACCTCTTAGGCCACTCCATGGGTGGTAAAGTTGCAATGGAGTTGGCGCTGTCCTATCCGGATTTGGTTGATCGACTGCTAGTCGTTGATATAGCCCCTGTTTTGTATGCCGACAAAGCTGATGGCCACAAACAGGTGATGGCTGGGATGAATGCTCTCGACTTAGGCACGCTTCAATCTCGTGCCGACGCCGAAACTGCACTTACAGATTATATTGAAGATGAGGCGACACGAAAATTCATCGTCACTAACCTGATTCGCGAGGGTGATTCGGGGTTTGCATGGCGGCTTAATTTGCCGGTTATTGAGGCCAATTATAATCGACTTATGGAAAAGCCTCAGGGTGAAAACGTGTTTGAAAAACCTACCTTGTTTGTCAAAGGAGAGCTTTCGCCCTATGTGCAGGCTAAGCACGAAGCTCAAATACTTAAATTGTTTCCAAATGCGGGTGTGAAAATCATTTCTGAGGCAGGTCACTGGGTACACGCAGACAAGCCCCAAGCATTTCAAAAAGTGGCGATGGATTTTTTTAGTAGCTAGGCAGTTTAAGAAAATTGTAGAGGTTAAGCGATGACGGTTCTTAGTGTAAATGTAAACAAGATAGCGTTGTTACGTAATTCTCGAGGTCGGGATTTTCCCAATGTTGTGGACTTTGCTGGGCAGGTAATCGACATGGGGGTAAAAGGGATAACGGTTCATCCGCGTCCCGACCAGCGTCATATCACACGTCAAGATATTTTCGACTTGAGCGATTTTTTAAAGTCTAAAGAGGATGTTGAATTCAATATCGAAGGATATCCATCTAATGATTTTGTCGAATTGGTTCTGCAAGTAAAACCAGCACAGTGCACTCTTGTTCCTGATCAGCCCGGTCAACTTACTTCAGACCACGGTTGGAATGTTTTTAATAATGAAACTTTCTTAAATTCAGTGCTAAACCGCTTAAGCAATGCGGGAGTAAGGTCCAGCCTATTTATGGATGCGGACGCGTCAAGTTTAGAAAAAGTTAAAGAAATTGGTGCAGATCGAGTGGAGCTTTATACTGAAAAATTTGCCAGTGATTTTGGTACCAGCAATCAAGAAGAGACTTTTCAGCAATACTTTACTGCTGCGACTAAAGCTATAGAGCTTGGCATCGGGCTAAATGCGGGACATGATTTGGATCTGCCAAATTTACCCAAATTTTTGACCATACCGGGGATATTAGAAGTGTCTATCGGTCATGCCCTAGTAGTTGAATCCTTACAGCAGGGCATTGAGCCGGTCATAAAAAAATATTTGGGCATTTGTGCTGATGCGACAGCTTAAACACGCAGCAAATACTGGCCAGTACCTTGGTTGGTAGACTGATTGATAAATTATTAGGCTAAAGGGCACAAGATAGTGCGTATGTCTTAGATAGATCTTGCATCATTTAGCAAATCAAAGGGGAGTCAGACATGTTTTACAGTGAGCAAGCTTCAAGCTGTGAAATTAGTCAAGAGCCGCTAACGTCTCCATCATTGTTCTTCCTTGCACGCCATTTGTTAGCATCGGGATTATTTTTTGTTATCCTGATAGCTTGGCCATTGAATTTTGCTTTTGCTTCAGAGTTTGAATTGTCACGCATCGCTAACGAACTTAATTTGGCAAGTGACGCGCTTGCACAGGGGCAAGGACATTCAGAACGTTTCACTGGCCTTAGCCATCGAGCCAGCAGCTTAGCCCGAGAATCGTCACAGCTTATTGACGCAATTCATCGAAATCGAAACCCATCAAATATTAGATCTCAGTTTAATGATGTAAGTCGGCGCTATACCGATTTAGAAGACTCGTTTTGGCGTGACTACAGTGACGGCCTTGACAATAATGTTCTTCAACAACTGGAGTTGATCAGCAAAATTTATAGCGACTTGTATACCGCGTATACATTAACTCGGTATTATCAGCCGGGCTCTCAAATCCATATTTTTGTGAGCCCTAGCGCGAATAGAAATGGCTTGGCCGTCCCTCCAATCTTTTTCAATACACCAGCCTGGCCCTGAGAGATTCTTAGAAAAATAAAGCCCGGTTTGCTCGATGGTTATACTTTATTACGTGAATAAGCTTATATAAATTTCTCCTGCGTCCTCTCGCTTCCAGGCTGCGGAGTCAGGAGCTGAAGGGTTGTTTGTGGACAATCAGATGCGCAGCATCGTGAGCAAATAATTCATCGGCCTCTAGGGGGCCGAGATGATGCAACTATTTCCTTACGGTTGCTGCGCAATTGACAGTGATGCAAAGCGGGCATGGTTATTATTCTTAAGAGCTGTAAAATCTTTCCTATGTACACTACTTGCCCAAAATGCCAGCACCTTCGTCAAGCAGCTGATGAGACATCTACGGATATTTGTCCAGGCTGTGGTTTGGTTTTCAGCAAATGGTTAAAGTCTCTCGCATTAGACATGGAATTTGAAGATAGTCTGAGAGTCGATCAACTGCAGCAAACTTGGAAGCTAAGTCTGTTTCAATTCTTTTGTCCCTCGCAGGCCAATATAGCTAAGGGAGATTTTTTTCTCTATTTAGCCATATGGGTTATTTTTTTTGCATGGGGGATTGATTTTATTACTATGGATTTCCGAACCAATAAAATTGGTCTCTCATGGTTTCACAATATCGACCTAGTGTTCCATGAGGCAGGACATCTGTTGTTTATACCTTTTGGCAGGACCATGAGCATTTTCGGAGGTAGTCTGCTTCAGGTTCTAGTGCCTTTTTTTCTTGTCTTTACATTTCTGATTCGAAATCGAGATGGGTTCGCCGCCTCAATCGGACTATGGTGGACAGGGCAAAGCATGATGGACCTTGCACCTTACATTGCCGATGCTAGAGCGCTTCAGTTGCCTCTGTTAGGAGGTGCTATCGGGGCGGATGGCGCGTCAAGACATGACTGGGCAAACCTGTTAGGCCCGCGTGGGTGGCTGGAATACGACATTCAAATTGCAACCGGGGCAGATTTAATAGGGTCAGGTATATTATTAATTGCATTGGTTTGGGGCGCTTATATGCTCAGCATATACTATAAAGAGATGGTGGATTAAAATCCCACCTCTTAAAAATTTTAGGTTTTCCTCTTGATAGTTAAACGCGACCGCTACTACTACGGATACTGGATCGTATTCGCTGGGTTTTTAACTCAGTTTATTGCAGTTGGCATGTCAAACTATGTGGTTGGATCTTTTATGATTCCTATGACTGAAGAGTTTGGTTGGTCGCGAGCCGAGTTCTCGGCGTCACGCTCGATTGGCCAGATTGTTCTCGCAATGACCGGTTTTGTCATCGGGACCTATATCGATAAATATGGCGGCAAACCTTTTGTTCTTTTCGGCGGGCTCGTTCTCTCGGCATCTCTGTATAGCCTCGGCAGTATTAACAATTTGACCCAATGGCTTGTCATCAACGGTCTAATGCTTACGGCAGGTGCGGCTATGATCGGCAATCTTGTGGTGAATGTGACTTTGGGGAAATGGTTTGTCGAAAAGCGAGGGCGGGCCATTGCTGTCGCCGGCATGGGGATTTCTCTGGCTGGGATTTTGTTGCCGCCAACGGTAACCGCGCTGGTGGATCAGTTTGGTTGGCGTGCAGCATGGGAAGTTCTTGCAGTCATTGCCGCTCTCGTTACTTTTCCAGCTGCTTTTATGGTGAAGCGCCGCCCAGAGGATTTTGGCCTGCATCCAGATGGGAAGACTGATGAGCAAGTGGCAAACGGTGATGCGGGCGCTGCCGCCGCTGATTTTGAGAGATCACTCAATCGTGCTCAAGCTATGCGCACTTCTACCTTTTATTTTTTAGTGCTGGCCTTTGGTTTATTTCAAATATCGATCACCGTGATGCTGTTGCAAACGATTCCACTTATGACGGATGCCGGTTATTCCCGATTGATAGCGTCTACTATGATATCGCTGGCGTCAGTGCCGGCGTTTTTCAGTAAACCTATTTGGGGGATAATGATCGATCACTACAACCCTAAGAAGCTTGCATCACTGGGAGCGTTAGTCACCGGGCTAGCGGTGATGTTGATTGTAGTGAGTGTGGCGAGCAGGGCCGATACCTTGGTCTATCTTGGCTTTTTGATGATGGGGATTGGATGGGGGGGGCTGCTGCCCCTACAAGAGGTTATCTGGGCATCGTTTTTTGGCCGCCGCTACCTCGGCTCGGTGCGCTCTACTGCAATGCCCTTCACTTTTGGTATGTCCGCTGTAGGTCCAATTGTGGTGGGTTACTACTACGACATTGTGGGGGACTACAATCTGGCTTTGCTTGCCATTGCCGTCTGTAACATTGCTTCTGCCGCAATGCTTTTTCGCATGAAAGACTCATCAGTCACCTCCAATAGGGTGGGATGACACCCTAAAGTCATCGAATTTGAACCTAAGCCTGTGACCGTGTTCACGTATTGGGGCTTGCTGAGTCCTGAAAGCTTTCAGCTGCGTGATAATATTAATTCCGTAAATCGTTGCCTAAATCGAACAAGCCAGACTAGAGCCGATAGCACCATGAGCGAACTTAATTGTAAATTGCCAGACATAAAAGTGACCAAGCCAAATGGTCTGTCTTCGCGTCTTTTTTTTCAAGTTTTTAGTGGTCCCAATGCCATTGCCTTCGCACAGCTCAGCTCGCACTCGCATAACCGGCGCCGACGCTTGGTCAACGACGATAGCCAGCGTGAGGTCTCTTTAGTGCTTGGCGTTAGCTACTGTTTAAAAAACATTGAAGTTAGTCCGCATTATCGAAATCAGGGCATCGGCTCTGCACTGCTTAAAGAGGTCATTGGTTTCTGCAGAGATGAGCGTGTGAAATTTTTGTATGGTAAAGCTAAGGGCGATTTAGGCGTACTTCGAAAGTGGTATACAGAAGAAGGTTTCGATCTCGATGCCGTAGATAATATTCAGCTGCAGTTGGTCTAAAGCTTCCTCTACGCCAAATTATTCTACTACAGACTCCCGCAATAACGGCTCTAAGTAAAGCCACACATTCTCAAGAATTAAATGCTGTGCTTCAGCCTTTGGATGAATGCCATCTGCTTGCATGAGTTCAGGCTGCTGAGGAATCCCATCGATTAGAAAAGGCACTAGCGCTAAGTTTTCGCTATTTGCGATGTTGCCATAAATTTCAAAAAACGGTTTGGTATAGCGATGCCCATAGTTTGGCGGTATTTGAATGCCGGTTAAAAGTGTTTTAGCACCGTTCCGGCTGATCAATTCAACCATCGTTCTTAGGTTTTTTTCTAGCGAGTTGAGTGGTAATCCACGCAGGCCATCATTGCCACCGAGCTCAAGAATCACAACATCGGGATTATAGCTTTCTAGCATCGCTGGCAATCTAGCCAAGCCTCCCGTGCTCGTTTCACCGCTGACGCTGCCGTTAACGACCTTGAAATTAAGGCCGTTCTCACTGATCTTATTTTCAAGTAAATTGACCCAGCCCTGAGCCTCTTTCAATCCATAGGCTGCGCTTAAACTATCGCCAAACACAAGCAGCGTGGCCGGCTGCGTTGCCAATGAAAAAGCCGCGCACGACGCTATACAGACAATGGCTGTCACGGAGAACCGGCTCAGAGTTTGGGAAAAGCGGGCAGATAGTCGAATAATTAGGGCTTTCATCGTTTAAAGGGGTACTTCAATGGCTACAACGCAGATAATTATGTTAAACCGGTGACGTAGTTACAGCGTACTTTAATAAACACTAAAAATACAATTCTTATCCTTCGGTGCTCCTAGTGGCTAATGGCGGCAGGTGTTGATATAAGAATCCTCTGATTTGCGAGATTGGCAATAAATGATAGAAACAACGGACTTAGTAAAAAGTGTTGAGACAAGCGAAGGCTTACTCACCATTCTTAAGGGCATTAATCTCAAGATTGAAAAAGCAGAAGCGGTCGCTATTGTGGGTGCTTCAGGGTCTGGTAAATCGACTCTTCTCGGCTTGATGGCCGGATTAGATGCCGCCACCAGTGGTGATGTTCTTCTGGACGGCCATTCTCTCTTTGCTATGGATGAGGATCAGAGAGCGATTTTGCGTGGTCAATTGGTAGGTTTTGTTTTTCAGTCATTTCAATTGCTGCCCAGCCTTACGGCTCTTGAAAACGTAATGCTGCCCATCGAACTGAAAGGCGAAGCTGATCCCCGAGGCAAGGCGAAGCAACTCCTTGAGCGGGTTGGCTTAGAGCAGCGCGGGCATCATTATCCAAACCAGCTATCGGGCGGCGAACAGCAGCGTGTCGCTATTGCTCGCGCGTTTGCTACCCAGGGTAAAATTCTCTTTGCAGATGAGCCTACAGGCAATTTAGATACTGCAACGGGTTCTAAAATTATCGAACTATTGTTTGATCTAAACCGAGAATTCTCAACGACTTTGGTGCTGGTAACTCATGATGAGCGGCTTGCGCAAAAATGCGATCGCAGTATAAATTTGGTCGCCGGTGAAATAGTCCACGTTAAAGACGAGGAGCTAGTGGGTGCCTAATTCACAATCTTCAATATTAACCGATCACAAATCAGTTGGAGTTTTGACGGCAATTGCACTGCGGCTGCTTTGGCGCGATTGGAATGGTGGCGAGATCAGGCTTCTGTTTTTTGCTTTAGTCTTGGCGGTAACTTCGGTAACTGGCATAGCGCTGTTTACTGACCGTCTGGAAAAGGCCCTCATTCTCGAGTCCGCAAATATGCTAGCGGCAGATCGAATGCTCGGCAGTGGCCGTCCTCTGCCTGAAGAAATAAAACAGGAGGCTCAGAGTCGAGGCTTTAGAATTGCTGAAACCCTTTCATTCACCTCGATGGCATTTTCTGACTCTGGGAATATGTTGGTTTCGGCTAAAGCGGTTAGCGACACCTATCCACTCAGAGGAGAGGTGATTATCACAGATGCCGCGTTCACACGGGGAACGCCCATACGCAGCGGGCCTCCACCGGGCGAGGTGTGGCTAGAGAATCGTGCTCTGCCAGCATTAGGGATAGAAGTGGGAGATTCGGTTTATGTCGGGGAAGCGCAGTTGCGCGTTGGCAAGATTATCATTGCAGAACCTGACCGCTCAGGTGGTGGCATGCTCGACAATGCTGGCCCTCGATTAATGCTGCATCTGGATGATGTGGCTGAGACAAATATAGTTCAGCCGGGCAGCCGGGTAAGCTATCGTTATCTTTTTGCTGATGATGCGATGGCCGCTCTAGATGATTTCGAGCGATGGGTTGATACAGAATTTGACGGTGAATACCGACTGCGTGATGTGCGCGATGAGAGCGAGGAGGTGAGTGATGCGCTTGACCGGGCAGAGAGCTTTCTTTTGCTGGGTTCTCTTTTTGCGGTATTACTCGCGGGAGTGGCGATAGCACTGACCGCTAAACGCTATAGTGAAAGACATTATGACTATGTGGCGATACTGAAAACGTTCGGCTGCACTTCTTCTCAAATCACATTTATCTACCTAACCATTCAAGTTGCTCTGGCGGTTATAGCGATAATGGTCGGCAGTCTTCTTGGCTGGTTGGTTCATGTTAGCATCCTGCAGCTATTGCAATCGGTGATCACGGTGTCTTTGCCTGCTGCTGGATATCAACCTTATGTTATTGGAGCGTCCACCGCCTTTATTTGCTTGCTGTCTTTCGCGATACCACCTTTGTTGGCACTGCGAGAAACACCTCCGCTGCGAGTCCTGCGCAAAGATATTAGCCAACAGAAAATAGGCGATAGCGTGCCTTACTTGTTTGGTATAGGCGGAGCAATTTTCTTGGTTTATTGGTACAGCCAAGACTTTATTTTAACGTCAGTATTAGTCGGCGCTATAGCCGGGATTGCGGCACTTTTGTCGGTGGTATCTTATTTGCTTTTACGATCGAGTGGGTCAGTGGGCATGAAAGCCGGCAGCGCTTGGAAGCTAGCCATGACCGCCGCTCGTAGGAGACGTAAACAGAATGTATTACAGGTGATGGTGTTTTCAATCACCATTATGTCTTTGCTAATTTTAACGCTGCTTCGTACCGACCTAATTGATGATTGGCAGGCTCAACTTCCTGACAATACACCCAATCATTTTATGATGAACATTTCTCAAAGCCAGGTTGAGGGAATTGAAAATTTCTTCGCTGAAAATGGCATCGCAGGAAATGCTTTCTATCCTCTTATTAGCGCACGGGTTAGCACTGTCAATGGCAGTATTCCTGACCCACAGACTGATATGGATGAAGAGGAAGGTGGTAGCACTTTGACAGAAGGAGCCGGTGAGGCCGATAGTCGATATGACGAGATTAGAGGTTCGCTGGATCAGCAAACTAGCGCCGATTTGCCAGTAGCTGCCGAAGCGGAGGCTGATGAAGCAGAACCGGTGCGAGGCAGGTTGGGTCGGCGCCAAGTCACTTGGTCGAGTCAACTGCCGGCAGATAATCGGATTACTGCTGGCCAATGGTGGGGAGAGGAATCACAGCCGGGATTTGTATCAATTGAAGAAGAGTATGCCGGTTGGTTGGATATTGAGCTCGGAGATACCGTTGAGTTTGAAATCAATCAACAAACTATTTCTGCGCAGGTTAGCAGTTTCAGAAGCGTACGCTGGGACAATATGCAGCCAAACTTTTTTATTATTTTTACGCCCGGAACTATCGATCATTTGGGCGCTACGTTTATCTCAACGGCGTTAATGGAGAAAGAACAAAAAATATTACTCAATGATCTGATCCGGCTTTTCCCAACGGTGGTTGTCATTGAAATCGATGCTCTCATCGAGCAAATCCGAAACATTATTGCTCAGGTAACCTCGGCGATAGAGTTGATTTCAGTCCTCGTTTTACTTTGCGGTGCATTGGTTTTACTGTCCTGTGTTAACGCCACTTTAGATGAGCGATTTCATGAAAATGCGATCCTTAGAACCCTGGGTGCTGGTAAGAAACTCATTCTCGGTAGCTTGTTAATAGAGTTTTCCCTCATAGGGCTGATCGCAGGTGTTGTCGCCACGCTAGGAGCAGAAGGCAGTTTATATTACTTACAGGAAGAAATATTTGAACAAGAGTTCAGCTTTCACTACTGGGTTTGGCTGGCCGGTCCTGCTTTAGGTATGTTTATTATTGCTGGATTGGGTGTTAACTCTACTCGGCAAGTGGTCACTATATCTCCATTGAACGTGCTACGCAAAGTGGTCTAATCCGCGCATGCAAGCCACTGTGCTGCCCGCGTTGGTTGGCCGTGCTTGATCGAGTATACTATTGATTAATTGGACTGAAACCCACTTTTGGGAGAATGAGCACGTGAAAGACCTTATTAAACGCACACTGCTAGCCACTGTTGTATTGCTGTTGATTCCAGTCACAAGTTTTGGGCAATTACTCAAAGAAGTGACAGCCGAAAACTGTATTTCGGGAAACTGCGTTAATGGCCGCGGTACGATGGAGTTATCCACTCAATGGGGTAAGGGGTCGTACATAGGCAACTTCGTTGAGAGCGAGTTTCATGGCCAAGGTCGCCTTGAAGTACCCATCTCATTTACTAATAAGTCAGTTTATGACGGCAATTGGAATATGAGCGTGCGGGAAGGTCGTGGAACCTACTGGAATGGCACTGGAGACCTTTACATGGGGCAGTGGAAAGGCAATAAACGAAACGGCTTGGGCTCCTACTTTTTTAACCTCGCGAAATGGGAAGAAAATAAAAATTCCGAATATTGGTTAAAAGAGAATACCGAAAATTACAGCGGCGAGTTCCTTAATGATCATTACCACGGTAAGGGAGTTTTTCGCTGGGAAACTGGTAAGCGCTATGAAGGGAACTTCTTTGCGGGCAATAAGCATGGTTACGGAATATTTTATTATGAGACCGGTAATACGCGCCAGCAGCTATGGGATTATGGTGATTTTGTCCGCTAGTAACTGGCTATCTTAATCATTAGAAATGAGTGATGGATTTAGATGGAATTAGAATCTCTTAGGCGTGAGTACCTAATGGCTGGATTGGAACATGATGACCTAGCCAGTAGCCCTTTTGACCAGTTTGAACGGTGGATGGAGCAGGTGATTACACTCCAGCAGCCGGACCCTACAGCTATGACTATTGCGACAGTGTCTGCTGATGGCCAGCCTTCTCAGCGAATCGTGTTGTTGAAGAGTTTTGACAAAGATGGTTTTGTCTTTTATTCCAACTACAACTCTCGCAAAGGGCAGGAGCTTGCACAGAACCCCAAAATCAGTGCACACTTCCCTTGGCACTGCGTCGAGCGCCAAGTGAGAATCAGTGGCGTCGCTGAGAGAATATCAGCCGCGCAGTCATCGAAGTATTTTGCCAGCCGTCCCCGTGGCAGCCAAGTTGCGGCGGTCGCTTCGCAGCAGAGTGAAGTGCTCAGCTCTCGAGGTGTTTTGCTTAGTGAATATGAAGCACTGACGCAAAAGTTTCAGGCAGGTGAAATTCCGTTTCCTGATTTCTGGGGAGGCTATCGTATCAATCCTACCGAGTTCGAGTTTTGGCAAGGTGGTGCCGATCGATTGCATGATCGATTCCGCTATCTCAAAACGGCTGAATCGAGCTGGCAAATCGACAGGCTGGCACCCTAATAGACTGTGGCCTTGAGTCTGGCGCGACTGCGTCTGTTTAGAAATAAAAACAGTAATTTAAGCGGTGCGCCATTTTTTGAGTTTTTTCGCAGCAAGCACTTTTTTAAGCCTGGCATATTGGGGGATGCCATTTTTATAAGGAGGATAGTCTTCTCCGCGAATAAGCGGCGCGAAATACTCGCGCGCTTTCTCGGTAATCTGGAAGCCGTCACGGCTTATGTAATCCCGCGGCATCATTTTTTCTACATTGGCGACATCTGACAATTTTGCTTCGCCGATACTCCAAGAATACTTTTTGGCTTTACCGCGAACAATTGTTGGCATAACAGCGTTCTTGCCTGCGAGTGCAAATTCGACAGCCGCTTTGCCAACTGCATAAGCTTGCTCGACGTCAGTTCTCGAGGCTATATGCCGGGCTGATCTTTGAAGATAGTCAGCAACAGCCCAATGGTATTTATAGCCCAATTCGTCCTTGATCATATTCGCAACAAAGGGTGCCACTCCGCCAAGTTGAACATGGCCAAAGGCATCAGTGCCGCCGGTGTCGGCGAGAAAGCTACCATCTTTATTTTGCGCGCCTTCGGAAACCACAATTGCGCAGTAGCCGAATTTTTTGACACAGCTTTTAACTTTTCTCAAAAATTTGGCTCTATCGAAGGCAATTTCTGGGAATAAGATAATGTGGGGTGCGTCACCTTCTTGTTCGCAGGCTAAGCCTGCAGCTCCAGCAATCCAACCGGCATGGCGTCCCATTACCTCCATCACAAAGACTTTGGTTGAACTCTCACACATCGAGGCGACATCTAGTCCGGCTTCACGAATTGAGACGGCAACATATTTTGCGACCGAACCAAAGCCAGGGCAGTTATCGGTAACGGGAAGGTCGTTGTCCACGGTTTTTGGGACACCAATACAGGTGATCGGATAGCCTTTCTCGAGGCTTAATTGGGATATTTTATTAGCGGTATCTTGAGAGTCGCCACCACCGTTGTAGAGGAAATAGCGAATATCATGAGCTTTGAATACATCCATGAGCCGCTCATATTCGACTTTGTTTTCGTCATAGGATTTGAGCTTATAGCGACAGGAGCCAAACGCGCCGGCAGGCGTATGTCTTAAAGCGGCGATTGCAGAGGTGGATTCTTTGCCGGTGTCGATCAGCTCTTCGTTTAGAGCCCCTATAATGCCGTTTTTACCGGCGTATACTTTGCCTATTTTGTCTTTGTTTAGTCTTGCGGTTTCGATAACGCCGCAGGCGCTAGCATTGATCACCGAGGTGACACCGCCAGATTGGGCGTAGAATAAATTTGCCTTGCTCATAAGTTTTATTGCCGCTGCTGTTTAAAGTGATAGATTATAGCTTTACATATTACTAGCTGCGCCAATTCCTTGCTAGTCACGAGAACTTGATGCCACAATTGGTCCTTACACAAATTTTCTAGGTCGTACGTTATGCAGCTAATAATTGGTATTTCAGGAGCCAGCGGAGTTATCTACGGTATCCGTTTACTTGAGGTTCTTAAAGACATGCCAGATGTTGAAACTCATCTGATTATGTCGGATTCTGCCAAACTTAATATCGGCATTGAAACTGACTGGGCAACAGCTGATGTTAAAGCGCTCGCTGATCATGTTCATTCCAACAAAGACATCGCGGCCAATATCGCCAGCGGTTCATTTCAAACCGCTGGAATGATAGTTGCGCCCTGTGCAATTAAAACCTTGTCGGCTATCGCTAATTCATACGCTGACTCATTGATTGTGCGTGCGGCAGATGTGGTCCTTAAGGAGCGTCGCCGGCTAGTGTTGGTGCCCAGAGAAACGCCACTGCATGCGGGTCACTGTGAGTTGTTATTAAAGGCATGCCAGCTTGGTGCAATTATCGCGCCTCCCATGCCAGCGCTCTATACTAAGCCACAGTCTATCGACGACATAATTAACCACCATGTGGGCCGTCTGCTTGATCTGTTTGATTTAGATGCAGACATTGTTAAACGCTGGCAAGGGTCTCGCCAGGTCAATCGATAATTGGTTGGATCATGGGGATCCAGTGCGGCACGGCTCCTAGCTATGGCTGTACGTAAGACATAACTCAAACTATTTAGGGTATCTATTATGCGTATCATTGCCGCTAGTGTTTGTTTGCTCATCGCCACTAATACCTTTGCTCAAAACCGCGAGCCCGACTGGAAGTCAATTGAAGAGGAAACTCTTGCGCATTTTAGAGCGCTGTTGCAGTTTGATACTAGTGACCCACCCGGACGAGAACTACCCGCGGCAGAATACATTCGTGATGTTTTAGAGGCTGAAGGTATTGCTGTTGAGATGCTGGCAACGGACTCTGAAAGACCAAATGTACTAGCGAGGCTTAAGGGTAATGGCAGTAAGTTACCATTGTTATTAATGGCCCACACTGATGTGGTCAATGTAGACCCAGAGAAATGGACATTCCCCCCTTTTAGTGCAACCGTCGATAATGGCTATGTGTACGGTCGAGGCGCGGTGGATGATAAAGACAATCTTGCTGCTGCCTTAGTTGTTATGTTGGAACTGAAGCGTCAAAACATTGCGCTTGATCGTGATGTTATTTTCCTTGCTGAATCTGGCGAAGAGGGCGCTACGCAGTTCGGTATTGAGTACATAGTTAACAATCATTTCGAGAAAATAGAATCAGAATTTTGTTTGGCCGAGGGGGGCTCAGTCGCAAGAGTTAATCGCGAAGTGCAGTATGCCGGTGTGCAAACTGTGGAAAAAATTCCTTATAGGGTAGAACTTGTTGCCACGGGTGTGGCTGGCCACGGTTCGGTGCCGCTCCAGACCAACTCAGTAGTGCGATTAGCAAAAGCTATTGCTGCCATTGCTGATTGGCGCTCGCCAGTGCGGTTGAATGAAACCACAGCAGCGTATTTTGAGCGTCTTGCCTCAATTTCGCCGGCAGCGGCGGCCGAGCGCTACCTTAATGTGCTTGATCCAAGCATGGTAGATGAGTCAGATGAATATTTTCTAGCTAACGAGCCTCGTCACTCTTCTATGCTGCGCTCCTCACTGTCACCTACTATTTTCGACGCCGGCTATAGAATAAATGTCATTCCTTCCGAGGCTAAGGCGAGTGTGGATTTTAGGGCCTTGCCTGATGAGGATATTCCAGCCTTCTTGCAGGCAATTAGGCAACAGATAAACGACCCAACAGTGAAAGTTGGACTAGGAGAACGAAATACTCGGCCTCCCGGACAAGCGAGCCTGCAGACCGCTGCATTCTCTGCGATCGAAGCCAATATAAGCAAGCATTATGGGGTGATTACCTTGCCAACCATGAGCACCGGCGCGACTGATATGGCGTATCTGCGAAACAAGGGAATTCAATGTTATGGTATCGGGCCTGCTATAGACCGAGAAGACGCAGCGCTGGGCTTTGGCGCTCATAGCGATCAAGAGCGGATACTCATTAGCGAGCTAAATCGCTTTGTTCAATTTAATTGGGACGTGGTTATCGATTTGGCTGCTTCAAAATAAGCTGGTAAAAATAGCCTCCTAAGTGCATAAAACTGTTCCGAATAGGGTAAAATTCCAGTTTGGTGCTAAACTACAGACGAAACAAGCGGTTTCTACAGCTTGCCTAACAACAACAAACTCTATGAGGCTGACATGGTTTTTAAAGGCGCAGGTTTTGCAAGTTTTTCACGAGGACTTTGCTGGGTTGTTTCATTGATCTGGTTAGCGTTGGCGGTTCTTTCCTTCACCGGGGTAAGCGACAATTCCACAATCAATGGAATTCTTTGGCTTGCTGGAGCAATAGCTTTTGCAGCCTCCGCCCTATTTCTTGGCAAGGGTGGTGAGGCCAGTAACAGCGCTGACAGCAGCAAACAGAAGGTTTAAGTAACGTTTAGTCAGCCGCCGCTGCACGGATCACCAGTGACAGCGTTGTCCTCAGTGTAGAGCTGTCGGCGATGTTTATGTGATTTATTAGATCATGAACATTCTGTTCTATAGCTTCTTTTGGGCTGATTTTTGCCCCAGAGTCTGGCTGACTCAAGACGATCTCTTCGAGCACAGATTGCTGATGTTTCTCAGCGCTTAACTCAACGGTTTTGATCTCTTTCCTCACTTCTAGAAAACCTAATTGCTGATTCTGATCGTTTGGGATATTCGACTTCATCCAAACACGGGTTTGTCTTAGTGGTTTAATAACCTGCTCTGCCCACTTTCTTGAATAGGCGATAGATTGGCTTAGGGATGTTTCAGTTAGCTCTGTGCCTCGCGCGCCGCACCAACAGCACAGCAGCAGTAAATTAACATCGATGCCATGTTGGTTCTGTAAATCCAAGCATGCAGCTGAAACCTCGGGGGAGCTATAGAGCTGTACGGAGAATTCCCAAAAATTTTGAGATGAGTTTGACATTTGTGACCGACGTTAATTGCTATCTTCTCAATCCTACTGAATTTCTGTGATATAAACACTCGAATTAAACATTAATTTTGAGGCGGAACTCACACATATGCATGTCCACATTCTAGGTATTTGCGGCACTTTTATGGGCAGTTTAGCGGTTTTAGCTAAAGCGCTGGGTCATCGCGTGAGCGGCAGCGATGCAAATGTTTACCCTCCCATGAGCACCCAATTGCAAGAACAGGGTATTGAGTTAATGGAAGGTTACAGCGCAGATCATCTTCAACCTAGGCCAGATCTAGTGGTGATCGGCAATGCGCTGTCTCGAGGTAATCCGGCTGTAGAATACGTATTAAACGAAGGGATCAGCTATACCTCCGGCCCGCAGTGGCTTGCCCAGTATGTATTGCGGGGTAAGTGGGTGCTTGGAGTTGCCGGTACGCACGGCAAGACCACCACCAGTGCAATGCTTGCATGGATATTAGAGTACGCAGGTTTGAGCCCGGGTTATCTTATTGGAGGCGTCACTAATAACTTCCCGACCTCGGCACGCCTCGGAGAATCTGATTTTTTTGTTGTCGAGGCTGATGAATACGATACGGCTTTTTTCGACAAGCGGTCTAAGTTTGTTCATTACTCTCCGCGTACCGCTATCTTGAATAATTTAGAATTCGATCACGCAGATATCTTCGATGATCTAAGCGATATCCAGAAACAGTTCCATCACTTAGTGCGCACGATACCTGGCACCGGTCAGATTATTTACCCCCATGGCGAAGCCTCGTTGGATGCGGTTCTTGCCAAGGGTTGTTGGAGTAAGTGTCAGCAATTTGGGATTTCGGTTTCTGATGAGGTTTGCAAAAAGCGTGCTGCCAACGGAAGGATTTTTTGGAATGCCCACCTGCTGGATGATCATGGTGGTGAATTTGAGCTTGTTAAGTATGGGCAAGGGTCAACCGGTGAGGTTGTCAGTCGCTCGATCGTAAAATGGGAGTTGACGGGGCTGCACAATGTAAAGAATGCCATGGCCGCCGTTGCTGCGGCCCATCATGTTGGGGTCGATGTGACCTCCGCTATAGATGCGCTGTTGCAGTTCAAAGGCGTTAAGCGGCGAATGGAATTGCGTGGAGTTGTCGCTGGGGTCAGTGTTTTTGACGATTTCGCGCATCATCCTACCGCTATCGAGTCAACGCTAGAAGGCCTTGCAGCTAAGTTGCCTAGTCAGTATCAGCACTCCAGACTAATCGCTATTATTGAGCCGCGCTCGAATACGATGAAATTGGGAATCCACCAAAAGGCGCTAGTTGCTGCAAGCCAAGCCGCCGATATGGTAATTTGGCAAGAGCCGGAAAGCTCTGGGCTAAATATGGATTCTATGATTAAAGACAGTAAAGCCCCTGCTTATAGTTTTTCAGAGGTCGACGAAATAGTGGCGTTTATTGCAGAAAATAAGCAAGTTGGAGATCACATTGTTGTGATGAGTAATGGGGGGTTTGGTGGCATTCATGAAAAGCTGCTCAAAGCTTTGGCCAATACATCTAATTAGATACATTAAACCTAGCGCTCAAATTTTGCTTAGAATCTGCATTTTAGGATGAAATAATTCCCAATTGATTTACACTAACATCATGCCTGAGAAAAATGAAATAGCCTTATTTCCTCTTCGTGTTGTTGCCTTTCCTGGCAGCAGAATCGATCTGCAAATATTTGAGCGTCGCTATATAGATTTAGTTACCCAGTCCATGAAAAGTGACACGGGGTTTGGTATCTGTCTGCTAAAACAAGGTGATGAGGTGGTAAACAGTGAAGCTAGACAAACTATTCATCGCACTGGAACCTGTGTAAAAATTGCTGATTGGAACCAGCTGGAAAGTGGTTTGCTTGGTATCACTGTCGAAGGAATTAATAAATTTGTCATCGAGGATTGTTGGCAAGCAGACTCTGGGTTACTGCATGCCAAAGTCGAGTTTAGTCAGACCGATGTCGTCGGCAGTCAGGAAATACCCTTGCAGGACCAGCATAGAGGTCTAGCGGACTTGCTCGAAAGTCTTGAAAATCATCCGCTGGTAGAGCAAAAAAACCTAGTCATAAACTACGACAACCTTTGGGATCTGGGTTGGAGACTAAGTGATTTGATGCCATTGGATGCCGAGCAAAAACAAGAATTGCTAGAGCTTGACGACCCTTGGCAGCGTATTGAGAAAATCGAAGAAATCGTGTCCAACTTGGCAAACGAAGCTTAAGTTAAGTTTGATCCTGATCGAAAAAACACCCCTCAGCGAGGCCATTAGATGCTTAGTAATTTTGTCGATACATCTACTTGGTCTCACGAACAATGGCTTGCTGCGATCATATTAGCGTTCATTGTAGTTACTATCCTGGTCGTTTTGAAGAGGCTTCTGGGTCTGTTTAAATATTCTAAAAAAGAGCAGTACAAACCAAATTTACGGCCTTTGCGTCGGACCAGCCGTAAACGGTCAAAATGAAGGAAGCAAGATCGTGAGAAAGGCTCGCTCGCATTCAATGCAGCAACTTGTACTACCTTTTATAGCCTTGGCGGGCGCGTTAAGCCTTGGGTTTTCTAGCCACGCCATCATCGTTCGGCACGATGTTAGGGCAGACAGTTATGAAGTTAACGTGGTCACATATCCGGCAGTTTTTTATCTCGAGCAGCAAGGCAGGCGCAGAGTTTGCGCGGCGACTGTTATTCATCCGCGCTGGGCTATTAGTGCAGCTCATTGTTTAGAAGAAACTGGTTTAGCGAGTGCTGTTGAAAACCGGCGCCGTTTTGCAGTGAAAGTCGCGGGTAAAACCCGTGAGATTGATGCGGCTATAATTCATCCAGATTTTGATATAACTGCACAGTCCGATGTTGATCTAGTGCTTCTGCGCTTTAGAGAAGCCTCATCATTTCCCGTGCCTTATCCTTTGCAGCAGGACCCTGACGAGCTCGGAGCTACCGTACGGCTTGTCGGCTGGGGCTATTTCGGCTTGGGCACTAACGGTCGACAGTTTGATGACGGTAAATTAAGAATGGCGACAAATGTCATTGAGCAGGCTGGTTCTCGTTTGCAGCTAAAGTTTGATGACCCGAGGCGGGTTGACGACAGCCCGCTGGCCTTAGAAGGCATGCCCAGTCTCGGAGATAGCGGTGGGCCAGCACTCATAGAAACCGGCTCTGGCTTGGTGCTTGCCGGGGTCGCGGTTGGAGAAATAATGGGATCAGATTATTCGGAGGAAACTCAAGGCAAATACGGCTCAGTTGCAGTTTACGAACGCTTGTCTCTCCATATAAACTGGATTGAAACAGTGATTGGCAGCAGGCTGCCGTTCGATAGTTAGAGGCAAGTTAAAATGATAAAAAAATTATTGCTTTCGTTAGTGGTGATTGTGATTGCTGTGTTTGCAGCCGCATTCTTTTATATAGACTCAATAGTCAAAACCGGTATTGAGGCGGTGGGAAGTGACGTCTTGGGGGCGAGCGTCTCAGTTTCTTCAGTGTCAATCTCGCCACTCAGTGGCTCGGGAACTATTCGTGGCTTAACCATTGAGAACCCAGAAGGCTTTACTGCAGACAATATAATGCAGCTAGGGGAAGTGACTGTTTCTTTAAACCTCTCGTCACTGCTCAGTGATGTTATTGAGATCTACGAGATTTCAGTCATCGAGCCGGTAATCACTTATGAGACTAAAATCACTATTGATAACATACGCGCTTTGTTAGCTAATCTGCCAAGTACGCCGGGTCCTGCCAATGAAGATGTGGCTGTTGATGCAGGCAAGGGGCTTATAGTCAAAGAGTTCAATTTAAAAGACGCGCAAGTAAATTTAATCGCTTCAATTATTGAGCAATCGGTTGTACTAGGCGATATCCAACTTCTTGACATTGGTACCGAAAATCAAGCCGCAACAGTCTCACAGGCACTTGAGAAGGTTCTTGGTGCTGTCAGCGAAAAGATATTAAATGCTGAAATGCCAGGCCTGAATGATCTGCGGGAAGCTGTGGAAGGTCGTCTTCAGGAAGAAGTTCAGCAGGCTGAGGAAGCAGTCGGTCAAGGTGTTGAAGAAATTAGCAGCCGTCTTCGTAATATTTTAAATTAAGCAGCGCACGAGCTAGGAAATTGTGGCTAAGAAACTAAAGCGCAGTCATAGAAGCTTGATAGTGGATGCAGAGCTACGTGGTTAGTTTTACCGCCACCGCTAAACTTTATTACCGGGCTGCTCTTGCTCTAGGTTTTAGTTAAAGAGTTACCTGTAAAAAGTTACCTGCTAAAGGCAGCCGTGCGCAGCTGCCGTTACTGAGTTAGTCCACAGAAAGAATCCGAGCTCGGTAACAGCTGGTTGCTTCGACCTAGCACTCTATAGACAATCAAGCCAAGCCATTCTCGCGTTGCCAATGTGAGTAGGCTCAAGTTGTCTGCGAAGTTGATATTCAATCTTAAAAGCCCTCCCGTCCTTGACCGATGATCCACTGGATAAGGGGTGATTTGCCAACCTTGTTGGCAGAAACTACCTACGGCTCTGGGCATGTGGAATGCGGAGGTAATTAAAATCCAATTTTCACCTGCTGCTGGATTCACCAAGGCTTTGCTGTTTTTAATATTTTCGACAGTGTTGCGCGAATCACTTTCGAAAAGTATTGCTCTGTCATTTATTCCTAACTGCTCGAAAAACATTTGTGCGGTGTCGGCTTCTTTATGCTGTTGCTCGGAGATCGCACCATTGCCGCCACTAAACACCAGCTGTGCGTCTGGATAGAGATTCGCTAAATAGTAGAAGTTAGTGAGTCGCTCTGCGGCCCCGTTTACTTCGGTCTGCCCCCATGCATTGGACAAAGCTGGCGAAGTAGCACCTCCTAGGACGATCAGACCCTGACTGCTGGCAGGCAAAGCTACGTTAGCAGGAAACCGGTTTTCTAAAGGGGCTATCAGCCATTCGCCCAGCGGCAGAAATCCAATCATTATTAGGCTGAAAGCAAGTACGGAGCCTAAGCGTCTAGATAATCCTACGTTGCCTATTACAGAGGCGAACCAAGCGCCTACCCCCAACATTACAAGGAGGTTATCGGGTGAGACAAATGCCGATAGTAATTTAGATGTGATGAAGAGAAATGTATCCATGACTGCTACTTTTACAGAAACCCACTGTGGCCCTATTCAACCTCAGCACAACCCTTGGGTAAAGCTGCAATCAACCTAAACTTGGGTATTGCAGAGATTAGGTAGGCTTTTAGAGATCTGCTTGGCATACCTAGGATTAGTTAGGTAGATTGTGAATGTGAATTTGGTACACTGGGCCTTTTAATTTTTTATAGTTTTAATCTTAGGAGTAAGTGAAATGACGATTAAAGTGGGCGATAAAGTACCAGCGGTAGGCTTCTCTGTAATGACAGGAGAGGGCCCTAAGCCAATCAGCAGTGAAGAAGTTTTTTCTGGTAAAAAAGTCGTCTTTTTTGCGGTACCTGGTGCTTTTACTCCAGGCTGCTCGATGACTCATTTGCCTGGTTTTGTAGTCGATGCTGATGCAATCAAGGCTAAAGGCGCAGACACTATTGCCTGCATGTCGGTGAACGATGCCTTCGTGATGGGAGCATGGGGAAGCGCCCAGAATGCGGAAGAACTTTTGATGCTGGCTGATGGCAACGCGGATTTTACAAAGGCGCTAGGTCTGGAACTTGATGCTTCTGGCTTTGGCATGGGCTTGCGTGCGCAAAGGTTTGGGATGATTGTCGAAGACGGAACAGTGACCTATTTGGGTGTTGAAGCGCCAGGCGAAATTAAGGTTAGTTCTTCTGAGGCCATGCTAGCGCAGCTGTGAGCTATTGCTGATTTTTGCTCGCCCGATTAACACTGCGCGGCGGGCACAAATGCCAGCGGTAAAAATTCTGAAAGCCGATTGTCAATAATCCAAAATTTGGCGCAGTTTTTCGAACAAGTCCTTGTGTAGAGTAATGAAAATAGCGTGGTCTGATAGATGTGCTCAGTGTTTAAGTAAGTGGGAAAGTAAACAAACAAATAAAAATTAATAAGGGCTCGTGATGACTATTTCTGTGAAACTACCCGAGGCAAAATTAGCGTCACCGGGCAAAGAGCCTGACTCCTTGCGCCCGCGCATTGGCCTTTGGTTAGGACCTCTGGCTTTTCTTGGCATTCTTCTTTTTCTAGACCTTGACCCTCAAAATCCCGCTGCGACTCGAATGGTCGCTATCGTTGCTCTTATGGCTATCTGGTGGATTACTGAGGCGATTCCTTTAGCTGCTACAGCATTACTGCCCATCGTCTTGTTTCCCCTGATGGGAATAATGCGAGGGCGCGAGTTGCCAGCCGCAAATAGAATAGACTTGAGCTCAGCGTCGTTTAACGGCGATTTTAGTGCCGCTGATTTCGATATCATTTTTCCTAATGTGGCCAATCAGTATATGGATTGGATCATATTGTTGTTTATGGGCGGGTTTATCATCGCTATCGCCGTTGAGAAATGGAATTTGCATAAGCGTATTGCATTGCATATTTTGAAGGTCATTGGTGGCCAGCCTCACCGCTTAGTTTTAGGCTTTATGGTTGCTACCGGATTTTTGTCTATGTGGCTGTCAAACACGGCAACAGCTCTTATGATGATGCCTATGGGCATGTCTTTGATTCTTTTGTATGAAGAGTTAAATGAGAAGACGATTGCCGAAGGCGGGACTGTCAGTGATCGAGCACCAAATTTTGCTTTAACTTTGTTATTGGGTATTGCTTACTCCGCTTCGATTGGTGGATTTGCTACGCTTATTGGCACGCCCCCCAATGGCGTTCTTATTACCCAAATGTCGCAATTATTTCCAGATGCTCCAGAGATAACGTTCTCAAGTTGGATGCTTTTTGCATTGCCAATGAGTGCGGTTTTCATGGTGTTGGCTTGGCTGGTTTTGACGCGCTTGGTGTTTCCATTGCCGGCAACAACGCCTTTCAGTGGTAAGGACTTTATTAAGGGTGAGATTGAAAAGCTAGGGCCTATGGCGGTTGAAGAAAAACGAGTTGGTAGTGTCTTTGCCTTAGCTGCGATTCTCTGGATGACCCGTAAAGACAGGCTTTTTGGGGCAGATGTCGACGTGTTTGGCTGGAGTCATTATCTTGATCAGCTGCTGCTGAGCGCGGGCTCAAGCCCGGTTGGTTATCTTATTGATGATGGCACGGTGTCAATTGCAATGGCGTTGCTGCTGTTTATTCTTCCTGCTGGCAAGCAAATTGGTGGCAGGCTGCTGGATTGGGAGGACACAAAGAAGGTTCCATGGGGGATTTTACTTTTATTCGGTGGTGGTCTCGCTTTAGCTAAAGGGTTCAGCACTTCAGGCCTCTCTTTTTATATAGCATCGCAGCTGCAAACAGTCCTTGGAGACGCCAGCCCGCTGGCGATTGTTATAGGTACCTCTGGTGTTGTTACCGGTTTGACCGAAGTCATGTCTAATACCGCCACAATTTCTTTAGCCGTGCCAATAATGGCCAGTATGGCTCAAGCAATCGGCGTACACCCGCTGTTATTGTTGATTCCTTCTACCCTAGCGGCGTCCTGTGCCTTTATGCTGCCTGTATCCACGCCACCTAACGCTATTGTTTATGGATCTGGACGTGTGCCAATCATGAAAATGGTTATTGCAGGGTTTTGGCTGGACGTGTTGTCGATTGTGTTGCTCACAGTGTTTGTCTACACACTAGGCCACTTAACATTCGGCGTGCTGGGGGAATTCCCTGATTGGGCGATGCCCTAGCCCTATTTAGGATGGTCTTGACTCTAATTATCCCAATATATGGCCTTGGGTGTTTTTGCAGGCTGATGTTTTATGCTAATGTTGAGTATCCTGATGGTGTGAAATTAAGCGAATTTTCAGATATTTAGCGATTTTTGCTTAAAATTTTTGAAGAAAAGGTGACTTTTGCTGTGTCGATTGAGTTGATCTAGCCATAGGCTTTATCCAAAATAAAAAGAATAGGACTAGCGCTAGAAGTAATGTCAATATCGCAAAACGATACGGTCGCTTTCAGCCCGGCAAAGCAGTATGAATGATTCACAAAAAATAGAGACTAAACTAGTTCCTTGTCCAGCAGGTGATGACAAGTGTACAAATTTGTCGGAGGTAATGCGGTTGCGCGAAGAAGTGCGACAACTCTCTGATATGGTTCGTACTGACGAACTCACCGGACTATTTAACTTTCGCTATTTTAACCAGGCTTTAAGCTTGGAAATGGAACGAACCAGGCGATCGGGCCAGTCAACCTGTCTCATCATGTTTGATCTTGACCATTTTAAAGAGGTTAACGATGAGCACGGTCATGAGGTGGGAAATATTGTACTGAAGCATATTGCTGCACTGACTAAGAAAACGGTGCGTCGTTTGGATATTCCCTGTCGCTATGGTGGGGAAGAATTTACTATTGTTCTGCCTGATACAACTCTGCGCCAAGGCGTAAGGTTTGCCAATCGATTGCGGCTTATTATTGAAAATTCGCCGGTTAAAGCGAGTACTTCAATATTGGGTATTGAAGCGAGTTTCGGAGTTGATGTTTATAGCCGTGGCAACACTTTGGCCGAAAAAGAGTTTGTCGAAAAAGTGGACGGTTTTTTGTATCTGGCTAAGCAGCAGGGTCGGAATCGAGTTTGCCATGAAAAGTATGAGGTAAACGATGGCGTTTCTCTAGATGAAAAATCTGCATTGGTGAGCGGCTTCGAAGGCGAAGATAGTTAGCCTCACAAGGTTCTACTCTCCTAATTCTTTTTTCTTTTACTACCCATACACTTCTACTTTTATCTCTTCGGATTCCGCTTTGAATCTGTCTACGAACGCGTCCGTCTAACTTGTTGTGCCAGATGATAAAGGATGGCAGCAGTAGCCCCCCAGATTCGGTATTTTTCAAAAACGACTTCTAGGATAACTCTTTCCTCGCCATTGAATTTCATGGTGGTCTCTTTATAGGCCCCAGGATCGAGTAATAGCTCTAACGGGGCATGGAAGATGTCGGCAACCTCGTCAGGCGAGGCGACAAACTGCAGCCCACTGTCTATTAATCCCACAAAAGGAGTAATACGGAATCCGGACGGCAGTGCCATGTCGCCTAATTTTCCCAGCACTTGAACTTGGTTCGCTAAAAGCCCGATTTCCTCCTCGCTTTCTCGAAGCGCTGTGGTTTGAAAATCTGGGTCTCGCTCCTCCTTGATTCCCCCCGGCAAACTAATTTGTCCGCCATGACTTTTTAAATGCGCCGCTCGAACTGTCAGCACTACTTCGCTTTTGTTAGTGCCGCTGTTACGTGTAACAGGGATAAGCACGGCCGCCGCTCTATAGCTTTTAATATCCCGCATTGCCTCCAAGTTTACCATTTTATCAGGGTGGGCGATTGGCCCTGGGTTATCGGAATGAGGCCCAGCAAAAAAATTAAGCAAACCTTCATAAGCGATTGTTGAAGCTGTTGATTGAGGTTTAAACATAGCTGTCGAATTTACCTTGGGCGTTAATAAAACAAAAGGAAAATGTACAAAGTTGCCAGATCATGTGGCACTAACAAAAATGCCGGCATTAGCCGGCATTTTTATTTTTATCCAACAGTTATAGATCTTTTAAGAGCTATTGTCCAAAGGCTATTGTCGCCTAGGCGCCTAAACATATTTCTGAATTAACGAAAATTCCAGTTTACTGCAAAGAAAGCTCTAGCCGGCTCACCTGGGAAATAACGATCACCGGTAAATGTGGTCCAGTCTGCACGCTCTGCATACTTCTCATCGGTGATGTTCATAACGTTGACTGACAAGTTAATAGCTTCGTTTAGCTGATACTGGATGCGTAAGTTGGCTATATCGTGACCTTCATAATCTGCCGTATTCTCGGGATTTGTGTAGTACTCGCCCATGTTTACCCACTCTACCTCGGCTCTTATATCGGATGTTGGGCGCCAGCTAAGTCTGAAGTTCCCGAATGTGTTAGGTGCCGTATCGACATCATTTCCTTGGATATTTATGCCACCTGAAAGCTGTGAATTTTCATAGGTGTGAGAGGCTAAGTTATAGACACCGTTGAAAGAAAGCGTTTCGGTTATGTCTATGCCTAAAGCGAGTTCAAGACCTCTGTGCCTGGTGTGATTGTCATTTAAATTCTCACGGGCACTGTTGGTTAGAATTTCATTTTGCTTATCCATAAAGTAAACAGTCGCTGAGTAGTTCCAAGAATCACCTGCACCTTTGAAAGCCAGCTCATAGCTATCGAGTTCTACTGAGTCTAACCCTGCGACGATTTGAGCATTCTGTAGTCTGTATAACTCGGTGGCCTGTGGCGCTCGGAATCCGCGTTGAGCCCTGAACTGCAGATCATGCTCGTCATTTAAGGCATAGCTGAGGCCTAGCTTAGGCGAAAGATTGGTAAAGCTATCATCGCGATCGGCAGGTCGGCTGTAGCGACAGCCAAATCGGCATGCCACCCCTAGCTCATTAGTGCGGCCATTGATCATGTTGTTTTCATAATCGTATTTCGTGTTCTCTAAGCGCAGACCAAGAGAAACGCCCCAGCCACTGTCATACGTTTGCTCATAGTTCACAAAGGCGGCTAGTTGGCGAGCATCTACGTCATAGTCATAGTGCTTGCCCTGAGGAATAGAGTTGCGAAGAAAGAAAGAGCCTTGCGTAGGGTTGGGTTGAAACTGCTTTAGGCTGCCTTGGGTATCTTCAATATCAAACCCGATAGCCAATTGGGCGCCGCTGTCTAGCTCCTTGTAGCCGGCAACTTGAGTACCTAGACTGCGGTGCTCAGTATCTTCAATAGGCTGGCCCGGCAAAAAGTGCTGCATGAAAGTCATGTTCACTTCGCGCCAGTATGGCGTAATAACAAGATCCCAATCTTCAACGCGGCGACTAATCGAAGTCCATACGCGGCTATTAACGGAGTCTCTGAATGCTTCTGGATTTGGGTTGGTATCTCGAAGGTTGCTGTCCTCAAAGGCATTAGTGCCGGCGACAAACCCTGCAGTTTCTTGATTTAGGTTGATGATGGTAAAGCCGCCATCAAACTCAGTGCCGCCATTGCTAGTGTAGTTGTAAAGCCACGAAAGCTTTTGCTGATCAACACCGCTATCATCTCGGTAGCCTTCTTCATCTTGGCCGGTGAATAAAATCGTCTGCTTAAAATCGCCGTAATCTTGGCCGAAGGCGCCTTTGATTCGCCTGGAACCGCGCGGTCCTTGCTCTATCGTTATCTCCGCTGCGTCCCCTGGCTCTGGTAACAATACGTTCACCAGCCCATGGACTGCATTTGAACCCCAAAAGGCACTGCCAGGTCCGCGCACGACTTCAATGCTTGCTGCATTTTCGGTGTGGGTGTCAAACATCTCATTGACGTTGCAAAACCCCTGTGAGCGGACGGGGATGCCGTTCTCCGCAATCAAAAATGATCCACAGGCACCAGCGCCGGTAAGAACTGGAGAGCGAATCGCCATTAAGCTTTCTTGGCCATTGTTGCGGTGAATCGCAACGCCAGGTAACCGGTTCAGGGCTTCTTGATAGTGGCTAGATTTGATTAAATTAAGCTCGTCTTGGCTTATTATGGAAACCGATGAATTTACATCGGCAAGTCCTACCGAGCGTCGATTAGTTGAGGTGACTTGAATTTCTTCAATAGCTTGTGAGCCATTGAGTGACTGACCTAGAACCGGAACCGCGTTAAGCGCGGTGGCTATAGCAATACCTGCGGCAAGTAGCTTTGATGACATTGGTTTCTCCCTAAATTCCATCAACTCTTAAACAGATGCTCTGTGGCATTTTTAAATCGTTTAAAAGCGTTTTATAGTGTATCACCCGATATTAGGCCCAAAGGCATATTGTCGAGTCATTTATGATTGCCGTAGAGGCCGAGCGGTCGAAGAATATATCATAAATATCCCGCCAGTTCATGCGTCTTTGCACCGCTGCGATGAACCACGTAAACTGCCTGATCAGCTGCATATAAGGCCCTAAAATTGTGCCTTTTCTCAGTTTTATATTAATTTGGGTCTCTGTGCAGCGGCGGAAAAACTCGAGCGTGGCCTAACAAGAATGGTCATAAATAGTAGCGTCAAGGGAGTGTTGATAGATGAAAACAAGAGTTACCGAAATGTTGGGCATCGAACACCCCATTGTCCAAGGTGGTATGCAATGGGTTGGCTTTGCAGAATTGGCTTGTGCGGTCTCCAACGCTGGAGGTTTAGGGATACTTACGGCCCTTACACAGCCAACACCAGATGATTTAATTAAAGAGATTGAGAAGTGCCGTCAGATGACTGACAAACCTTTTGGAGTAAATCTGACTATTCTTCCAACAATAAAGCCCGTGCCCTATGAGGAATATGCGCAAGCGATAGTGGATTCTGGAATAAAAATCGTAGAAACTGCTGGCCGCAATCCAGAGCCATTTTTACCGCTATTTAAAAAGGCGGGTATCAAGGTTGTTCATAAGTGCACATCCATTCGCCATGCTCTAAAAGCTGAAGCAATAGGCTGTGACATGGTAAGCGTTGATGGCTTTGAGTGCGCTGGCCATCCAGGCGAAGATGATGTCACCAATTTAATATTGCTGCCTTTGGCGGCAAGAAGATTAAAAATCCCATACCTTGCATCTGGCGGTTTAGGTGATGGCCGTGGCTTGGCGGCGGCACTTTCAATGGGGGCAGATGGCATTAATATGGGTACGCGGTTTATGGTGACAAAAGAAGCGCCTATTCATGAAAATGTAAAGCAGCGTATGGTTGAGGGAAGTGAACTCGATACTGAGTTGATCTTTCGCAGCCTTAGGAATACAGCTCGAGTTTTTAAGAACAGTATCGCTGAGCAAGTTGTTGAAATTGAATCTCGCTCAGGAGAAACAAAATTTGAAGACATTCAGCCACTTGTCGCTGGCGTAAAAGGTAAGGCTTTATTTGAAAATGGCGATTTGGACGGTGGGATTTGGTCAGCGGGAATGATAGTGGGTCTTATTGATGATATTCCTAGCTGTGATGAGCTGATCTCGCGGATAGTAGACGAGGCAGAAAGCATTATCACCGAGCGACTAGCGCAGATGGTTTCGAATTAGCGCAAGATGACTGTTGGCAACTAAGCGCAGTTAGATAAAATGAGTTGAATTACTTTCGATAAATAAAGAATACAAATGAATAAGTGGAGAGACTATGCAAGTAAAAGATAAAGTTGTTGTGGTAACCGGTGGTGCCAGCGGAATTGGTAAATCTCTTTGTGAAAGATTCGCGGCAGAAGGTGCGCGAGCCGTAGTGGTATCCGATATCGACCAAGTGGGCATCGACGCAACCGTTAAAAGTATCTCAAGTCAAACATCAGCTCTTGGATTTAAAGCTAACGTGGGAAAAGAGGAGGAAGTTGAGGCTCTAGCCCAAGCTGCCCTGAGTGAATATGGGCAAATCGATTTGTTCTGCTCAAATGCGGGCATATTTACTGCCGGCGGCGAAGATGTATCTACTAAAGCATGGCAAACCATCTGGGACATTAACGTGATGGCCCATGTTTTTGCCGCACGATCAGTTTTGCCATCAATGTTAGAGCGCGGGGAGGGCTACCTTCTTAATACTTCTTCTGCAGCGGGTTTACTTAGCCAGGTTGGATCTGCTCCCTATTCAGTCACAAAGCATGCCGCAATAGGGTTCGCTGAATGGCTATCGATTACTTACGGTAATAGAGGCATAAAAGTATCAGCTCTTTGTCCACAAGCGGTTCGCACTGCAATGACAGCGGGTGGCGATGGCAGCGGTGGTGTTGCGGGTTTAGATGGGCTGCTAGAACCAGATCAGCTTGCCAATACTGTGATAGAGACGTTAGCTGAAGAGCGCTTTTTAGTGCTGCCCCATCCTGAGGTCCTTACCTACATGCGGCGCAAGACAGAAGACTATGATCGCTGGCTGGGTGGTATGCGCAGGCTGCAGGAGCGATTCGAAGACATCTACCGTGAAAGAGCAAAATCTGAAAACTCATAAAATTATGAATCGTCTACTTCAGTGTTGGATATGTTTGGCTATGTCATTTTCAATTAATGCGTCAGGGCAAGAGCGCATCGAATTAGCGGATGGTAGTACTTTGAATGTATTCATGGTGCTGCCGAAAGACCAGTTCACAGAAGTTAGCCCGCTGGTGATTTTAATGGGTGGCGGGCCTGGCAATGCATCAATTTCCAAAGACACATCGCAGTGGCTCGGTTCCGGGTTTGCTAGCCGAGGTTGGACCGTTGCGGTGCCTATTTCGCCTAGTAATCGATCGTTTAGAGGGGCACAAGGCAATGCCAAAGTGGAACAATTAATTGTAATGCTGCAGCGCAGGCCGGGCATCAAGCAAGGCAAGGTGCTCTTGGCTGGCGTATCTAATGGCGGCATGTCGGCGCTGGAAATAGCGCAGCGAAACCCATCTCGTTATTTGGGTGTGGCTGCAGTGCCGGCGCTGTTTAGTGTCAATGACAGTGATAAAAAAAAGGTTTTTGAGGGGTTTCCAGTTTATCTGCGTATCGGCAGTCAAGATCAGTTGGGTTGGGCAGACAGATTTGATGCAACGGTCGCGAGTTTGACCGAGGCAGGAGCACGTTTGGACGCAGAAGTGTTAGATGGCGCGCCACATATGTTTAGAATGGATTGGAGTACACTGGGTCCTTGGTTAGAAGATCTATAGAGAAGGTCTATAAAGAATGTCTAGAAGGTTTATAAGAAAGCAAGAAGGTTTATAAAAACAACTAATAACGAACAGAGCCCATAGCACGAACTGAGTTATATGGGCTCTAGAATCTGATTAATCAAAATGGAGCAATACATGAAGCTTAATAAACTACTATCTACAATCTCGTTTTCGATGTTAGCAACACTTGCCGGGTCGAGTTTCGCGGCAGGTCCTGCAGCCACTATTGATCAAGTTGGCTGGATGACTGGTAACTGGGCTGGGCAGTTAGGACCAAACCAGCTAGAAGAGAACTGGATATCCACTGAAGGCAAATCTATAGCAGCCATGGTTCGTATGACAGGCGGCGATGCCACTAGCATGTTTGAGATGATTACGATCGAAGAAGTGGACGGATCATTGGTGCTGCATATTCAGCAGTGGGACCCCGGTTTTGAGGCTCGCACAGAGTCACCACAAAAGATGGTGCTTTCTGAAATATCTAGCGACAGCGTAAAGTTCGTTGCTGTGCCAGAGTCAGAAGGTGGAATGGCTTCACTTGGCTATAGTCATCCCGATGCAGAGAGTTTCATTATTCATGTAGGGCGCCCCGACGGCGGCACTCTTGATATTCCACTGATGGCCCGCAGCATCTGGAAATAGTGTTATCTTAATTCAGTTTTTGAACTAGTTGAAGTGATACGATAAATTTAAAAAGGGAGCCTTGTAGGTTCCCTTTTTTTTGACTTTTCGTCTTGAATTCTACCCAGAGCTTGATTTTATAAACGGTTGTTGGCGATCCTTAAGCACTTTATTTTTCCGCGGATGACTCCAAGAAAGAAAAGGGGACGGATTTATTTTGCAGGCGTTATATAGGCGAGATTATGAAAATAAGGCTGTTCCCATTCTTTTCACGGTGATGGGTAAATCACCCCTGCTTCTTGCGCCGGGTTGATACTTAAGGTGTAGCACCGAGGTAGTGAACGGACTGTTCGATGGCCGAAAAAGATTCAGGTTTGTTTGCGTAGTAGATATCGTAATCTCGGCAACCTTGAAGTTTCTTTCTCGGTGGCTCGAGCTGATCTGTAGCAAGTTAATACAGGTGTTGCCAAGCTGGGTCATATATCTAATCCTGCCAGATCGAGGGTTAACTTGTCAGAACCTTCGCCAGACTTCTTTCGATATTGACATTAGATTGAATTTATCCTGCGCCATTTCTATCAACTTTGATTTAGGGTGATTTCCGTGCGCTGCGGCTTTTAGCAGCAACACTAGACGTCTGAAATCACAATGGCACTTATCTTTGAATAGCGTGCTGACTTTTGCTCCGTAAATGCCACATTCATCGAGAAGAAACTAAAGCCTATTTGCACTAAATTTATGCTCAAAAATCATATCGTGCCATACAATTTAAAATCACGTATCGATGTCATCTCAATGACTAACAACGTCGCTGGGAATTAGCAGAGCCTCTATCAAATAACTTATGACGAGGATTGCAGCGCTAACTAGTAATTCTGTCTTGGCGAATCCCTAGTCTGTATATTGTATCGATGTTGCCGCCAAACATACTCCAAAACACTTTAGTTTGGTTAGTATTCTTAGTCCAATTACCCCTGTCGCTTTGCGCACGCTATCATGGCAGACGCCTAGGCACTGGGCACACATAAACTATGCAGAAGAACGTGGCGCAGCGCGGTCCCTCGGTGCGTTAACGGCAACGACTTGTTAGATTAATTTCGATACTTCATGTGCTAACTCAAAATCTCTCTTAGATATGCCACCGACCTCATGAGTTGTTAAGTTTATAATCACGCTATTATAGACATTGGACCATTCAGGATGATGATTCGCCTTCTCTGAAAGGATTGCTACTTTCGTCATAAAACCAAAAGCTATAACAAAATCAGGGAACTTAAACTCTCTGTACAATTTTCCATCCTTAATACTCCACGAACCAGCAGAGTCTTTGTTGAGCTCTTTCAGTGAAGAGTCTACAGCGCTTTGACTGCAAATTTCTATCATCTAAACCTCCAAATAACTAAAAAGTTATATCCTATATGAATTTTTTTTGGGATCTTCAAAAAATGTTTAGCGCTCAGAATTCACACAACAGCATTGTGATAAGCGATATTGATTACCTTAGCAATCCAAGATGCGAATGAACAGTACGCGGGTTCAGAAGGTCATATTTTTTTGCCGCACAGCGGCTCTAAACGACTAAAATTTTGCTACTTTCTAGCCTTTGGCTCAATTCGCTTACGCGGCGTACTTAAAAGTCAGAGTAGTAGCTTTCCGGTAGATCAGCAATAATGTCATCTAAAAATGGCTTGTAAATAATTTTATTTTCGCCAACAGTCTTAGATCTAGGCGGCATCTAAAATTGCGAATGGTTTCTATATATTCAAGTCGCTTGCGAGAGACTCCAAACATGCGGCTCTCATCATTCATTGAATAACTTGGGTTTAACCTCAATTGGCGCACAGTGTTTTTCACCACGGCGGTGACAGGAGAATATTTTGTGTATTTAGCTTCAGTCAATGGGTTCCATGACCCCGACACGAGTTCTTGTAGGCCTCTAGATCCATCACGGTCTAGAAAATATAACTATTTCCGGTAATAGTGAAACTGGGGAACGCTCACAACTTATCAACTTAAGGGTTCAATACTCATTCTCTAGATTTTTACTTAAATTTGAACCCAGTTTAACTATCGCTAATTTCTAACTTTGATGAAGTGGTTTTCGGTGCCGTTGTAAAGTCAAGTAAGTCGATAGCTTATCAGTGTCCCCTGAACCATCCTCTTATTTATTTGCTGACGATGTGAAAACGGAGCTTCAAGCTAGTCGGCTATCGCCTTCAAAAAGAGCAACACATCGGCGGCTGTCCGCGCGGGGTCTTCTTCCATCGGAATATGCCCTAGATCTTGATAGATAACGGTCGTGCTATTAGGCAGAATCTCCTCAAACTGCGCAGCCACGGACACCGGAATAACTGCATCTTGTGCCCCCCACATAATCAGTGTTGGCTGATTGAGTACGCTCAGATCTTGTGGCTGATCTCGTTCGTCATTGTATGATCCGGTTCGACCGAGAATCGCTGAGCGGGTGCCCTCGCGCATGATTAGTTCATAGTAACGGGCGATCAGCTGGTCATCGACAACTGGTGAATTGTTATAAGCTGAGCGTAGCCCTTGAGCTATCAACGGCGCTGGGTCCAAGTTACGAGCAATAGCCTTAAACCAGCCTTGCCTGAGTAGGCTGAATGCTGCTGGCCCCGACGCCTCACCTGGTTCAATCTCAGTTCGCGCCCAGTGGTTTGGCGGCACCGAATCTACTAGTACCATAGCCCTGACTTGATCGGGATTTTCAAGTGCGTAGCGCCAAGTGGCGCCTCCACCCATAGAATTTCCTCCCAACACGAAGCTATCCAGGCCAAGCTCATTTGCTACAGCCTCGATCGCGGCAGTGAATGCATCAGCGCCGTATTCTTCATTTGGCACTTGGCCTGTGAGGCCGTGGGCAGGGAGATCCAACGTAACAAGCCGGTAGTTTTCTCCTAGTACCTGAACCCAAGGCTCCCAAGTATGCAGCGATGCCATTGCACCGTGAACTAGCACAATGGGAAGGCCCGCAGATTGACCTTGGTCTCGGTAATGAATACGACTACCGTTCTCTAAAGTAAGGAAATTTGATTGCGAATTCGAATATTTCGCATCGACAGTGGATGCAGGAATATCGCCCTCAAATAGTAGGGTCGATCCAACTAAAGTGATAACCACGATTACACCCATAAACCACTTCAAAAATCTCAAATCACACCTCTACTGGATACGTAAGCAAACCATTAGGTCTCTATGATAGTTGCTTTGTGCGGGCAGGTGTCTAACGTGGTTAGTATTTTTACTCCTATTGGCCCCTATCTAAGCAACCTGCCGCGTTTTCGTCAGAAGCTTTGGCTTTGTGCGAAAGCGCTCGTTTATTGCTCTAAACGCAGCTACGGCATCAATTCTTAAGCCGTCTGAATTTCATAGTTTGAATTCGCTATCACTCTTTCAGGGTATTCAACAATAGGAGGGTTATATGCTTATACGACTCCCCTGTTGCTGCCTACCAAGCGTTAGAATTAAGGTAATAAAAATATTAGGAGTTGCAATCATGTCACCTTCACCAATGACGCCCGCCTTATTGGGTTCCCAGAACCTAAGTAAACTGTTATTCAATGGGTGCATTAAAGAGTGAAAATACGCTTGATCTACTGATGATATTTCGCGGTATTGATCTAATCCTGTTTGAAACATTTTTGCTTTCGCTTTATTACTCGTACATTGATTCAGATGATACAAGAACTCACTGCTAAGCTCTTCATGGGCATGCACTTTCATTTTTTTGGTGTTGTTACGCACATGAATAAATAGACAATAACGTCAATTGCTGAAACAATTATCTGCGACAACACCCCAAGCAGAGGACTCCACAGCTACCGCTGCTAGCTAACTTCAATGTTCATTGCGCTTTCGATCAAGTAAGAGATACCGCAAGCGCAGCGCAAGAAAGTATCAGATTGGCTAGCTGGCATGTTCGGAGCAATTGAAGAAAATAGGAAATAGAATAATTCATAAGAATAGCGCCAGATGGGGTGCCGCCTCAGGTAAGCTTATCATTGGCAAAATTAAGGCTGCGACTTGCCGCAGCTTTCAAGCTACCACCGTATAGATTGCGGCGGTCAAAACCTTGAGTTGCTTTAATGCCTCTTGCAGCTTATCTATAAAGGGTCCCCGTTTCTTTCTAAATTTTAGTGCAAAGAATCCAGCATAGTAGGATCTATACCCAATGCGTCTGCTTCGAGAAGCTGAACTTGGAGTAAATACGGAGAACCCCGAATGTCTGCTTTGGCGTGTGAGTTCAACTCACAGTAAAACCAGGCAGTCAAATACCCAAAGCAGTGATATTGTCTTCTTGTTAATTCACTTAAGTAAACTTTGATCGCGTACGGTTCGCGATTGCGACGAGCGATAACATAACCGGTACCTCTACTAGCACGCCTACAACGGTTGCCAGTGCCGCGCCGGAATTCAGTCCAAAAAGACTGATTGCCACGGCCACTGCCAATTCAAAGAAATTAGATGTGCCTATTAACGCGGCTGGTGCTGCAGTGCTAAAGGGGACTCGCCACAAATAGGCCCAGCCATAGGCGATAGCGAATATGCCATAGCTTTGAATTATTAGTGGAATAGCTATTAATAGAATCACTAGCGGCTGGCTCAAAATAGTTTGGGCTTGAAAACCAAACAAGAGAATAACTGTTGCGAGCAGGCCCATAACAGAAAAGGGCTTCACTTTGGCCGAGAAATTGCCGATGCGACCTTCATTTCCAGAACCGTCTAGAGTTTTTCGGGTAAGGTATCCTGCAGCTAGCGGTATCACCACATAGAGCGCAACTGACAGCAGTAAAGTCTCCCAGGGCACCACAATATTGGTAACCCCGAGTAAGAGCGCTGTGAGCGGTGCAAAAGCGAACACCATGATGATGTCGTTAATAGACACTTGGACTAGCGTGTAATTGGCATCTCCTCGGACTAGTTGGCTCCACACAAATACCATGGCAGTGCAGGGCGCTACCCCTAGCAAAATCATGCCGGCGATATATTCTTTTGCGGTTTGCGGATCCACTAGCCCGGTAAACAGATATTCGAAGAAGAAGATGCCAAGGGCTGCCATGGTAAACGGCTTAATCAGCCAATTTACGACAAGTGTTATACAAAGTCCCTTCGGCTTTTTGCCTACGTCTTTTAAAGAGCTGAAATCCACATTGACCATCATTGGATAAATCATTACCCAGATAAAAACTGCTACCACCAAATTAACGCTAGCGAATTCAAGTGAGGCGACAAGCTGAAAAAGATCGGGCAAGAAAGCGCCTAGGGTGATGCCCGTGATTATGCAGAGGCCTACCCATATTGATAGATAGCTTTCAAAAAGGCCCATGGGCGAAGCGGATTCTGTTTTCATAGCAATTCATTCTCAATACGGTCTTTAAGCAGTTGATATGCAGCATCGAATGCGGCGTCGATCTCAGACTCAGTGCCCAAAACTTTAGCAGGGTCCGGCGTGCTCCAATGGAGCTTCTTAAAATCACCTAGAAAAATGGGACAGGTTTCGTTTGCCGCTTCATCGCATACGGTAATAACAAGATCAATCTTCTTGTTGGCGAACTCATCCCATGACTTGCTGCGAGTGTCGCCCATCTCTATACCATGGCGCTTCAAGCTCTCTATCGACTTAGGGTGCACATAACCGGTCGGATGACTGCCAGCACTTGCTGACTGATATATGCCTTTGCCGAGATGATTAATAAGGCCTTCAGCGATGATTGAGCGACAGGAGTTGCCTGTGCACAAGACGAGCACTTTTTTCAATTTGTCGCTCCAGCGCTTCTAATAGCTGAGGCGTCAGCTGCCGGATAGCAACCAGATTTAGGCTCTGAAGCAGTGCTGTCGGCGTTTTTTTCGGAGGCTTCTTCGCCTGAAAATAGCTGAACATCTGCTAGGGTTTTGTAAGCCTCCCAAGAGACGCCTGAGGGGGCTTTCACCCAAGACTTCTCTGAACAGGCGTAACAGCAAACGTCTTCGCCTTCGCTAAAAAAAGCCATATCAGCGGTTTTTAGGCGTTCTCGAAGTTGCTCTAACTCTTCGCCCTGCTCAACCTGTATGCCTAGGTGATCAACGCCTGATTTATCAGTGCGGTTAGCTATAGCAAAATTAACTCTAGGATCATTGAGCATCCACTTTGCATAGTCGGCTTTGGCTTTAACTGGTTCTGCGCCAAACAGCGCGTTGCAGAGCTTGATACTTTCGGCGATATTTTCAATGCCCACATTGATGTGCATTCGCTTCATGGTGTTCACCTTGGTATAAGCGGTTATGGTTAATTTGACTAACAAAAATTCTCAAGTTTGATGATTGAGCATCCAGTTTTTTTATTTTCGCTGATATTTGCAAATCCAGAGCTGCAACAATCCTTCACCATAAAACCGATTAAGTCTCTGGTGACATCAAAGTTTGCAGTATAGATAACCGAGCGGCCCTCTTTGCGCGAAGACACAATGCCGGCATTAAACAGGTGGTTAAGGTGGAACGACATTGTGTTGTGTGGTGTGCCCAGGGCGTCACTAAGAGTCCCGGCAGCAAGGCCTTTAGGGCCCGCTTGAACTAGCAGGCGAAAAGCGCCAAGACGGGTTTCCTGTGACAGTGCGTCGAACATGATGGCCGCTTTTTTAATATCCATATGTCCAGACTAGTCGACATATAGTAAAATGTCAAACCTAATGAGCTAGCTAAATAGATGAAAATTCTGGAGGGGCTCTTGGCGGTACTGGCGCTTAAACCAGCGATCCTCGCGGCTATACGACTGCTTACTTACGAACCACTAGAAATACGCCGGAGGCCATTAGCACTAGTCCGATAAATCGCTGCACAGTGAACGGGTGGTGATTGGCTCCCATCAAAGCGAAATGGTCTATAGCCGCCATTGACAGCAGCTGACCCAGCAATACAAATGACACCGCGTTGCCGATGCCAAACCGAGGCGCCACCCAGGTGATACTCAGCACGTAGAACAGGACAAACAGGCCTCCAAGATAGAAATGGACCGGAATGCCAGCTGGAGGCAAGCTGGTGGGAATGCCTTGAACTATTAGCAAATAACCTGTTGATGCTAACAAACCAACGCTGAATAGAATAACCGCCGAATAGGCTGGGTTTGCAAGTCTGGAGCCAAGTCCGGCATTGAGGGCTGCCATTATTGGAATACCTATTCCGGCGAGCAGCATCAGTGCGCTATAAAATCCGGGGTGTTGTGGAAAATAGCTCATAGGCTTAACTCAGGCAGTAGGGTGGTAAGTAAACCTTAATCTTAAGGCAGTAGTTTGTCTAGGCATAGGCCTGTGCCGTTAAGCTGACAATCGATAAGGTCAAGCGCGATATGCAGGCACAATCCAATACCGAGGATTCGTGTTTTCTTCGGGATCAACAAGACAAGATAAAATAAGATAGGCCATAGGGTGTGCAGTGGATGAAAGCCGATACTGCACCGAGTTGAATCATAAATTGGCATAGCAAGTAAATGATCCGCATCTATAATCAAGCCTAGCAGTAGCAGCGCCGTTGTTTTTAGCCAAGTAGAGCGATAAAAAATACCGGCTAACAGTAGAGGTAAAGCAAAATGGAGTGCTATATGAAAAATGGCCTGACCCTGTTAGCAAAAGTTGACTGATAATTTCTAATAGTCGAATCAAAACGGTTGGCTCAGGTCAGCTAAGCCTGTTTGAAATGGCCAGGACAACGATACCTCCGGTAAAAACATAGCTGATACAGATGCTTCAAAACACCGATGCCTCTTCGTCTTGGAAGTCCCAGCGCGCAGAAAGGCGGCCTTTTGCATAAACCTCGCCTTTGACCATGGCGTAAACGCCATAAAATGCCATTAAGATTGCAATTCCCCTGAGTAATTTCACGCGTCATCTCTCTTTTTCGTGTGAGTGCTTAACTCTAGCTTAAGCATAACCGTTATCCTGCAAACTTCAAATTGTGCTTTCAGGTCTCGTTAGAAAACCCTGCTTAACCTCCGAACTCCTTGATTTAATTTGCTTTTTGAATCACCATAAGACTCTTAATCGGCAATTCTTCCGACTACAATCGAATATAAAAAGCAGTGCTTTGTAATGCGCCCAGAAAAATACTTTGTTGATTTCAAGCGAGCCATAGCCAGTGGGAATTTTCAGCTTCTCATCACCGCGAGCCTTATTGTCTGCGGTATCCTATTTTCACTATTAGGATGGTCGACCTTTTCAGAGGACGATGCTCACGTTATGAGAGTAGCAATAGAGTCCGGTTGGCTCGATCCTTATTATAATGGAGATATCTATAAGCAGCTTTCTGCTGCCAACTTCACTCCCGTCGTTCTCACTCTTTTTCACGCAATATTAGCTACCCTGCCGCTGGGCAGTGCAAGCTTCTTAATCGTCTCAATAGTCTTCATGGCCTTTTTTATTGCCTTGGCTGGTGTCCTCGCTCGTGAAATTAGTGGCAGTTCTCGCGGCGCTTGGTTGGCGATGGTGCTAGTTTTCTCCAACCTAGCTGTAGCTACATTGGTGAGTAGGTTTTATACGATGCACTATATTGTGGGCGGGGTATTTGCCTTACTCGCTTTGATTCTGAGTATCAGAAAATCGTCAAGTACTTCCCAACTCAGCGTTTGTGCCCTTCTTGTTTGTGCGCTGCTCGCAAAGGAAGTCTATGTGGGGGTTCCGCCCATAGTCTTATTGATGGCTTGGCGAACCTCTAATCTGAAGCTGGCAATTTCAGCTATTGCTGCATTTTTTATCTATTTCTGCATGCGGTTACAGGTATTGGGGTTGCCATCGGGAGATGGCAGTGGGAGTGGCTATTTGGCCTCTGTACTTTCGATTAGCGGGCAAAGTTGGGCAGCGTTCCTTGAATGGTATCTCGAAACTAAATGGCTGGTATTGCTCGCAGCGTTAGCGGCGTTTTTCTATTCGCCGCTTAAGTTTATAAAACTATTGCCGTTGCCTTTGCTATTTTTATTGCCTACTTTTTTAGCAGCCCACGGCTATCTTAACCCTCAGCTTCATGGCGATAGAATATTCTTCGCCTTTGATAGTGCTATGGCGATTGCAGCGGCGATAATTCTAGCTCCTTTACTGTCTGAAAAAGGATACGTGGCGAAATTCGGATTGCCGGCTTGCTTGATTGGCGGTCTTTTTCTACATGTCCAGTACATTGCTCACTATAGAGCTGAAGAGCAGAGCACCGCTGATTACAAGGTTACTCAATATCTAATGGATTCTGAGAACATCATCGATAACAAAACTTTCTTTGTTCCGCTTTATTTTGATCAGGGAGAATTGATGATTGTTGAAAAGGCGCTGAATAACAGAACGTTTCTAGCGACCCAGAACTGTATACTGGCCTTGCAGGCCCCTGTTGAGCGCTTAGTGGTTTTTGATCAGAGCGGCAATATAAGTAATAGAGAAGGCTTGGAGACTAGCTGTAGGCCGGCTGACAGGGCTCTCGAAGTGCTTGTTGCTCCACGCGTAATTAAAGGCGTGGTCGAGTGGGACCTTGATATTAAACCGGGATTTGCGGGTGGGGTATTGTTTGTTGATCGTGCGATCGCTATTCCTGCGCCAAGTTTTTCAATGTTGATGGTGGCTCCTGCCGATGGCGAGCGGTATCAGCTGTTTGCCTATAAAGAAAACCAATGGTGGTTTTCAGAGATAGCTGAAATGGAGATACAAAAATGAACTTTATTCGAGGGTTCGAAAATCAGTAGAAACTTCACATTAGTTATACATTTCCTATTCGACTATCTTTTGCCCCCTTTGCTACGTGATAGTCGCTGGTTTATGGCACCTTTCTTTTATTTGGTGTTTGGTGACAAAGCCAAGGTATTCCTAGATTTTAAGCAGGATGTCGCCAATGTGTCCGACGATGAAATCAATCAGTACTATGAAACTCTGGCCGATAAGTTCATTAAACGTGAGACTGACCTTAACAAAGAATGTTTGAGTTTTATTAAGCAGAATGTTGTTGGAAAAGATGTGCTCGATGTGGCTTGTGGCGGTGGTTTCCTTGCAGAGAGTCTGGCAAATCAAGGTTTTGACGTTGTTGGCGCTGATATCATAATACCCGACCAAAAATCTGCTAACCCCAGATATGAAAAAGCGGTAATTACCGGATTGCAGTTTTCAGATAAACAATTCGACACCGTTGTTTGCACTCATACTTTAGAGCATATTCGGGATGTGAAAACCGCGTTAAAAGAAGTTGAGAGGGTTTGTAAGAAGCGCTTAATCATTGTAGTGCCTTGTCAAAGAGAGTACGCATTTACTTTTGACTTACATCTTCATTTTTTTCCGTATGAATATAAGTTACGAGAATTGGTTGGCCCAATGGGTGTTATTCACAAGCTCGGCGGAGACTTCCTCTACATCAGAGAGATCAAATGAATACTTTTTTTCTGATAGCGCTGGCAGCACTGTGTAATAGTTTTGCGCTGACGACACTAAAGCTGTCGGGAGATAGCTTAAAGACGCCAGGGGATTTAATGACCTTGCCGAGCAGTTCGTGGTTGTTGATTTTCGCAGGCCTTGCTCTGTATGCAATTTCCTTTGGTCTGACTATAAAAATATTTTCCGTAAACGAATTTTCCCGCACGGTGCCTGCATTCATCGGCATAAGCATTGTCTCATCATTGCTTTTGGCGTTATTTTTCTTTGAGGAAAAAATTTCTCTAGGCCTGATAGTTGGATCTGTTCTAATAATTGCCGGAGTTTGGGTTATCCATACAAAAATAATATGAACAAAATAGTTAGTATCTTAGTGCCGGTTAATAATGAGGAAATGGCTCTGCCCGCTTTGTTTGCCGAGCTAGATAGAATCTTGAAACCCCTGTCTAAAAAATACCAGTTTCATGTGCTCATTCTTGATGATGGTTCAGTAGATAAAACCGCCGGTATTGTCCGTGGTCACACCTCACGTTTTTATTCCACAGGCCTGTGTAGCTTTACTCGAAACTTCGGCAAAGAGTCGGCAATTTCAGCTGGTCTGGACCGGTGTGAAAGTGACGCCTACATAATCATAGATGCTGATCTTCAGCACCCGCCAGAATTGATTCCTGAGATGCTCATTCAATGGGAGTCGGGTTATAAACTAGTAGAGTGTGTTAAAAAGAGCCGTGGGAAAGAGTCATTTCTATACAAAATTTGCAGCCAGCTGTTCTATAGATCGATGAAAAGTTTGAGCTCTCTCGAACTAGATAATGACAGCGATTATAAGCTGCTAGATAAAGAAATCGTTTTGGTGATACGCGGCTTTCCCGAGAAAAATCGATTTTTCAGAGGGCTGGTCAGTTGGATGGGATATCCAACCTATCAAATACCCTTTGAGGTTCCTAATAGAGAGCAGGGAAAATCGTCTTGGAAAATGTGGGGGCTGATTAAGTATTCACTATCGTCACTGTCATCTTTTTCTTCTGCTCCGCTGCAACTAGTCACCGTTATTGGCGTGCTAATGCTGATCTTAAGTTTGCTAATTGGCTCCCTGACCCTATATCAATGGGCGCTCGGTAACGCTGTGACGGGCTTTACAACTGTAATCATATTGCTGTTGATGATTGGTAGTATGTTGATGATCAGCTTGGGCCTTATAGGCTTGTACATCGCTAAAATATACGAAGAGGTAAAGTCGCGTCCTAGCTATGTGGTTAAAGAGGAACTGATCAGCTCGGCCAATCATAGCGACAAGGTAAAGTAAAAAGGGCTGTTCGAAAGATGTCCAACTGGATGGCCGCCCAACTGGGCATCCAAAAATTTCACTACCCTTAGTAGGGTATTGACAAATTAACGTGCTTAGCCGAGAAAAAGTACGAAACTGGCACTTTATATCGCCGCTACACTTTCCCAAGACGCAAAAGCACGCAGCCGGAAATATCGGTAATTCTCAGCTAATACTAAGTGACGACCCAGATTGAATAAGTTGTAGATAGCAGCATGTGCGCCTAGAAAACGTTGCGCCTGATGCATCGATTTGAACTTTCGCATGCCTCGCTCTCTCACTCGTGCCGGTTCGTGCTAAAGCTCAAATCGATTGTTGGCATATTGCGATGTGTCGCGGATCTTTTCGTAACTTACCGTGACACCTCGATCAACCAATAGATCTTCGAAATCACGATGACTTTGTTTAAATCGATTATAGAGCCGGACGGCATTCTGGATGTTTTCAGACCGGCGGCGTAGCCCATACATTTTTAATTGAGTCATGCGTCGGATTCTGGCAGGTTGAGAGTTAACTTGTCAGTACCGATCTACTGGATAGATATAGATTCCTACTTGCCTACAAACCCTTTTACAGCGGTTGAGGAAAAGGGCGCTGTCGAACATATGAACGAGGATCATGTTAGCGCTATTAGGCACTACTGTATCTTAGCGAACATACCCCTTGACGACGATGACTCTCCCGAAATCTCAGGAGTCGATGGTGAAGGGTTTCATATTCGAATTGGCCTGCGTATACATCGCTTTCATTTCGATGCCCCAATTGTTACGACAACAGAGCTACGCCAGAAATTAACAGAGTTGGCTCATCAAGCCGCTTAATTTCTGGAAGTGCTGATAACTTAAGTCCTGCTTCAGGATATACATTTTTAAGCAGGCAGTGCTTTCGAGCACTTTTAGCAGATTCTTGCTAGTTCTGGTTTTAAGCGTGGGGCTCTGAGCTTAATTTCTAGCGGCATATGCGCCGACAACTTCGTAATAGATGCTATCGATAGTCTCTGCGTCTGCGGAAGGAAAACCAATTGATCTATCTTCGTTAATCCAGTATTGAATTTCATGTTTGTGTAATTCAGCCAAAATGTCTCGGCGGATTTCAGCGTGATTCATGGTGATTATACTGACTATTTCTTCATCTGACTGACCCATTGGGTCGGCGGCGGCTGGGTTTTTAGGGCTGCATGATGACACAATCCAAACAACGCCGACGAGCAGGAGAGTTGTTGTGGGTGGGCAGCGCGGGGCTGGGATTGAGCCTCCAGGACTATACAAAGATTCATCCTCACACACTGGCTGCTATACGCAGCCAGTCTACTGGTTTTAGTGATTTTAATTATTGAGATTGAAGCTTTTCGCGCAGAGGTTCTTCCAGTCGAGTTAGTCCCCAACGTCGGCCTTCAGTAAAAGCGGCTTCTATGCTGGCGCTGTCGTCACCGTCAAGCGATGCCAAGGTTTTTAATGCACCTACTCGGTTGCTACTGCCGCAATGGACTAGCACTGCCTCGTTACCGAGTGAGTTAAGCAGGTCTTCAAGTTTAGTGGCATTGGCTTTTGTGATGCCAGCCAATCCGGCCACTGGAATAGAGTGAAATTGCATTCCATTAGCTTCGACTACCGCTTGTTCATCCCAGTCAATTTCTTCTGGCCTGCGCAGGCTTATGACGTGCTTTACTCCGGCTTCAGCAAGCACTTTAATTTGCTCTTGAGTCGGTTGGCCGCTAGCCAGAGCATTACTTTCTGGCACGTTTAGGTTGTTTAGATCAGCGCTTTGAATTGCCGCAATATTTAATCGTTGTAAATTTGCACAGGCTGCGAGTAATAACAGCAGGGTAAAAATCGAGCCTTTTTTTATTAGTGATTTCATTTAAGTATCTCCGTGGGGTTTATTGAGATGTTCTGGGTTAAAAAGCTACGCAGTTTCTAATAGCTCAACCCAATTTCCATCCGGGTCGGCAATAATAGCGATCGTGATGCCGGGACGAACTTCCTTGGCTGATACAATAATCGTGCTGCCTGCAGCCTTAGCTTTGCCGACGCAGGCTTGGAGATTGCCTACGGTAATAGTCCAATAGCGATATCCGGTGGCGCCGCGAATGCCTCCCGGGGGCGCTTGGGCAGCAGGTTTTGGATCGGTTTCGATAACCTTAATGACGCTTTCGCCCACTTTGAAGCGGTTCATTTGGCCGCCACCTGGCATAGGTATTGTGCCTTCAAACTCGAGCCCTAAAGTGTCTCGATAAAAGACCATCATGGCATCGATGTTGTTGGTCACAATGCCAATATCGATGGCACCTTTAATTACGTCGACGGTCATAGTTGTTCTCCCGATTGGGTGTTTGCGTGTTAAATTAAGAGACCTGTGAGTCACTCAGGGGTGCCTCACAGGTCAGGAGTTTAGGCAGCACCCATGATTGCTTTGGTTTCTAGGAATTCTTCAAAGCCTTCTAGGCCCCATTCGCGGCCGTTGCCAGACTTTTTATAACCACCAAATGGCGCATTAATATCAGCTGGCGCGCCGTTGATGTGAACCATACCGGTGCGGATCTGTTTGGCTACCTGTTCGGCATGAGCCTGCTGTCCAGATACATAGCCGGACAAGCCGTATTCAGTGTCATTAGCGATTGCGATGGCATCTTCTTCTGAGTCATAGCCAATAATGGAAAGTACCGGGCCGAAAATTTCCTCTGTACCAATACTCATGGCATTAGTCACATTGCCAAATACAGTCGGTCGGATGTAGTAGCCTTTGCTTAGTCCTTCAGGACGTCCCAGCCCGCCGGCAACTAAGTCTGCGCCTTCTTCGACTCCTACCTGAATAAGTGCTTGGATTTTATCGAATTGAACTTTGCTTACTACCGGGCCTAGTCGTGTTGTTTCAGCTAAAGGATCGCCTACAGTGGCTTTAGCAGCAGCCGCTTTTGCGACCTCCATTGCCTCTGTCATGCGTGCCTTTGGCACTAACATTCTAGTTGGTGCGTTACATGACTGGCCACTGTTGCCGAAGCAGCTAGTAACGCCGTTTTTGACTGCTTTAGCAAAATCGTCAACGTCATCAAGAATAATGTTGGCAGATTTGCCGCCTAGTTCCTGCGTTACACGTTTAATGCCATCAGCGGCCGCTTTCGCCACTTCGCGGCCGGCACGAGTTGATCCTGTAAATGACACCACATCTATTTCTGGATGACTAGAAATGGCAGCACCTACTATGATGCCGTCACCGTTAATCATATTGAACACGCCTGGCGGCAAGCCCGCCTCGGCAATAATCTCGGCAAGGATATACGCGCTGATAGGGGCGACTTCGCTCGGCTTGAGGACTATTGTGCAACCAGCTGCTAGTGCTGGAGCAACTTTGCAAGCAATTTGATTTAGTGGCCAATTCCAAGGAGTAATAAAGCCACAAACGCCGGCTGGCTCCTTTACTACCTTTGTGGTTCCGCGAACTTCTTCGAAAACGAAATTCTCAACTATTGGTACTACAGCCATAAAATGGCCCATGCCTGCACCCAGCTGAGCTGTCTTAGCCAAACTCAAGGGAGCGCCCATTTCGTTTGAAATTGCGATGGCTAGTTCATCGGCACGAGCTTTCATACCGGCAATAATATTGTTAATGACAGTCACACGTTCTTTGACGGTGGATTTGGACCAAGCAGGAAATGCTGCACGAGCGGCTAGAGCCGCGTCATGGACATCGTTGGCGGTTCCTAAGCTTATAGTTGCAAAGGCTTCTTCGGTCGCCGGGTTGATAACATCGAGCGTTTTTCGGTCGGCTGGTTGGACCCACTCACCGTTAATATAAAATTTGTTATAGGCCTTGGTCATTTTTGTTACTCCTATGGAATAAATAGCAATTCGATTACACTGACTCGATTACGCTCGATGAAGCAGTTTATACTGCCATCAAGCAGAAAAAGGTAAATCAGTATACCTGAGATATGGATAGGTTAAGTAGTCGCTAATGGTGAACACTATAAATAGAGCTATTGGCGGTAAATTAGCCGCTTTTCTCTCAAAACCTCTACGCGGATATCGGCGCATAGATACAGTCTCCACTGCACAAGTAGCAGATGTTCTGGAAACTGGGGATATCCTCTTAGTGGAGGGTAATACACGAATTAGCTCCGCTATTAAGTATCTTACCCAGTCTTCTTGGTCTCATGCGGCTTTGTTTGTTGGGTTAGGGGGCGAACCTGCATCTAAGCTGAATTTGCTGGAAGCAGATTTGCAAGCCGGAGTGCGGCTAATAGCCATTGATCACTATAAGGGTTTCAATCTCAGAATATGCAGGCCAGTCAACCTTAACCAGAACGACAAAGATAGACTGGTCGATTTTGCGAAAGGTAAGTTGGGGCACAAGTATGATCTTCGTAATGTATTGGATTTGACTCGCTATCTGATTCAAAGACCCGCGGTGCCGGTGCATTACCGTAGAGCCATGATTGACTTTGGCAGCGGCGAGCCGACCAAGGCAATATGCTCAACTTTGATCGCTGAGACCTTCCAGTTTATCGACTATCCAATCTTGCCGCTGCATGGCCGTGCTGACCGTTTTGGCGATGAATCGAAGTCCACCGCTAATTTATCCTCTACCGTTTTTGATAACGGTGAAGATGGGGAAGTACCACTTTACTATAAGCGCCACTTTACCCACTTTACGCCTAGAGACTTTGATCTCTCGCCTTATTTTAAAATCATCAAGCCCACAATCGAGCATGGCTTTGATCATCATGCTCTTCACTTCGAGACAGGTTCTGAATCCTGATAGATAACCTGAGATGCCAGCCAAGCAAATCGTTGTTAAGTTTTATATCGTCCCTAGAAGGCGATTCAAAGCTGTCTCAAATTGAGGGTCACCTCGGCTAGTCTGCGTGAAGGGGTAGGGCACCTCCAACTCTGGCTTCAAGCCATCGTTAGTTTCAGTGCCCAGCACCACTATGCGATCTAATCGCCTTAATTTTCGTGCGAGCTGCGCGCCTTGCACCGAGGTTTTGCTATCGACCATCACAACCACAGATTTTCCAAAATAGTCATTTCCTGACGGGTTTGGTATTAGTGAATTTATGTAAACTTCGTCTAGATACCCGTACGAGCTACGTAAGTCTAAAATCAGGCCATCACAGTGACTTAAGTCCTCCATTAATGCTTGATAGCTTATGACATCGGCGGTAGTTCGGGACAGCGCCCAAAGCCTGATGTAGCCAATCACTTTGTTGCCAGCGCTGAATTCTTGAATGCTACTCGCGGTTGCATTTCGGTAACTATCGAACAAGTTCTCAAATACCGGAGTGACCGTCAGAACAAACCGGCTTCCAGCCCTATCAATAGTTAAATCGTACTGAGCACTAACGTCATTGTTAAATGATTCGATTGGATGAAAGGGACCGCCGTTGGAGTTAACAATGATGTCCCCGCGATTAATGCCTGCATAAAAAGCCGGGTAATCTTCGAGAACAGCTGTGACTAAATAGCTATCGCCGTGTTGCTGTGCCTCTATCCCTATGTGAAACAGAGGCGCCCTCTGTGGCGCCTGAGACGCTACAAAAGCTTGCAAGAGGTACGCCTCCAAGCTGTTGGAATCACCGACAGGGGGGGCAGGCTGACCTACTGCAGCAAGGCTAAAAAAATACAAGGCCGCAAATGTAGTTAGTTTTTTCATCGGTCTCGCCAGTTGATTTATGCAGTAACCGCTAGAGCACGCTGTATGGCCGGACGCTGATAGTGATGGTCCTTGTAAGCGACTAAATTCTCAGGGACATGGAAGTCAAAACGAACAGCCCAATTCAGTGTTTGGGCTAGCAAGATATCGACTAAACTAAATTGATTGCCGATGGCAAACTCACCACCTGCCGTCAAATGTTCTAGGCATTTAATGGCTTTGGCGAATTCGAAAGTAGCGGTATCAAATATAGCAGGTACGCGGTGTGCCGCCGGCAGGGCAAACAGATGCTTGCCTCTAGTCCAAAGGGGTTGCTCAAGTTCGAGCAAAATAAATGACACTAACTCATCATGCTTTGCATACGCGGCCATACTTGCTTTGGGCAAAAGCCCAGATTCCGGTGCTGACCTTGCGATGTAATTGAGGATAGCCATAGATTCGGTGATGACTAAGTCATTATCCACCAGTGTCGGGACCTTGCCCTGAGTATTCAGCTCTAAGTAGCTTGGATGTTTTGCACTGTCGGCATCTGTAGCGTCGGTGAGCAGAGTGACTTCTTGGTATTCATAGGGGATGCCTGCCTCCTCTAACGCCCAAAGGGCCCGCATTGAGCGAGATTGTCCCATTCCATAAAGCTTCATTGTTCTACCCTGATTACTGACGTGAATACGTGACTCAAAAAAAATGGTGCGATTGAGTGAATCTCAACCGCACCAGTTTATCGTGTTTTTAGGAGCCTGGCTTGAAGAGAAAGCTTTAAGGTAAGCCTCTAAGTCAAGTGTGTGAATAATTCTGCTAGATTGCGAAACAGTAAAAGTAGCCGTTACCACCGGTGCCTATTAAATCGTCTTGGCTACAACCTCTAGAGCCATGCGCACTATTCCAAGAAGTTGGATTCTGGCCGCCACCGGTGCGGTCAAAATGGCCAACGTGGGCGGTGCCTTCCTCATTGCTTGTCCAGTTATTGCAGGTATGGTTGCTTCCGTCATCGACGGTACGGCCATCAAGAGTAGATCCAGTCAATATGTCGTGTTGGTTTGGAGTGTCTCCGCGGCCTTTGACCATGCTTCCATTTTCATCCAAGGAATTGGCTTTTCCTAGGCTCATGAATTCTGAGTGCAAATTATTAAGATTGCTTGCAACCTGAATACCTTTAGCGTTGTACCAAGGACCAAACCCTATGCGTTCTCGAGCATTTACATTTGGCGAATTATCGCTCATATGCGCGCTTAAATAGGCGTGCCACGTTTTGCCGCGCGAACCCGCAGCAGATGCTAGCGCTGCACAATGAGCATCAGCTCCGGCCAAACCACCTATATTTGCGCCATCGCCAGAACCGACACTGGTGATAAAAAAGCTCATTTCATTCTCTTGGGAATTGATAGTGGTGAACGTTGTTGCGGCAGTAATTAAGGCTATGGATGTAAGCAGCAATGATTTCTTCATGGGTAGGCTCCGTTGATGATCTTGTTTTTAGTCGATACGCAAGCTAACTATGTTATGCAGTATGGTTAGCAGAGTAACCCAGCCCCTAAAGTTTGTCATGGGGGCTACGGTCATTCACCTGCAAAAAAAGTCGAGCTGCTCGAGGGGCCGGGGGGCTGATAGGGCTGACGGACCCGATGGCGAAGGGTTAGAGGCGCACTATTCACCGCTGTCAGCTCTTAGGCGTTATCGACAATAAGTGTGGCTGCGCTAGCAATTAATATCGTGGCTTATTTCGCACTAACTTCGCAGCTGATGGCCTTAAGCCCGCCGGGTCGCCGCGGGGATATGTTTTAAGTAGGCGCTCGCACAGTTTTGCGACCGCCTATTCGACTTAACTTGAGACGTTTAATCAAACGACCCTGCCGCCCCAGGAAAGACAACGGGGCTCTCGCTGCCATCAGGTCCAATGCTAGAAACACCAAAAAAATAATTATCGATGACAATATTTTCTAAGGTGAAGCTCTCAACATCTCCAACACTTCTGTGGAAATCCCAAGTTGGGGAGGTAGTGAGCCTCCAATGCAGGCGATAAGCCGTTGCACCATTGACCTTTTCCCAGCTCAATGTTGTGTCAGGTGACACTTGTCCACGAATAGAAACATTAGCCGGAGGCGCCGGAGCCGCGGCCATCGAAGCGAGAGTGACTGCGTTGAGGGCGGTGAGCTTTGCCGCATAGGCAAAATTCACATGATCTAGAGTATCGCCGTAAGTAATCCCGTCTTCAACTCTGAGGTCTTGATGTTGCTGCGTGTAATTCTCGTTGGTCTCCATAATTCTCACTGCTGGAAAGCCGGCTTCATTAAACGGTCGGTGATGGCCGCCACGACCAAATCGGTCTAGACGATAGACCATCATTACATCCAAATTAGGAATGTAGAGATCGGCCATCATATCCACATAGCGGGCAATGTTTCTGGAAGCAGAATCAACCTCACCACCTTGGTAACGACGTTGGCGAGCTTGGGTTTCAGTCTCTACATAGCGGGTGCCTTCTGAGAACACCCTGGCGGTCGTGTTGTTAGTTACTCCGTTCACTCCGGTGATATTGCCAATCATATCGTTGTTGATGACGGCATTTAAATCCCAGCCTTCGTTGATAATATGCTCTGCTAAAATCGCACCGCCATTTAGTCCTTGTTCTTCTCCCGATAAACCAACAAAAGCGATCGAACCCGCAAAACGGTGCTGGCTTAGCACTCGAGCCGCTTCAATTACACCTGCCAAGCCAGAGGCATTATCATTAGCGCCAGGGGAATCGGACATAAAATTCATCGGGTCGCTTATGCGAGAATCAATATCGCCGCTCATCAGCGTAAATCGATTGGGGTCCAGTGACCCTCTTAAGATTGCGATGACATTGACGATTTCGACCGGGTCAGGAATTCGGTCAGTGCCTGAGACAATGCCGCTTACCGTAAACACTTCTAGGCAACCACCGCATTCCTGAGAGATCGAATTAAATTCGGCTTCCATCCAGCGGCGGGCAGCGCCAATGCCGCGAGTGTTTGATTGTGTTTCAGATAGTGTATGGCGAGTGCCAAAATTTGCTAACGTGGTGATGCTTGCCTCGATTCGCTCAGCGGATACCGCTTCTGCTATCGCGTGCATCTGTGCCTCATCGGCATTGCTTGAGACTGCTGATAAGGCAGCGACGGTGATAAATCCGGCGGACCGGGACAGTGTTTTTAACAACAACATAAAGATTCTCCTTAGAATCACCATGAAAGCAAAACTGAAAGCAATAGTGAAGGGTTTTTAGTCAGGTGGGGCGCTATCAGTAGTCTAATGCGTGCGGGCGCTGTGATGGTAATAAAGACTTCGCATAAACCAATGAGTCTATTAAGTCAGACAACAGTTGACCATATCTCTAGTGTTTTCAATAACTGTTGTTGTTCGATAGGCTTTGTTAGATAGTCGTTCATGCCAGAGCTGAAGCAGGCCTCTTTATCAGAATCTGTGGTGTTGGCGGTCATGGCAATGATTGGTTGCATAAAGCCTGTATTGCGTATTTGCTCGGTAGCTTCAGTGCCGCTGAGCACGGGCATTTGCATGTCCATTAAGATGAAGTCATAGTCATTGATAGAGGCTTTTCTCAATGCGATTTTCCCGTTTTCAGCAGAGTCGACTAGCAAGCCGTTCTTCTCTAGGATTCGGGTAGCGAGCAGGAGATTAACAGCATTATCTTCAGCGAGTAGGACTCGTTTGCCGATGAGTTTACTTATGTCGGCCTTTGCTGGGATCTTCGGAGGAGTGCCTTCGCTATAGGGTAGGCGGAAGGTAAATGTGCTGCCTTTGCCTTTTTCACTAACCGCAGTCAGCTCACCCTCCAACAGTTGGCTTAGCTGTTTGGAAATCGCCAACCCTAAGCCGGTACCGCCAAACCTTCTGGCAGTACTAGCATCGGCTTGATAAAACGGATTGAACAAACCTGCCAACAAATCCTTTTCGATGCCAATACCATTATCTATCACTGCAAACAGTATGTGGTTTTTATCCAGCGTGACCTTTATTTTTACATGGCCGTTACGGCTAAACTTTACCGCGTTGCCGCACAGATTAATCAGCACCTGTGCGCAGCGGTATGGGTCCGTGATTATGTACTCACTAACGTCGTCGCTGATCTCATAGTCCAGAGCAATCGAATTAAGGTTCGCGAATGGTTTATTAATAGTGATGACGTCTTCAAGGGTGCTCTTAACCGACATGGGCTCAAATATTAAGTTTACCTCCGAGGCTTGAAGCTTGGAGTAGTCGAGTACGTCATTGACTATACCTAATAACATTTTCGAGGAGCGGTCTATCTGATCGAAATAATATTTTGTATCGCCTTCTAGCTTTTCTTGGCTACAAAGCTCGCTGAACCCAATGATGCCGTTTAGCGGTGTTCTAATTTCATGACTCATGCTGGCGAGAAAGCGCTCGCGCTCAGAGGCGTTTTTTGCCTGTAGTCCCAGATTGTGGAAGCGAACGCCGACCCTTTGCATTAGGGCTAGCATAATAAATATTAGCGATACCATTCCGGAAGCTATTGCTGATTGCTGGCTCAGTGGGGCAAAGCTTAAAAAAGCGAACGGTAGGGCTGAAGACGCGGAAGCGCCCAACAGATAATTGGCTGCCTTGTCTCCATTTCGTGCAGCTGAGATACTTGTAAGAACGCTACAGGTGCCAGTTGCAAGCATAAGTAAAATTGCTATTTCCCAGCTGATCCCAATGAATAACGAACCTAATAAATAGAACAAGCTGCCCCACATACAGCCTCTTAACAGCTTAAATGCCCAGAAGCCGCTCGCCGATTGCGCCAAGAAGGATTGGCAGAACCAAGCTGATGTAAATGTGGCGAGCGCTAATGCCTGATTTGATGTGGATAGCAGAATGTCTTGGATTCCAAAAGGTAACTTTGCGCTGCCATAGCCCCAGACTGAGAACACTGCCACAAACCATGTCAGCAATGTGATCCCAAGCTTCCAAGCATCGGGATCCCTATTAAAAGCAGACAACAATAGCGAGAATACAGACATCAGTAAAATGGCGCCGTAGTACATGCCATTGTTAATAAGGGCTGCTGATTTAATTTCCTCGTATTCAGCGAAATCTAAAAAGCTAAACCGGACCACGGCCGCTGTATCTGTTTCAATCGGCAATGCGGTACTCGCATTTGTCTCTAACTGCAGAAAAAAACTATTGCCCCAACTTCTACTTAGAGGAATATTGGCTTGAGGGTTCCAGTTGGCCAATTTGACTTTTGGGTCTCTCTGCTCGAACAGCAGTGAATCCTTGGTGTCGGAAAAGACCCGATACAGGCTAAAGCTATTGGATGGAAAATAAAGTATGTCGGCTTCACTGTCCTTCATATCCAAATGAAGCCAAGCACTTTGGGCCTCAAGAGGAATCTCTCCAACAAGCCCTATTTCTGAAAAGTTGTTGGTTCGAGCGTCAGAGGCGCTTGCCCAATCGGTTACCCCTGGCAGCAACAGTAGTTGTTGTTGACCGAGCAACAATGAAGAAAATGCTGAAAGCAGGCAAAAAATCAGACACGAGGAAAATTTTGGGAGGAGCGCTTTAATTGGAACATTTTCCTGACATGATATTTCTGAAGTATAGGAAAGAAGTAGGCTTTATGCATGCTTAACTTCTAACAGCTATCGCTGGGGCTTCAGGTAGTTTGACCCTAGATGCTAAACTGGCCAATACTGTTGAAAACCCTCACCAGAGCACTCACGAGGGTATTGAGGAAATTATGATGATTGATGCATGTAAGCGACTGAAAGTAATAAGTATTTTTATAGCTCTAGTGGCCTCGGCAGTTTTCTCAGGCAGCGTTAGCGCCCAGTTGCAGAAATCTGTGGTTGATAATTGGATGATCAGTTTGTCCAATTGGCAGCGCTGGGGTGCAGAAGACCAATTGGGAAGTTTGAATTTAATAACTGCTGAAACCCGAATTGCGGCCTCTCGGTTGGTCCAATCTGGTATTTCTGTTTCGATGGCCCATCAAGTTTTGACCGAAGCCGCTCCTGATAACGGCAACCCTTATCAACATGAGATGACTTCTGTAGGCAGCAGCCCAGGGCCTTGGTCAGGTGATTCTATTGGCGTCAGCTATCATGGTTATGCGCACTCGCACTTGGATGCCTTGTGTCACCGATTTCATGAGGGGGCCATGTATAACGGTTACTCAGAAGATGAGGTTACTGTGGACGGCTGCGGCAAGCTAGCAATCACCGCGTACGAGAACGGCATTTTTGGCCGAGGAGTATTGATTGATATGGCAGCCTATAAAGGTAAGCAGTGGTTGGAATTAAGCACGCCAATTACTGATGCAGATCTCGATGCTTGGGAGCGTGACACCGGTATAGTTATCCAATCTGGGGACGTGGTTCTGGTAAGAACTGGAAGATGGGCACGCCGGGAGTCTCTTGGACCTTGGAATGTAGCTGCAGAGTCAGCGGGTTTGCATGCTAGTGCGGCCGCGTGGTTTAAAGCCAAGGACATAGCAATGATCGGCAGCGACGTCGCGCTGGATGTTTTTCCATCAGGTGTAGAAACCTACACTCATCCAGTTCATCTGATATTTCTGGTGGCGATGGGAACGTCTATTTTTGACAATCTCGATTTAGAAGCGGTGGCGAAGGAGGCTGAACGTCAAAATAGGTGGGAATTTCTATTTACCAGCGCCCCTTTGAAAATCGAAGGTGGAACCGGATCTCCGTTGAACCCAATTGCCACGTTCTAAAAATAAGTGGCGGGATTCGAAAAAGCTTAAGCAAGGAGGTGGTTGCGATGTGGATAAGGTTTTGGCCTGCCATAGCGGTGTCAATGACGAGGCTATGTTGGGGGTCATTCTCTGGGGGTTCGCTTGCCTTGTCTTAGCCTCGTTATTAAAAAGAGCGGAAAGCTTCTTTGGTGATTATTCGTTCCATATCTGTGGGCTGCATTGCGACTTTTGTTCGATTGGATTTAGTCAGACGGTCCAAGTCTTTCGTGTTCGTTAGATTTTTAACGGTGGGCACAATGGCTGACAGTTCAGCAAATAGCTTAGTAAGAGCGCCGTTGTCTGTTATGTGAGATTAGTTGTTGGAGTTGGCAGGGTTGCTGTCATGGCAAGTTTAATGACGGGCGTTTTATCCGTGTTTGCAGCAATAACTTGTTCCCGCAAAAAATGGGTGCTGGCTGGGCGATGGAATAGTCGTATGATGAATATTCTGCTTATTGTCAGATTTAGCAGTTACCAAAGGCGGGATTATAAGGCACGGTGATTGTGTCCGATTTGATATCTGGTCATAGAAGGCTCAGGCGTATCATCGCTTCGACGAAGTTACCCATGGGATCTGTCGCTGTTCATAGTAACTGTAGCTATCCAGTGCGATCATTAGTTACAAGAAAGTGAGGAAGGCTTTATTGTCGGCTTATGAGAAATTCAATTGTCTTAAGAGGGCTTGTTAAGCGAGTGTCGAAAAATCTAAGTATGAGCCGCGGTTTAGCGCGATGTTTTTGCAGCCTAGCACTATGCTTACTTTTTTCTTTTGCCCGGGCTCAGGTGGAAATTGACCCTGATGAAGGTTTTCAATTTGAATTCAGCGTTTTACAAGATGTCGATAGCGAAAGTGATGAAGATAGCCAAGACACTGAGAGTTTGGAGCTATCACCCACAGAAATCGCCGCGCAGGAGGCTCGCATTCTCGAAATAAGTCGAGAGCGCAGTGCTAGGCAGGCCGGCATTATAGCTATGCAAAGCGATTTAGGAATTTATGATCCGGCCTTACAAGAAGCGTATTCAGACTTTGGGGCGTTTTATAATGAAATAGAAGACTATGAGAGTGCAGTTGGCTTGCATACGGATGCTCTTCAAGTCGCAAGAATTAACACTGGTCTCTACAGTCCCCAGCAATTACCCATTATCGACGCCCTTATTCTCAACAACGCGAAACTTCAAGATTGGGAGGAAGTGGATGACCTTTATGAGCTGGATTTTTTTGTTGCCAGACGAGTCTATTCTGTAGAAGATTCTAACTACATAGCGGCTATAGAAGAATATGGTCGATGGAATCTTAGGGTAGTACGAGAGAATATTTTGAGTCTTAATTCCAGGGGGCTCATGGAGAGAGCAACCGATCTCAGTGAGTTTTACTCAAGAGAATTGAATCGTATCGAGTTATACACAAATCTTGAGCCAGAGACTCTATTAGGTATTATTCTCGCTAAAATACAGACTGATTTGACGCTTGCTCGGTCAATTGCTCGAACACCGTTTACCGCATTCGAGGGCACAGCGAGCCGATACGTAACTGAGTCGCGATGTCGAAATGTGACAAATGCTCGGGGCCAAGTCGTGCGGCAATGCCAGAATTATCAGGTTGCAAACCCTCGCTTCCGGCAATCTCAGCGTGACGCTAAAAACATGGAGTTGCGTCGCTATTCTCGTCAAATTGAAACGTCAATAGAGCGCCTTAGGGAAATTCGGTTAACCAGTTCATCACTGTCTGAAGCTGAAAAGCAAAGCTTGGATATGCAAATTGCTGAATTAGAGACGGAGTCTATTCAGTTAAGCCGCTCCGGGGGCAGCCTTTTCAGATTTTAGTTCGCTGAACAGCGCTGCGGGTATTGATAGCTTTAAACAGGCAATTAATCCAATGTGGCTGGCATTTTTGTATTAGTCGAGGTACAACAGTGTCCGCTTGAGCCGTTGCTCAATTGTTAGTTCATAAACGGAGAAAACTATGTCCCATTTTGCCAATCGGCTAGCTAAGGGATTACTGCCAGCGTTTGTCGCTGCTGTAGCGCTCAGCAGCCAATTTGCCATGGCCTTGGAAGAGGGCGAAAAAGCGCCTGACTTTGAGCTTCAGGCATCCGACGGCATGACTTACACGTTATCCCAGTTCGCTGGTGAGAAGCCTGTAGTCATTGCTTTCTTTCCTAAAGCCTTTACAGGTGGCTGAACTATGCAATGTAAAGCGCTGCGTGACAGTGCTAGAGAAATTAAGAGTTTCGACGTTGCATATTTTATGGCCAGTGTAGATACACTGGAAGACAACACCGCTTTTGCTGAAGAACACCAAGCTGGATTTCCGATTCTGGCAGATCCAAGTAAAGAAATGGTGGATTCTTTTGGTGCGTTAATGGGAGTCGGCTTTGCTAATCGCTGGACCTATTACATCGATATCGATGGCACTGTTTTGAAGATTGATAAAGCGACTAAGCCTGCAACGGCGGGACGCGATCTTGTTACGACTATGGAAGATCTAGGGTTTTCAAAAATCTAAGGTTTTTTAGATCTAGACACAATAGACCGATCCCAAAACCCGGCTATCATTTACTAGCCGGGTTTTTTTATGCCCGGCGTTTGGTCTGTGAATGTCCGAAGAGATGGTTAAACCCTGGCAGAAGCTGTCCAATACATGATTAGCACGGGCTGTTTGTTGTAGGGTTTTGGGCTCTGTGACAGAATGATCACTTAATTCACGCGGGAGCGTATCATGCCGAAATTAGGTATATGGGCAGTGGTTGCGGTGGCGGTATCGACAATGCTGTATTTGATCTATATGGCATTGACTTTTGAAGCGCCGCAAGGAACCACAACGGTCATTATTGCGCCTCCTGTTCAGGCTGAGCCACAGGTCACGCTGCCTTCGGCTAACGCTGAGCGATCTGCGTTGCCTCAGTCAATATTTAGGCCGCAGCCCCCACCTCCTGTGGTTGCTGCGGCTGAGCCAGAAATAGTTGATCTGCCAATAGAGATAGAAATTCCAAAAGTGCAGCCGCAGCTCGCGGTTACTGGGTCGGCTATTCGTATTCCTAGTTTGAACGCCAGTGATAGTTTCGTATTTGAAAATATTCGCGCACTACAAAACGGAATAGAGCTCGTTTCGTATTTGGTCAATGATCAAATCGTGCGTAAGTTTGTTGTGTTTGTTGAAAATATCAGCCGTGGGGAATTCCCCCAAAATGGCCTTCCTTATAGATCGATGCAGACTGAAATGGCTGTTCGCAATATCGATGAAAACCTATTTGTAATGGATGAAAGCGCCTACCTCAGGTTTGACCAAATAGTGTCGACGTTTATTGATGTGGACACCGACGCTGCCATCACTTTATATAAGTTGCTGTCTCCTTTATTTCAGCAAGCCTATGCCGAAATTGGTTTTCGTAATGTAAGTTTTGATGACACTCTGCGTTTGGCAATCGACAATGTCCTGCAGGCAAACGAGTTAGATGGTCCTTTTCAATTGGTAAAGCCTTCGGTCATGTATCTTTATGCTGATACTGGTATTGAGAATCTTCAGGCCGTTCACAAGCAATTAATTCGAATTGGCCCTGCGAACACCGAAAAGCTTAGAGCGAAGCTGCTTGAGTTTTCTTCGCAGCTCTAGCGTCAATTTTAATCGCAGTTGCCACTGCATCCATAAGCGTGCCTTTAATCGCAATTTCAACCGCAACTCTAATCGGAACTTGCTGAAATGAATGCAACAAATCTTACTCTCGCTAAGCCATTGGTAGATGTCACATGGCTTGTAGAAAACCTCAACAACGAGAATCTGGTTATTCTCGATGCTTCAGTGCCACCGGTTGTGCCCGGGTTTGTTTCTTTAAATGCTGAGGGAGAGTTTAAGGCTATCCCGGGGGCAAGGCGTTTTGACTACGATAAAGATATTTGCAAACCCGATAGTGCCTTACCTCACATGATGCCCAGTGCTGAATTATTTCAAGAAAGGGCAAGGTCACTTGGACTTAACAAAAGCAGTGTTATTGTGGTCTATGATGATGTGGGTGTTTATGCGAGTCCACGGGCGTGGTGGATGCTGCGCAGCATGGGGCATGAACAAGTTGCCGTTCTTAATGGCGGCTTGCCCGGGTGGATTGCTGCAGGGCAAAAAGTAGCTAATAGCCTTGACTCAAGCTCTTCAATCGGAAATTTCGAGGCTTGCCCAAAATCTGGCTTTTGTGATTTTGAAGCTGTGTTGGCAGCAGCTACAGATGCAGCTGTTGATATTATAGATGCTAGATCAGCCGCTAGGTTTGCAGGTACTGCCCCAGAACCAAGGCCTGGAAGTCGATCAGGTCACATGCCTGGAGCATTGAATTTACCATTTGCTAAGGTCTTAAACGAAGGTCATCTCAGGTCAGAGCAAGAGCTAAGCTCGCTGTTTGAAGCTCTCACCAGTCGTGATAAAAAAATTATCACTAGCTGTGGTTCCGGCATAACAGCTTGTGTGTTAACGCTCGCAGCGAGCGTGGCCGGGTACACAAATTTATCGGTCTATGATGGCTCGTGGGCAGAATGGGGAATGCCAAGTAAATTACCTGTAGTTCTAGACTAAGGTGCTCAACTAAAGAAGCCGGCCAGACTTAAAGCGCAGCCTTGAGTCGGTTTCAAAGTTTAGTTCTTTTATCTTCGGTTTTTCATTCGTAATCAAAAACTCAATTCCCCAGTAGAGCCGCTATTTCTTTGTCCAGTTCTTCGGTATCGGTAAGGTTTTGATACCAATCTTGGACATTTTTATTGCTGACCAGGCCGAGTATCGCTCCCAAGACAGCGCCTCTATGCACGTTATCGCCACCTACATTGGTATTTGCAATTAAAGCCTGCTCGACATCACCGCAGTACTTAAAAGCAAAATAAAGCACACTCGGCCATGACCCGGTTATATAGCAAGCGGAAGTAAAGACGCCTCCAACAATTTCAAAGTCACTGTAATTTTTCGCGCTCAACTCTTTAAGATTTAGGTTAATACTTTTTAGGGCCGCTTGTGCGATTATTTCCTGCGGATCTTCGGCTTCGTCTCGCAGCAGTAGCCTAGCTAAAAGTTCTACGTAGTCCCCTGCAATTTTTGCAAGATAATCATCAGGATGAGTAAGCATAAGATGCTCGTGACACTGTGCCTTTACATCCGTAATTGAGAGCGCATTTTGCAGCCCGCAGAAAACGATAGGCGCCAGCATGACAAGACCGCCTACTGATGCTGTGTCATGTGTTTTCGCTCCGCATTTATCTGCGGGTACACCTTGTTCCAGGTTCGCGAAAAAGCCTCGGTGATATGATTCAGCATAGGTATCAGGATGTTTAGGCTCATCAGCTGTTAGCAAAGCTATGTAATTTTCTAGGAAGGTTTCTTTAGAATAGGCTCCTTGGTTACTGCTTAAGCTTCGCATTGTCACTCTAACGCAGTGAGCGTTGAGGGTGTTTTCACCGGCTTTCATTCCTTGATGGTAATGCTGATTTTTCACATCCCAAAATTGCCGTTTTCCCTTTAGAATAACGTCGCCAACAACCTCAGTTGCTTTCTTCTTGGTCAAATAGCTGCGTCCACCTTGGCTGGTCGAGTGCAGCGACATGATGGAGGAAGGATGGAAGGCGGGCGCGTCTTCCAGCCTATAGATGCCACCAGGGAACTGTTTATAAATGTCACCTGGGTTGTAGTACCAGTGAGCCGGCATAGCAAGTGAATCTCCCATAAAAAGGCAGTGTAGAGCAGACTGGATTCTTTCTCTTGATGTGTCGGTATTCATAATGAGGGCACTTAAAAAAATTGACTTGTGGTACTCCTACGCGCGTTAGCGGATAGCGGATTTTTATTTAGATGAAAATAAATGGCGATTACCATGTATTGATACAAAATTTTACTTACCAACGAGTAAAGACATTGATTCAACACTTGTAACAGGCGCTATTCTTTTGGGGTTGGCTGGGGTATCGCCGGCTTCTGCCTTGGGCCGGCGCTGTCTGCGATGACGACGCTAAACAGCTCGGCCTTAATGTTTGTTGCGGCAATGGTAATTGGAATGGTGTTGCACTATTTGCTTTTAGAGTTACCGCTCAGTCATCACCCACATGAACGGTAAGTACATCGCAAGTTGCACCATGCAGAAGTTTATTTGCGGTTGCGCCAAGCATGACTTTCCATCCTGAATGACCGTGACCACCTATAACGATCGCATCGGCGCCTAATTCAGTGGCAATTTTTCGTATTTCCGGCGCGGGGCTACCAAGCACAGTGTGTATATTTGACTTATCTATGCCAACCTTATTGGCTAGATCTAGTAAGAGGCTGTCGGCATGATCAAGAATCTGTTGCTGGAGATCCACCGGGTCAATAGTGTAAGTCGCCATGCCCCACACAACGGGTATTGGCTCGATTGCGTGAACGAGTACTAATTTGCTTTGATCTTTATTAACCAATTCTAGCGCGGCATTCACCACTTTCTGTGATTCTTCCGAGAGGTCGATCGCGACAATAATATTGTTGTACATAATTATTCTCCGTAGTACTTACGTTAAGGATTAATTTTAATTGGGACTAACACCCATCTCATGATTCAGTGATTCTTTTAGCAGCTATTGATTCAAGGCAGGCGGTTGATCACAGCTAAATTTCAACTGCTGCAGTTCCGCTCCAATTGTATGAACCAAATTTGTTCAGGAATACGACGTGGCATATGATTTTGGGGTGAGCTTCCGCATGTGCTCTTGAATGGCCAGGCTAGCATCTGTACCAATTTCTCTATTGATATATGTAAAAAAATTATATCGATAACGATTTTTGAAGGTATCAGCAGATTCGAGCCTTGGGTATACCTCGAAGGCCTTGCTAATTCGCTCATCTTCAGTCGCTGATTTGACTGAATCATTCCAGACCTCACTCATCGCTTCGATGCGGCTTGCTGTTAAGCATAAATCTTAATTTTAATTGCCGCCGATAGCCGATGAACATGTGCTAATTGTTTTTCATTCAGGTTTAGCTCCCATTGAACAAGCTCAGGCTGATTTTGAACCCTCCTATTAAGTTCTTTGAGATAGACAGCCTCGAATTGCCGCTTGCCGCTGCCGCTTAGGGAGGCTGCTAAAAAGGCGGATACTGTATAAGCGGAACTAAGATTAGCGACTGTGTCAGGTGCTAGTATCAGTAACAAAGCCCTGACCTTCATGATCCTGTTCTCGTCAATATTGGGCTCTCTAGTGTCTATACTAATATGAGCTGAAGCGCAGGCGTTGACGAAGATCAATTATTTAACCGTATTTAATTTCCTCTTTTGATATAACTAATTGATTTAAGTCATCTAAGCAGATTGCCAGTGAATTAGAATCTTTGTACCCACACTAATAGAAGAAATCTGTGAGAAAGTGAATGAATCAACGTATCGAATCGCTTCTTGACAGCATGACTCAATTAGAAGGAAAAATTTTTAAGGAATTGAAGCGGAGTGAACAACGTTTTCTGTATCGCTTCATTCAAAGTATTGTGCAGCTTAAAAGAGCGGCTGATCCGAGCTTGAAAACTGCTAGCTCAAAAGCTTGTTACCTGACTAGCGCAATAAATTGGGGGCACACAGCGTCAATTATTTTTGTCTTTTCGATGATCACCCCGTTCGTGTTTCTCGATTTCACTTTTACACTCTATCAAGCATTTTGTTTTCGGCTTTATCAAATTACACCATTAAAGCGTGCCCAACATTTCATAATCGATCGCCAGTTTCTTATGAATCTGAATGGAGTCGACAAGCTCAATTGTATGTATTGCGGCTACGGCAAAGGCGTTATTTCCTATGCGTGAGAGATTGCATCCAGAACTGAGCTATATTGCTGTCCCATCAAACATGCACAGAAAATTCAAGCGGAATCAGCTCGCTATAATGAGTTCCTTGAATACGGAGATACAGAAAAATATTATGAGAAAGTGTCCGCTTATCGAGACAAGCTTAGAAGTCAAGATTGATAACTGATGGAATTCAAAGACTACTACAAGATTATGGATGTTGATGCCGGCGCGAGCGATAAGGAGATTAAAACCGCTTATCGAAAGCTTGCACGTAAATATCATCCAGATGTTAGTGATCTGGACGACGCCTCGGATAGGTTTAAGGAAGTGGCCGAAGCCTATGAAGTGCTAAAAGACAATGAAAAACGCGCCGAATATGATGAGATTCGCAAATATGGTGTGCACGGCAAATCGTTCCAACCGCCACCTGGATGGCAACCAGGTGGTGCCGGTGGTGACTCGCGCGATGATGATGCTTTTTCGGATTTCTTCAGTTCGATCTTCGGTCATGCATCTCAGCAAGCAGGTTCTGATCAGTCAGCCAGAGGAGGGGAAGGCTTCTATCGGGGAAATTGGACAGATCAGACTTCGGCTGCGCAGCGTGGCCAAGACATTGAGACCGAGCTACCAATTTTTCTTGAAGATACTTTAAGTGAAACGACCAAAAAAGTGACGCATCAAATTGCCGGCATAGAGAAGACGTTGAAGGTGAAAATTCCAATCGGTGTTAATAACGGCGAACGGATTCGGTTGAAAGGTCAGGGCTTAGCCGGTCGCGAAGGAGCACCTAACGGTGACTTGTATCTGCGCATTCGACTTGTTCCTCACCCTTTATACGATGTCGAAGGTCACAATTTGGTCATTACGCTTCCGTTAGCTCCTTGGGAAGCAGTTTTAGGGGCGAAAGTCAGTGTTCCAACCCTGTCAGGCAAAGTCCTGCTTAGGGTACCTCCTAACTGTCAGAGTGGGAAAAGACTGCGGGTTAAGGGCAAAGGACTTGCGAACAAGCACGGAGGCATCGGTGATTTATATGTCGTTTTAAAGATTGTAGTACCCCAAACCAGTAATGCTTCGGACAACGAACATTGGCAAAATTTAGCCAAAAATACTGATTTTTACCCCCGTGCAGAATGGAGCAAGTCCTCATGAGAATACTAAGCTTCGAGCAAATTGGCTTCGATGAGTTTTGCGAGGTTACCTTAGTGCCTCCCACCGTCGTGATTGAAATAGTTGAGCATGGGATTGTGGAGCCTGAGGGCAGGGTCCCCGAAAGCTGGAAGTTTGACCCACAAATGGTATCTACCACTCGCAAAGCTCTACGTTTGCACCGTGATCTGGAAATAGATTGGGCTGGCATCGCATTGGCATTGAGCTTGATCGATGAAGTAGAACAGTTGCGAGAAAAGAATCAGTTTTTAGTACGGCGGTTGGCACATTTCGAAGAAAACTCTAAAAACCAATAAATTGCGAATCAGGGCTGTTGTGGAAAGCCTCCTTCTGGAAATAATTGTTGTGTCTCCAAGTAGGAGAAATTCCTTTTACTAATCTTTATAAGAATGGATGAAAGCGATGCCGGAGAAAAGCAAATTAGAAAGTCCGCTCTGTCCACAATTAGAACATTTCGACGCGGATAAGTCAGGGTTCAGTACGCCACAGACTGGCTCTCCCTCATTTACACCAGCCTATAAGGACACTGAATTTTTACTGCGTGATGAACTGCGGCCAATTCGGCTGCAATTGGAGTTGCTGAAACCTGAGTTGCTTCAACAGGAGTATGGAATAACGTCAACTGTTGTTGTGTTCGGAAGCACTCGAATTCAGAGTCCTGAATCAGCTAAGGAAGCACTGCGCGCCGCGCAGGTCGAACTGAAAAATGACCCGCAAGCACAACAGCTGCGCAATAATGTCGAGCAGGCAAATCAGATCGTAGACAAGTCGCACTATTACGAAATGGCCCGAGAGTTTGGGCGGCTGGTAAGCCGCGAAGCACGCAATGGCGGGACTCCAGCCTCTGTTATCATTACCGGAGGCGGTGGGGGAATCATGGAAGCTGCTAACCGAGGTGCTCACGATGTTGGAGCAAAGAGCATCGGGCTAAATATTGTTCTACCAAAAGAACAACATCCCAATGCGTATATTACGCCAGAGCTTTGTTTTCAATTTCAGTATTTTGCTCTGCGAAAAATGCATTTCCTGATGCGAGCAATAGCCTTGGTAGTATTTCCCGGGGGGTATGGCACTTTGGATGAATTGTTCGAAACATTAACACTTATTCAAACAAAAAAATCTGAATCCTTGCCTGTTTTATTATTTGGGAGAGAGTACTGGCAGCGGATTATTAACTTTGAAGCGCTGGTTGAAGAAGGCGCGATCGATCAGGCGGACTATGAATTGTTTCAGTATGTGGAGTCGCCCGAAGAAGCTTGGGAGGTTGTTCGGAAGTTCTATTCTGAGGAAAGGAGTTGAGCAGTCTCTGTCCGGCCGAAAATTTCGAGTATGGTACGCATCGAGAATTAAGTCTTGAACTTACATATAAGAATCCAGCGCCATTCAACCACACGCTGTGGGAAGCCTCGCTAGCTTAATATTAACCAAGGAGTAACAGCCATGAATATCAAGAGACACGGGGTTTCCATTGGTATGGAGCGAGTTGGAAGCAAGTTCTTTGTTTCGCTCAAAGCCATTGGCAAACTCACACACGAAGACTACAACATGATTAATCCTGTTATTGACTCGGCCCTCGATGGGGTGAAAGATCCGGTGGTCACGGTTTTTATAGATGGCTCAGAGCTAGAAGGATGGGAACTCAGGGCTGCATGGGATGACTTTAAACTGGGTCTAAAACACGGCAATGAGTTCGATAGGATTGCGATATTTGGGAATAAATCGTGGCAGAAGTTAGCATCCAAAATTGCATCGTGGTTTACCTCTGGAGAGGTAAAATACTTCGATGATTCCGATACAGCGTTAGAATGGCTGCAACAGTGATCTAGCCTATGGTTTTTAGCATCTGTGCTGGATGTAGCGTTTGTGATGAAAATTCCATGAGCTCTCCCTTTATGTCATAGAATAATTGAATATGCGGGATCTTTTTTCGAATAATGTTGGATGAACAACGAAGGACCTGCTTTGCCTATTAACTGGATATTGCCAGCCTTAGCTCTGGGCGTTACTTATGCTCTTTTGCTACCTAGAGTTCGCAATGCACAATTTTGTCGAGCAACCGTAACACCTCTAGCATCGATTATAGGAAGTGGTTTTCTCGTAGTGGCCCCTTTGCTCGCTAAGGTCGTAGGCATAAACGCAACCTGGGCCATACTTGGAATCGTGGTGATAGCCTATGCAATTGGAGCGGTAATACGGTTTAATATTCGCTATGCAGAACCGCTTCTTGTGGCAGGAAATCATAGTCTTCTCAATCTGACTGAGCGATTATCCAATGCCATGTTAACAATTGCCTATGTAATATCTGTAGGATTTTATGTTCGATTACTGGCAGCGTTTTTACTGAAATCATTTGGGTCGGTATCAGTGCTGGCAGCGAACATTGTGACCACTGTGATTCTAGCGTCTATTGGCATGGCGGGTTGGTATTCCGGATTTAGAGGACTCGAACGATTAGAAGAATGGGCGGTCGCTATCAAACTTGCGATCATCACGGCGCTTCTAATCGCTCTTTTACAGGACGATTTGGTGAGCGGTTTTGGCAATGGCGCGCTGCTAGCTGAAAAGCATTCCCTATTTGAATCAATACAGATGCTGGCTGGAATGCTTTTGGTGGTTCAAGGTTTCGAGACATCAAGGTATTTGGGTAACGAGTTTACCGCCCAAACACGTATCAACAGCATGCGCTTAGCACAGCTACTATCTGCCGCAATTTATGTTGGGTTCGTAGCTTTAATCATGCCGCTACTGCATTTGATCCCGCCGACAACATTAACCGAAACAGCGATAATAGATCTGGTGGGTCAGATAGCCTTTATTCTGCCAATGATGTTGGTAATCGCCGCTATTATGAGCCAGTTCAGTGCGGCTATAGCAGACACACTAGGTGCGGGAGGTTTGATTTTAGAAGTAATCACTAAAAACGTCACGTCGAGAGCGAGCTACCTTATCGTTGTAGGTTCGGCAATTGGCTTAATTTGGATGGTTGATATTTTTGAAATTGTCACACTAGCTTCTCGCACTTTCGCATTGTACTACTTCGTTCAAGTTTTGGTCGCAGTTCAGGCGGCACGCCATGATGGCGCTCTACCTTACAATGTATATCGATATATTGGTTTCACTTCAGTGGCTCTTGTTCTTCTGTGGATTGTGGTCTTTGCGATTCCTGTGCAATGAATACGATAAAACCGAGATAATTACTACGGGGCACATTTATTATCTAAATAGAACATTAGGGCAGCAACGCTTCAGCCCTGAATGTAATATGCTTTGGGTGGGCTGCTGGCAGACAACCACTAACTATGATGCCGTGCCGAGCGTGTGCATAGTAGACTAGGCGGGCCAGGTACGGTACAGCTCTAGTTTTGCGCATTAGAAATCGAAGAACTGAATTTCAAGGCTCAAGATTAGTCTAATTTCGGGACGCCAGTTTTCATCTCGCGAAACAAGAAGTTGTGGAACTAGCTCGACAAAAAGCCAATCATCTTCAATCGCCTGGCGATAGCGCGCACCTAAGAAGTAGTCATTGATTCTACTATTTGGTTTGTTACTGCCTAGCACTCCCAGTTCATAGCTGAGTGTTTCATACTCGGCCCGAGTATTGTGCAGGGCGAGTATTTGGCTGAAATCGCTGCGTTTACGATCTTGTTGGTATTTTATCTCTGATAAAACCTGCAGGACTTTGGATGCTGAAATTTTTCGATTAAAGGAAAAGTCAGTGTCGTAGCCCCAACCTTGAGTCTTGTAGTGCCAAATCTTCTGCTGGTATCTCATCGACCAATCGGAGTTGAGTGTTCGTTGATGCCGAGCCTTAAAGCGGTAGAATGGATCAGCAGGCAGTCTGTCACGTAAACCGACAGTATGGTCCACCTGCCAACTGCCCCCAAGCTTTTGCTGGTAGCTGAATCCAGCAATAGCTTCACCCGAAACTTCATTACCCAACACCTCGCCCTCCAGCGAATTGAGTTCTTCGGCATCGGATTCAAATATCAGCTTCCAGCGCTCAGAAGCTCGCGGTAGATCGAGGCTTCCGCCTATCCGCGCGCGCGAATGATAACCGTCAAGTGATCCTAATTGTTGATTCAGTCGCACGCTCAGGTACGTTTGATTGGGTTGATTGCCTATGCCTTCTCCTGCTAGCCAGTCATCTAAATTACGCCCGAGAGCGGTTACGTTTCTTGACACCACTTCTCGGTTGCCCAGCAGCCACTGCCAAGGATTGACTTCAGGTTTAAGTTCGGTAGTAGAAATCTCCGCTGCAGTAACATTGCCTTGTAAACAATAGATGAAGTTTAGTCCCACAATTACTATCGCTCTTTTAGTTTTGGGAAACTTTTTGTTGAATAAGTAAAACATGCTGAAATAGCTCGCTGAATTCAAGGCTGTTTTTTTCGTTGAAGAATTTAGCTTCGTTCTGTCTAGGCAGGGCGTGAATCACGGAAGCCCTAAGCGCATCGAACGGGTGCGGATGCTAGTCAGTTAAAGACTAGTACTTCAGCGGCCAGATTCGATGTTAGTGTTTCTTGCGGAAAATGCTTTCGTAAGACATCGTCTCGTTACCAACAGCAGCCCAATAGTGTTCAAGCCCTTCCTGCATTTTCTGCTATGCCTCATCACTGGCATTGGCCAGCTCATGAATTTTATTCTTTGCCGTATCCTTGAACTCCTGCATTTTCTAGAGAGTCGTATGTTGTTCGGCAGACAACTCCAATTCAACGTCAATAACTTCTTGTTTCAGCCTTTTGACCTCTTTTCCTACCTCTATTAGTCTGTGTTCTAGTTCTCTTTCGTACTCTCTTCGACTAAGCATTGGAGACTTCCTCTCTTGGTAGTGTGGCATAGCTACCTAATTAGGTGGTTTAGTGACGGTAATATGCAGTATTTTGTGAAGCTGCAAATTTTTGCTTACCTTAAGTTCGTGCTTAGTTCATCTATCCACTAGTTGTATAGCACTAATCAATTAGCCCCATTTGACTTAGGTCAAACACCAAGGGTATTCCGTTTCAAGCTGTTGTTATCACTCCCTGAAAAGGCTTGGGATTGCATTTACCTGATCTATCTCAATTGTCAGTTCTACGCGACCCGTTAAAGTTCATATTAGCTTTCGATATACACTTAATACCTGCGCATAAACTATTAAGTACGGACATCATCAGATGAGAGTTCTGATCGACCACTGTCTCTTCTTTTGCCAAGCGGTCTGGCTGTGCGAGACATTACTCTAGTTCGAGTTCTGCTGAAGGGGTGTGTTGTACTGGAAGGCAGTTTTTAGAGGCAATTTAGGAAAGGCGGACAAGAATAGAAGGTTGCTGTGTTTGTGCCGTTTTTATATAAGTTTTGATTGCGTCATGACGTAATTAGCGTGCAGTGCCAGTTAACTTGTTCCAAATCAATCAATTCCCCTGTAAGCGGTGTTATTAATTCCATAGCTTGGGTTCCCTTAGTACCTTCGCGCTTAACTCTTTTACTGAGAAATGTCATTCAAAGCGCACATGGGCTGCACGACTTTAAGGCACGATGTGGATTAATTATAGGCTTTTAGCCAATATTCGATTGGGAAATAAAAATGACAAACTTGGACACTCGCCGAAAATACGCGCCAATTTCAATCACTATGCATTGGCTCACATTGATTCTAATGGTTGCCATCTATGGCAGTATAGAACTGCACGAAACGATTCCCAGAGGTAACCCGCTGCGCGCAGCGACAGAGGATTGGCACATCTATTTAGGGTTTACTATTCTGGTCCTGGCACTCGCCAGATTGTTCATAAATATGCGGTTGACTGCACCGCCAATTAGCCCAAACCCGCCCTCTTGGCAAATGTTGGCAACCAAGGGGATGAAGATATATCTATATGCGTTGATGCTGATAATGCCCATTTTGGGATGGCTGTATCTCAGCGCGAATGACGAAGCAATTAACTGGTTTTTTATCCCGCTACCCGCCATCGCGCCAGTATCAGAGACAATTGCTGAATTTGCTGGAGAAGCCCATGAAATATTCGGCTTGTCAGGATATTTGTTTATTGGAATTCACGCAGCGGCGGCGCTGTATCATCATTATCTGGTAAAAGATGATACTTTGCGCAGAATGCTGCCTTAAAGGGGGTGCGGTGGCATTCGACCAAACGGTCGCATAATCCTCTTGGCCCACTCTGGAGCTAGTTTCGAAGGTGTGGTGAGACAATTGAGTTTATTGCTTATCTGTTTCGCCCGCCTCGCGGCGCCCCGACAGCGCTATAAGGAATGCAGCTTAGCTTATATGGATCACTTTGCGGATCATCTTGAGTGTTCACACAGCCTGGGTCGGTAGCGGTTGTTGGTGCTATAGGTACGATTCAGAAAGGTTAACGTTTAATAGGTTTTATTGCTCTGAATTGACTGGGAAGCTCTAATCTAGAAGTTAAAACGGACGCCAGCTGTGACGGTTCTGTCCTTGTTTGGGCGGGCCCCATAAGGCTGTCGTCCAAGTATGTCCTCTTCGCTAGTAAGGTTCTCGATTCTAGCGTACAAGTTCAAAGCGGCGCTGAATTGATAATTGGCAGCAAGATCTACGGTAAAGGTGTTATCAGTTTGCTCAAACGCATTACATGATGCTCGCACGCAAACCTCATCTACATAGTTGCCAGTTAGGTAGGCAGCAAAGTTGTTTTTCTCGAATCCAACTGAGGCTAAAAACTGATGATCAGGTAAGTAAGGTAACGGATCGCCCGCACTTACCGAGCCAAAAAAGTCTGTGTCAGCTATGTCAGTATCAAACTCGCCATTGATATAGGTATAGCTTAGCGACACCGGGATGTTAACATCTGAACTGCTTGCTAAGTCAGCGCTGATCAGCAGCTCGGCTCCAGCGACTGTTGCTGCATCGCCATTAAAAGCATCGCCAATCACGCAGTCCGAACCTGATGATGCGGTGCATTCGCCTAGGATATTGTCATAGTCGCTTAAGAACCCAATAAGCTCAGTTGATAGCGCGCCGCTTTGATATCGGAAACCTAACTCATAATTGATGGCGGTTTCCTCGTCAACCCCTGGGGAATTGCTTGGTGCTGTAAAGCCTTTATGAGCGCCGGCAATCAATGAGAGTTCATCGTTAACCTGATAAAGCACACCTAGTCCTGGCAAAAAGACCTGTGTGCTATTTTCACGAGAATCCCGAAAAGATCGCGCTTCTCCGTCACGGTAACGGGTGCGTTTTTGCTCTATATCTTCATAACGTAGACCAGGAGAAATGGTCCAGCGACCCACTTGAATGTCATTGTGAATATGGATGGCTATAGCGTCGGCTTTTTGGACTCGGTTGCCGGCGTTGCCCAATATACCCAGATCGTCTAGGGCCAAGGCGCCGTCGATCTGACTGTAATTGCTGTTAAGTTGAAGTCGGTCTTCTTCGTCCTGATGAATTCGAATGCCAAATTCTACATTGTGAGTAGTGTTGCCAATCACTCCATCCCAGTTGAGTCCTAGTTGAACTCCGCGAGAATAGTATTCGCGATCATTAGAACGCAGCTGGATACTTCCCGCTGGTGTATCACTTGCCCCATCGAGAATTGCTTGAAGCTGGCTCGGTGTGAAGCCATTTAAAGTTGAATCTGTGTTGATAGCTTGCACGACATTGAACCAACTGGTTCGATCAAAGTCTTGGGCGTTGCTGCTGCCATCAAAATCGATGCCTTCGGTCTTAAACCAGCTACGCTGATGTTCATTATTGTAAGCGGTAGCTGACAGAGTTAACGAGCTACTGAAGGCGTAGCCATAGCGCAGAATCTGCTGTTCATGCTCGGTTTGGATATTGTCCAGCTCCGATAAGCGATAGCGCCGGAATGCGCTATTGTCAAAATCATTGTCGGTGAGACCTAGATAGCTTTGGTCGGAATCTTGGTTTGCGTATTGCAATTTCAATTCGATTTCGTGATTTGAATTAAGGGGGGCGTAGCTCAGTTTTACCGTATAGTCTTCAACATCCAAACCAGTGCCCTGGTTGCTGCGATCAATGTTTTGAAAGCCGTCCGATTGCCACTGATGTGTTTCAAGCAAGAAGCCGAAGCCAGAGTCAGTGCGGCCGCCGTAGGTTGCATGTACTCGGTAGGTAGAGTCTTGGCCGATTTCGGTAACAATGTTGCCGGCCATCTCGGTTGGAATAGGTGTCGATACCATATTCAATGCACCACCGATTGTGAAAGGCCCTTGAGTAATTGCCGATGGTCCTTTGACTACTTCTATAGCACTAAGTCTTCCAACAGTTGGAAAATAGTAAGCAGAGGGTGCTGAATAAGGAGCGGGGGCGATGAGCACATTATCTTCTAGTAATGTGATTCTGCCGCTGCGTTCGGTGGCGACTCCACGAATGCCGATGTTAGGTCTGAGTCCGTAGCCATCTTCTATTTGAATAGAAACACCTGGCACTTCCCGTGCGATACGTTGAATGTCGCTGTAGGAGAATTGTTGTAGCTTGTTTGCGCCGATGAAATGAGCCGAGCCGGCGAGTCTGCGAGCTTGTTCTTGACTGCCTATGATAGTGACTGTTTCCAATGGGCTCCATTTGTCCTGCTCTTGGCCCATTGCTACGGACGAAATTGCTGATGAAATGGCTAAGCTCAGCAATAATCTGTTGGCTTTCATCGGTTTTTCCTTCTGGGATATGAATACTAAAATCTGATTTAGTTATGCTAATCTAAATGATAATGATTCGCAATTGAAATTGATTATCATTTAGGTTTGAGGGTGGTGGAGGAAGGTCTATGCGATACTTTTCAAAAGAAATCAGTGGTTTGACGTTTAGGGGGCTTCTAAATCAGTTTTTAGTTTAAGGAGTAATTGGGCTGATGGGACAGCGTAAGGCTTGATCCAACGCTGATGAAACTGTTGAATGGGACTGACGTCAAGATAGTTCCAGCGCTCCCGTCCTTGCTTCTTGGTGATTATAAGGCAGGCTTTTTCGAGCACATTAAGGTGCTGCATTACGGTACAGCGATTTATCCAAGGCAGCTCAGAGCATAGTTCTCCAGTGGTTTTTGCGGTGCTTTGTAATGAGTCGAGTATGCGCCGACGGTCAGCACTCGCGATGGCTTTAATCACCAGTTCGTCTTGGGTGTCGGTTGTGGATTGTGGGGGGCGCTTGACCATTAGATAAACATGTTATATTTTTATAACATAATAAGCAATTTGGGAGAGCCGACCATGCCACGAACGTTCAGGATAAGAAGTAAAATCAAAAAACCTATTAGCGTTGTTTTTGAAGCGGTGATGACCAAAGAGTGAATAGTAGAATATTTCGCAGATCGTACCAGCGGCGGTTTAACCGAGGGAGATACCGTTGTCTGGCATTGGGCTGGCTCATCTGATCATCCCGTAAGAGTGACCAAAGTTATCAAAAACCGGCTCATTAAATTTGTTTTAAATAGCCTTGATTGGCAAAAGGCTGATGGCGAATCTTATGACGTAACGGTGAGAATCGAGTTTGAGGAGTTGGAAGATGGCGGCTCCATGCTTTCTATATCTGAGTCGGGATGGATCGATTCAGAGAATGGGATGCCAGGCTCATACGATAATTGCGAATGATGGACTCATATGACCATGTGCTTGAAAGCCTATTTGGAACACGGGATCGATCTGCGTCGATGATTTAGTTTGAAATAAAATAAGGTTTAACTTGAAAAGGGTCCGGGTTTTCAGCAGCAACGGTTACTTCAACCCAGCCAATGTCGGGAGAACCTATTCCCTCCAATCGATAAATATTAGAAATAGTTTGATCTGATGAATCCCGCACCGGTTGGTCAAATCTGAAGTCATGGGTATCGCCATGAACCAGCAATACCGGTTTGGCGAAGCCAGCTGCGCCTGCGCGTATAACAGCGAGTAGCCCGGCGAAGGGCCTTATGTCATATTTTTTGGCACGGCGCTCGGAGATATTAAAGGGGTTACCATGAATGGCTATTACCATGGCGTCACTTTTGGATTCTAAAGCGCTTACAAAACTAGAATTCAACCAGTCAATACTGGCAGTTATTCTGCGAATTGCTTCATCGTCATCAGCTTTAGTTCTGCCTTTAAAACTCTCGAGCCCATTGTCTGACCCAAGAACATGCAAAGTGACGAAACTGACATTGCCGCTGGTCCAATATTGGTGTTCTGGAAAATCTTCTAAACCGGGAGTCGTTGCCTGAGAATAAAGCTGCATGGGCGGTGTACCCAGGCTGACCCCAGGTTTTGGATAAGCTAATTCTCTAAGCAGTTGTAGTCTTTCCAGTGGCTGATAGCCTCCTGCACGTCTTCGATGACAGTCGGTCCAATCATTATCACCGGGGATGAAAATTGTCGGACGGTTAATGTCGTCAATAGCGTTTATACGGCTGCTTAACATTTCGTCAGTACAGGGGGCTGACCCACCCTTGATGTCGCCAACATGGATTAGGAATTCAATGCTTGATGCTTCTATGGAGGAGACAAGCTCTGGAAAGCGGGCCAATGCTTTTTTGCCATAAGGCACATCACCCACCACACCAAACGCGGTGTCAGCGGCTGTCGCCGTTATAAAACAACAGCTAAGCACTGCCACGATTAGACCAACTTTGAAATTATGAATCTGCATCGTTGTCTTTCCAAAAGTGCCGACTAGCCAAAAGTGCCGACTAGCCAAAAGTGCCGACTAGCCAAAAAGGCAGCCTACTAGCGATTAGCTATAATCATAGCAGGACTAGCCCAGTCTCTAGTCACAGGGCTTACCTGATTAACGCTCCGCGTGGCTACTTATTCTTCCTTGGCTGCGGGTTTTTTCTTGGTATACGACTTTTTCTTCGGTTTATCGTTATCTTTGTCTTTCGATTTAGATTTGTACTTTGGCTTGCTGGATTTGTCGCTGTCGCCATCTCGATCAGACTTATCTATGCGAGGGCGCTTTGCAACACTCGCGCTGCCTTCAGCGTTGGGGTCGAATTTTGATATTTTCAGTGCCTGGCCGCCAACCCAAACTTTCTTAAGGCCGTTGAACACTTCGTTAGGCATGTCTTTAGGAAGGTCGACAGTGCTGTATGCATCGAATATTGAAATGCGGCCAATATGTTTGCTGTCCAATCCAACTTCATTGCTGATCGCACCCACTATATTGCCAGGCATCACCTTATGGATGTGGCCGACCTCGATACGGAATCGCTCTAAACCTTGGTCAGGCGGGCCATCTCTGCGTGGAGGCTTGGTTCTTTCTCTGGTGTTGCGTGATTTCCTGTCACGGCCTTTGGAATCGCCTCGATCAGAATTTTCCCAAGCAGCTTTAGATTTTGGAACCGGTTTGTGACTCAGCAGTAAAGGCGACTCGCCTTGAACCAGCTTCGCCAACGCGGCAGCTATATCCTCTGCAGGAATATTGGTTTCTTCTTGATACTGAGCAATCAGTTGAGCAAAAACAGCAAGATCATCGGAGGCTAGCGTGTCGGTTATCGATTTTTTAAATTGCTCGATACGCTTGTCGTTAATGAGATCCGTGGAGGGTAGCTCCATCATTTCAATTTTCTTGTTCGTTGCTCTCTCTATTGACGCGAGCATTCTTTTCTCGCGAGGGGCAATAAACAAAATTGCGTCCCCGGTACGACCGGCGCGGCCGGTTCTTCCAATTCGGTGAATATACGCTTCAGTATCGTGAGGTACATCGTAATTTACAACGTGACTTATTCTCTCTACATCGAGTCCGCGAGCCGCAACATCGGTGGCGACTAGTATGTCGATCTTGCCTTTTTTAAGCAGATCAATGGTTCGTTCGCGCTGGTTTTGGGCAATATCGCCGTTAAGTGCGGTGGCTGAGAACCCGCGAGCGGAAAGTTTCTCGGCTAGTTCAACGGTAATAATTCGAGTGCGAACGAAGATGATCATGCCGTCGAAATCTTCTGCCTCTAGGATACGAGTAAGCGCATCCAATTTATTCATTCCACTAACAGGCCAAAAGCGCTGACGAATATTTTCCGCCGTTGCCGTCTTCATCTTAATGGTGACTTCAACCGGGTCGTTTAAATGCTGGTTAGCTATTCGTCTAACCTGCTGCGGCATAGTGGCTGAAAACAGAGCAATCTGACGGTCTTTTGGAGTTTGTTCTAAAATCCACTCAACATCATCAATAAAGCCCATGCGAAGCATCTCATCGGCTTCATCCAACACCAATGTAGTCAGCTTATTCAGCTTCAGTGTACCTTTTCGCATATGATCCATGACTCGGCCAGGGGTGCCAACAACAACGTGCACACCTCGCTTCAATGCCCGAATCTGGCCGCTATAATCCTGGCCTCCGTAAACAGGCAATACATGAAATCCATCTAAGTGTCTGGCATATCGCTGAAAGGCTTCTGCGACCTGAATAGCAAGCTCTCTGGTGGGAGCTAGCACCATTACCTGAGGGTCTTTTTGTTTAAGATCCAAATTAGACAATATCGGTAGCGCAAAGGCAGCGGTTTTGCCTGTGCCTGTTTGAGCTTGGCCTAAAACATCTCGGCCATCTAATATAAGTGGAATGGTTTCGGCCTGAATTGGAGACGGAGTCTCGTAGCCGACGTCGTTCAAACCCTTCATTATTGGGGCTGAAAGCTTTAAGTCGCTAAATGAAACAGAAATGGGACTGGAAGTATCGCTAGTCATAATGGATGCCTTTTAAGTAGCTTCACATCAGTCAGCTACGTGTTAATCAGAGTCAAATTGCCTAGAAAGCGCGAGGGGAAACGAGTCTAATGACCGTGTCGCTTGGGCTCGGAGCCATTTAGCTTAAGTCGAAGTCTCTGGTTCGGGATTTGCAGGGTGGGCAAGCATAGAGATTATTGGCTTGTATGTCCATTTAGTCCGCAGATTCTTTTAAGCAGATAGGCTAGTATAGATCCTTATCTCGCTTTTTCTAGGTGCAAATCCCCTGCCATTGTCCAATTTAACCGATAGTTTTGACCAAAGTGCTCGCTTAAAAGTGCGCGAGGAAGAAACCGTCTCAGGTTGGTCTGTGGGTGTGGTCATCTTTGGGATATGCCTTACCCTGCCAAGTTTGTATACGGGTGCAATATCTGCGCAAAACCTCGGGATTGTTGGAACAGTTAAAGCGATAGGTTTGGCAAGTTTAGTTCTTGCTGCGATGTCCATTCCTGCGGCAATCGTCGGTGCAAAAACAAGACTTAGCAGTTACCTGCTTATTGAGTTTGTGTTCGGCAGAAAAGGTGCGGACTTTGTTAATGGACTCTTGGGCTTAACGCTGCTTGGCTGGTTTGCCGTCACCGCCGGCTTCTTTGGACAAACCTTGCATATCGCTTTTACTGAAATGTTCGGTCAGTCGCCTCCTATATGGGTGCTAACGTTAATCTCTAGCCTACTTATAATGCTGACAACGTTGTTTGGGTTTAAGGCGATCGATCGCTTGGCATTGTTTGCTGTCCCGCTGCTCATTCTATTTCTTATTTATGTTGCGAACCTTTCTTTGCATCTGCAAGATTTAGATTCACTTTTGGCTATTGCTCCTGCCAACCCTGATTATTTCTCGACAGCTGTCTCCACCATCATTGGTAGTCTTATCGTTGGCGTGGTACTTATGCCGGATTTGTCCCGGTATGCTAGATCAGTAAAAGATTGTGTGACCGCTTCAATTGTAGGTAATGGCTTGGGTAATTCTTTTTCCATGCTGATAGCGGTATTCCCGGCGTTGGCAACTGGCGTTATCGATCCGATGAGCTATATGATCTCGCTAGGAGTTTTGGTTAGTGCCTTCATTATTTTAGTCTTTGCGACGTGGACTACCAACAGCGTGAACATATATAGCACAACCCTAGCAGTCGCGGTTATCGTCCCAAAAGTTCCCGAATGGAAGTTGTTATTGGGCTGTGGTGTTCTTGGTACGGCGTTGGCGGTCGCAGGACTCGCTGAATATTTCATCTCATTTCTAGAGTGGCTTGGTGTGATCGTGCCTCCCATCGCTGGTATTTATTTAGCAGACTTTTTTATACTCAAGCGCCAAGCTTTTGATTTAGAGAAGCTGCCCAAGGTCGCTGATTATGATTTAGCTGCGTTAATTGCTTGGCTGCTGTCTACGCTTATCTCTGCCTTGGCTTTTTGGTATGAAGTCTCGTTAACCGGCATAGTGAGTTTGGATGCTCTGATTTTAACTGTTCCGCTTTACTTAGTGTGCACGAGAATTTGGCGAACGAAATATGTTCGTACCCTCTCTTGATGTTGAATTGGTAACAAAGATGAAGATTGGAATAGATGTAGGTGGAACCCATACCGATGCTGTTGTGATGCGCGGCTTAGACATTCTTGCGACGCATAAGGCACTTACCAGTAGTGACGTTAAGCAGGGAATTGTCGAAGCGCTAGACACAGTAATGTCTATTGCCAACTTAGACGCGGCTGACATTAGCGCGGTAATGATAGGTACAACTCACTTCACTAATGCGGTGATCGAACGGAAAGAACTGTCGGAGACTGCTGTTATAAGGGCTTGCCTGCCTACCGGGTCAGGTATTCCTCCAATGTGTGATTGGCCAGAAGATATTGCGAATAGTCTTGGCAATCATTTCTACATGATTAAAGGCGGCCATACATTCGATGGCAGAGAAATTCACGGTTTGAATGACAAAGAAATCTACACAGTGCTTGATGATTTGATCACTAAGGGGATTGAGTCTATTGCAATAGCTTCAGCGTTTTCTCCTATTAATAATTCTCATGAGCTGCATATTGCGCAGCTAGCGAGAGCAAAAATTCCAAGTGCGAATATTACGCTTAGTCATGAGATTGGCAGGTTGGGTATATTAGAGCGTGAAAATGCAGCCTTATTAAATTCAGCTTTGGGAGGCCTGGCTCAAAACGTGGTCTCTAATATGAAAGCGGCTTTGATCGAGCGAAAAATTAAATGCCCATTCTATGTTAGTCAGAACGATGGCACGCTAATGTCGGCGGACTTCATTGCCCGATATCCAGCACTAACCTTTGCCAGTGGTCCAACCAATTCACTACGCGGAGCTGCCGTCTTAAGTAAGCTCGATAATGCGATAGTTGTGGATATTGGAGGGACTACCTCGGATGTAGGTGTGCTTGCCAATGGATTCCCTAGAGAGAGTAACAGCTTTATTGATGTTGGCGGGGTCAGAACCAATTTCAGAATGCCAGATATCATGGCGATTGGGCTTGGTGGTGGAAGTTTAGTTAGTCAAGATGGCAAATTAGTAGGGCCCTCGTCGGTAGGTCACCGCTTGGTTAAAGAAGGCTTAGTGTTTGGAGGATCTAAACTCACCGCGACTGATATCATAGTTGCCTCCGGGCATCAGCAGATAGGTGATGCAGGCCACGTGTCTGAACTGGCCGAGTCATTAGTTAAAGCGGCTTCGGCTACCATGCATCGGATGATTGATGAGGCTATCGATAAAATGCGGCCAAGTGACGAGCCGGTACCGGTAATATTAGTAGGTGGTGGTTCAATATTGGTGACAGAAAAACTTAACACGGCATCCGAGGTTTATTGTCCCGAGCACGCTGGGGTTGCCAATGCTATCGGTGCTGCAATTGCTCAAGTCGGTGGTGAAATTGAGTCGATTGTTAGTTACAGCAAAGTTAAGCGAGAAAAGGCAATTCAATCTGCAACACAAGCTGCGCGAGACAAAGCGGTTAAAGCCGGAGCGGACGAGCAAAGCCTAAGAGTTCTGGATATAGAAGAAACCCCAATGAGTTATATGGATGACAACGCCATTAGACTGCGAATCAAAGTCGTCGGTGATTTAAAGCAGGTTAAGTATTCATGAAAGAGATTTGCGCGGAAGATATTAAAGACCTTTGTGCCGGAGCTGCTTTTCTAGCAACTGGCGGCGGTGGCGACCCATATGTATCGCAACTGATCGCTGAAAGGTTGCTGACTCGCTACGGGCCGGCAAAGTTGATGCCGTTAGATCAAGTGCCTGATGATTTTCATGTGGTGAGTATTGGCATGGTGGGAGCGCCGACAGTAACGTTGGAGCAGCTGCCTACGGAAGACGAAGCAGTAAAGGCATTTGATGCCTACCAAACATTGACTGGAAAGAAGATCGATGCGGTCATCCCATTTGAAGTGGGTGGCGGCAATAGCACTATTCCGCTTACTGTTGCCGCTATGCGTAACGTGCCCTGTATTGATGGTGACGGCATGGGACGCGCATTGCCAGAAGCTCAGATGATGACCTTCCCTATCTATGGAGTACATCCTACGCCAGCGGTACTTCGTGACGCTTGGGGCAATCAAGCGATTCTATATTGCAATGATGCCGAAACATTTGAGCGCCATGTGCGGGCTATGGCCGTCACCATGGGAGGTATGATCACCTCCGCAGAGCATGGGATGACTGGCAAGCAGGCGCGCACAGCGGCGATCCCTCAGACCATTAGCTTTGCCACCGCGCTGGGTAAATTGCTGCGTGCCCACGACGGGATTATTGACGCGATAGAAGGTGACATAGTTGAATTGTTTAAGGCCACAGACTATGGAATTGTAAGACGGCTCTATACCGGCAAGGTGGTTGATAATGAGCGCAAGATTGTCGGTGGCTATGATGTAGGCTCTGCAACAATTCAAAGTTTCGATGCCAATGTAGCACCCATGACACTGCTGATTAAAAATGAATATCTAATAGCCAAGGTAGGAGAGAAAGTTGTCGCAACAGTTCCGGACCTTATTTGTATAGTCGAACAGGAGACCAGCCTGCCTCTGAATGCTGAGCGGATGCGCTATGGTCAACGAGTGACGGTGTTTGGTATTGGCTGTACCCATCACTATCAAACAGATAAGGCACTTAAAGTTACGTCTCCGCGCGCTTTTGGTTTTGATCTAGACTACGTTCCCTTGGCTGAGTTAGAGCGAGCTCAATAAACCTCAAAGGTTAAGCTGGCTATTCATAATCGGTTAAATTGGATGTGGCAATTAGTCCAATTTGATCAGCGCTAAGGTATACTCCCCGCCAATGAGTAGTGCCCAAAAAATTCTTCAATCCGTTTTCGGTTTTCCCTCTTTTCGAGAACCCCAAGATGAAATCATCGATACCGTTGTAAACGGTGACGATGCTTTAGTGTTGATGCCAACTGGCGGAGGCAAGTCTCTGTGTTATCAGATTCCCGCTTTGGTGCGAGAAGGCTGTGGCATAGTTATTTCGCCGTTAATTGCCTTAATGCAAGACCAAGTTAGCGCCATGCGGCTGCTTGGGGTCAAAGCAGATTTTTTAAATTCTACACTGACTCATGAGCAAGTTCAGAATATTGAGCGAGCGCTTTTAGACGGCCATTTAGATTTGCTCTACATCGCGCCAGAGAGACTCAATCAGCTAAGAACCATCAAGCTGCTGCAGCAGGCCAAGATTGCTCTTTTTGCAATCGATGAAGCGCACTGCGTGTCCCAATGGGGACATGATTTTCGTGCTGACTATTTAAAGCTCAGTCTGTTGCATGAGTTATTTCCAGAAATCCCCAGAATTGCACTTACCGCGACGGCTGATGAAAGAACCCGAAAAGAGATAATTCTTCGTCTACAGCTTGAAGAAGCGAATCAATATATTGCTGGCTTTGATAGGCCAAATATTCGCTATAGGATCACTTTAAAGCACAGTGCCAAACAGCAATTTCTAAAATTCATAAAGCAAGAACACCCAAATGACGCGGGCATTGTGTACTGTTTGTCGCGTAAAAAGACCGAGGAAATAGCTAGCTGGCTGCAGGGCTTAGGCTTTAATGCCTTGCCATATCACGCAGGCTTGCCGTCGCAGATGCGTGCAGATCATCAGTCCCGGTTTTTGCGAGAAGAAGGCGTGATAATCGTCGCGACTATTGCCTTCGGCATGGGTATTGATAAACCTGATGTTCGCTTTGTCGCACATATGGATTTGCCGAAGACGGTGGAGTCTTATTATCAAGAAACCGGCCGTGCGGGCAGAGACGGCTCTCCAGCAAACGCATGGATGGTGTATGGCCTGCAAGATGTAATCAAGCTTCGACAGATGATGGCAGAATCTCAAGGAAGTGATGAGCATAAGCGTGCAGAACAGCATCGGCTAAATGCCATGCTAGGGCTGTGTGAAATAACTAGCTGTCGTCGACAAGCGCTTATGAATTATTTTGGTGAGGCTTTGCCTAAGCCTTGCGGCAACTGTGATACCTGTTTAGAAGCGCCGAAAACGTGGGATGGTACAGAAGCTTCTCGCAAAGCGCTCAGTGTCGCCTATCGCACTGAGCAGCGATTTGGCGTAAATCATTTAATTGACGTTCTTCGTGGCGGCAACACCGATAAAGTATTCCAGTTTGGGCACCAGCATTTACCATCCTACGGAATAGGTAAAGATTTGGATAATAACCAATGGCGCTCGGTTTACCGGCAGCTTGTGGCTAGAGGCTATTTGAGTGTTGATCTCGAGCGCTATGGAGCGTTGCGACTGGAAGAGGCTTGTCGCCCACTGCTGCGGGGCGAAGAAACTATTGAGTTACGTCTGGATATCAAGCAGAAGGTAGTTAAACAGCAAACCAAGACGCCCCTGGCAGATGATATCGATGTTGGTTTATGGGAAGCCTTACGGGAGTGCCGCCGCGAATTTGCCGAAGAGCTTGGGGTCCCGCCTTATATGATATTCCACGACAGCAGCTTGCAAGAAATGTGTCAGTCTATACCCAGAGGCATGGATGAATTTGGCCTGATCAGCGGGGTTGGCGAGCGAAAATTAGAAAAATACGGACCTGCCTTTGTTAGGGTCATTGCCGACCATCTGGTTGGTTAGCCCTCGTTCACCGTTTAAGTTCTCGCTGCATGCTAACCTTAATCTTTGCCCTAGTCCTCACTCCAGTCTCTTTAGTAGTGCCTTGAAGCTACTATTTTTTGATACACTGCCGATTCACTCTGCGCCGGATTTACGTTCCGGAATGCATAAGGAATTGACTGATGGCTTCTTTCCAAACTGATGGCAGCACGCGTAGCGGCTCTCATAGCAACTCTCATAGCAGCTCACCTATTGATGGCCATGGCAGCATAGACGGCAAAATAGTCGTCGCCGCGCTATATCGATTTGCTGAATTCCCCGATTTCGCCACGATGCGAGAGCCATTGCACGATGTCATGTTGGCCAATGAGGTTCGCGGCACCATATTATTAGCCGCTGAGGGTATTAATGGCACGATAGCTGGGCCCAGGCATGGTATTGATAATGTTCTAGGCTGGCTTCGCAAAGATGAACGTTTTCATGCTATTCAAGCGAAGGAATCCACTGCTGCAGAAAATCCTTTCTACAGAACAAAAGTAAAGCTCAAAAAAGAGATTGTCACTATGGGGGTGGAAGGCATTGATCCTAAGCATATAGTGGGGACTTATGTTGAAGCGAAAGATTGGAATGCTCTTCTGGATGACCCAGAGCTCGTGTTAATCGATACAAGAAATCAGTATGAGGTCGAAATAGGCACGTTTGAAAAAGCAGTGAATCCTGCCACGACCTCGTTTCGCGAATTCCCACAGTTCGTTAAAGAGAATTTGGACTTTAAGAAAACAAAAAAAATAGCCATGTTCTGTACCGGTGGTATTCGCTGTGAAAAATCTACCGCTTATCTCAAGCAGCAAGGATTTGAGGAGGTTTATCACCTTAAAGGGGGAATATTGAAATACCTCGAAGAAGTGGCTAAGGAGGAAACTAAGTGGCAGGGCGAGTGTTTTGTCTTTGATAATCGAGTTACCGTTGATCATGACCTTGAACAGGGTAATTATGATCAATGTCACGGCTGTAGAATGCCGATTACTGAACAGGATAAAGATAAAGCTGAATATCTGAAAGGAGTCAGTTGTCATTATTGCTATGACAAGCACAGCGCGGAACAACGCATGCGTTATACCGAGCGTGAAAAGCAGGTGAAACTCGCCAGGCTTCGAGGCGAGTCGCATATCGGTCAGCCAATGCAGCAGACGATAGAGCGGCGTCGCGAAGAGAAAGTGCAATTTAAAGAATCTCAACGTCGAGAAAAAACCTAGATGGCTGAGAGCTGCCGTGTCCACCGAAATGTACTGATGCACCTTTTGCAAGGCGACCTATGACAAAAAAAGAATTATCTATGAGTCCTTACGGTGACTTCCTTGGGATTAGAATTGGTGAGTATGGTGAAGGGCTTGCTAAGTGCAGTCTGCGCCTGCAACCTCATCACATGAACGCGGGTGGCCGAGTACATGGAGGAGTTCTTACGTCTCTTGCAGATACTGCTGCCGGTGTTGCTGTTCGCTCTGTTAGACCGGACGGTAAGTTGTCTGCGACAACAGATTTAAGTATCGCGTTTATAAGGCCTCCGATAGGCGAATGCTTGATTGCCAGTGCCGAAGTCATTCATGCTGGACGGAAGTTGTTTCGAACCGAGATCGCCATTCATTGTGAAGAAAAATTAATAGCTAAAACAACGGCTACTTTCATGATTGTAGATGCGCCTATATAAAAGTGGCGATAAGCCTTTTTGGTTTTAAAGAAAGGCTCTGTGGTAGGATCTCTGGCGATGAATTTCAAGTTGAGCATCTATTTATGCTCAGTCCGATGTTGCTAAAAGAGTTGTCATAAAAGTCTATTTAATTATCCAACCAATCTGCGAGACGGTCATGGAAAAAGAAAAAAAAGCTGGATTTAATTCTGCACTCCCTAATTCTGGACACTCCAACCCTAAACAAGCAAATTGGAATAAAAGTCGCCGCGAATTTATAAAGTCTGCCGCCGGGGCGAGTGCTTTTATGATTGTTCCGCGCCATGTGCTAGGAGGGCCTGCTTACGTTGCACCAAGTGATAAAATAAACATTGCTGCAGTGGGAGCCGCAGGCAAAGGGCGTTCAGACATTCAATCAGTTGCCCATGAAAACATCTATGCGATTTGTGATATTGACGACAATCGATTGGCTGATACGCTAAACCAAGAATGGGCGGCGCCGTTTAAGGGCAAAGCGAAAACCTATCGTGACTATCGAGTAATGTTAGAAAACGAACCCGAAATTGACGCTGTTGTTATTAGCACCCCAGATCACATGCACACACCGATCGCTAGCTATGCGATGAATATGGGTAAGCACTTATATATTCAAAAGCCTCTTACACATACCGTCGCCGAGGCACGGTATCTGGCAAGGCGGGCAAGAGAAACAAACATTGTCACGCAAATGGGGAATCAGGGACATGCCGGCGAAGGCGCGCGGCTGATCAACGAGTTGGTCGCCGATGGCGCGTTAGGGACCGTGCGTGAAGTGCATTGCTGGACCAATCGGCCGGTATGGCCGCAGGGAATTGCTCGCCCGGAGGGAGAAGATCTGATTCCTGATTTCATAGATTGGAATCTTTGGTTGGGCGCAGCACCGAACAGGCCGTATCTGAGTAGACGCTATCACTGGTTTAACTGGCGAGGTTGGCTAGACTTTGGCACCGGGGTAATTGGCGACATGGGCGCTCATATTATTGACCATCCTTATTGGGCACTGGATCTTGATTTGCCCACTCAAATTTCTGCGAGTTCAAGTCGTTTCGGCGGCGAAATGGAAACTTATCCTCGTGCGTCTAAAATCCACTTCGATTTTCCAGCTAAGGCCAATCGCGCCGCTGTGAAGATGACTTGGTATGACGGTGGCCTTATGCCAGAGCGACCTGAGCTTATTGAGAGCGGGCGCCAAATGGGTGATGACGACGGCGGTGTATTGATTGTTGGGGATAAGAATACCTTGATGCATGGCGTCTATGGCCGCAATCCAAGGCTAATTCCGGAAACTAGGCACGCACAATACCCAACCCCGGCAAAAATACTGGATCGATCCCCTGGAATCTATCAAGAATGGATTGATGCCATCAAAGACAGAAGTAAACAAACAACATCCAATTTTGACTATGCTGCCAAGCTGACAGAAACAATGCTGTTAGGCAATGTGGCGACGGCGTGTGCCGGCGAGAACAAAGTGTTGCAATATGACGCGCTAAATATGCGTTTCACCAATGATGATGGGGCAAATGCCTACCTGGACAAGGAATATCGTTCGAGGTTCGGTTTGGTTTAGGCCGGGCTGTGACGTACAGAGCTGGCTAATAGGATATTTTAACGAGGCTTCGTGTAAACCGACCTAAGCCTTGAGCGTTTCATTCTCTAACAGTACTTTTTTCCTCGCAGCAGCTAAGCTTATTATTCTAAGCTGCTGGTTTGAAAAACACTTCAGTATTCGAGAGTTTGACTATGCTTTATGCTAAAAAATTCACAAAAATAAACCAGAAAGCTTTCCATCAACTCTACCCCATTCGCTTTGTCTTGGCGGTAACCCTATTCTCGGGTTTGCTACCTTGTGCTAGTGCGCAGCTGCCTGAGTTGCTCTCACCTTCCAGCATCACAGGAGTTCCGACTACTTCACACTTTTATGGCGGTGTGACAGCGAATGAGGGCGTCAGCTTTGCTAGCAGTTTTGGTTTTAGTCAACCGATCGACATTAGGGGTGAGATTCAAGTCGAGGCGCGACATATTAATTCAACGGGAAATCTTTATATTCTCATTACACTTGGCGAGCTGATTTTCCAACGTAATGGCCCGCAAATCTATGAAATTTGGGACGGCACGATTGAGGGCTTGCTGCCCGCTGTAGCGGCCAAGACTCTTCAGTTCAACGAGGAAATCACAGTTGTAGATAATCTACCCTTTGGTCCAGTAGGGATATCTAATGTGGGACTAAATTTATTTTTTGCATACGATACAGTCGCTGCCCCTGATGAGCTATATTTCAACGCGGTGCCTCTAAGCTTCTTTATTCAAGCACAGGATTCAACGCCAGCCAGCGAGACATTATTTCTTGAGAGTGTATCGTCACCTGTCATTCAAGCGCGCTGTGTTGTTTGTCATACTAGCCCAGGGGTCGCTCAAGCCAGTGGATTGATCTACCAGAGTAGCAGCGTACCTGGCTATCAAGCGACTAATTACACTACCTTAGTCAATTATATCAATAACACGCCAAACGGGGTTGCTCGGTTGATGGCAAAACCACTTGGTCAAGACAGCCACGGCGGAGGGGTTATTTATAGCTCTTCATCAGACTCTAACTATCTAAACCTCCTAGCGTTTTTGAGTGCAGTACAAACAGAGGCATTGACAGGCGTAACGACAACAACAGCTTCTGCAATATTTGATTCTGTCATTGCGATGGACAATGAGGAGACGCTGCGCAAGGCCGCATTACTTTTTGCAGGTCGACTGCCGACTGAATTGGAGACTAGCACTGTTGCTAGCGGCGGCGATGCCGAACTTCGAAGTGGCATACGAAGCCTCATGCAAGGAGAGGGCTTTAGTAAATTCCTTTTAGAAGGTGCCAACGATCAATTGCTCACAGAGGCTTTCTCAGGTGGCATGTTCGATATTGTAAATCGTAAATATTACCCTAACTCGGCGATCTACTTTCAAAACCCATCCCTGCGTGCTCGCGCGATCACTATAGCTAGTGCCCTCGCGGAAGAACCTCTGCGTCTAATTGAATACATTGTCCAACAAGAAAGACCCTATACAGAAGTAGTGACCGCCGATTACACGTTAATGAATCCATACTCTGCAGAGATTTATAACAGTAATTTGAGTTTCAGTGATCCGAAGGATTTTAACGAATGGATGCCTGCCCAAATTACCGACTATTTTCGTTGCAGCATTTGTAAGCAAAATTCCCCAGACATTATTTACGATATCCCAACCAATTATCCTCACGCCGGATTATTGAATTCTCCAGCTTTTCTATCTCGCTACCCCTCGACGGCGACGAATCGTAATCGCGCTCGATCACGCTGGGCCTATTACTATTTTCTGGGAGTTGATATCGAAGGGATCGCCGATCGAACCACTGACCAGAGTGCTTTGCAAGATGAAAATAATCCTACCCTGAATAATCCAAATTGCATTGTCTGTCACGACATTATGGATCCAGTAGCTGGGTCATTTCAAAACTACAATGATGATGGTTTTTACCGCAGCAGACCGGGCGGGACTGATTCTCTCCCTGCGTCTTATAAATTCTCCGCTAACAGTGGCTACCAATTAGGTGACACTTGGTATTCGGATATGTTGGTTCCAGGTTTCGCAGATAAGATTGCCCCAAATGCCGAGAACTCGATTCAGTGGCTAGGACAGGAGTTTGCTAAAGACAGCCGGTTTGGTTTCGGCACTGTTAATTTTTGGTATCCGGTGGTTATGGGTCGGATGCCCTATTCAGAGCCAGAAAACCCAGAAGATGTCGACTATCATTCCAAGTTAGCCGCATACGCCGCAGAACAGGAAATGATGAATGAGGTCGCATCTAATTTTGTCTCAGGATCAGCAGGTAGCGGCCAACATAACCTGAAAGACTTGTTAGTAGAATTGGTCATGACAGACCACTTTCGTTCAAGTTCAGTCTCACAAGTGTCAGGCCTTCAAGCTATCGAGCTGGCTGAAGTCGGCACGGGCAAGCTGCTCACTCCGGAGCAGCTTAATCAGAAACTTAACAGCGTAATGGGATTTGAGTGGAGCTATGGACGTGGTGATGCGTTGGACAGTGTATATGGTTTGATTTATGGAGGAATTGACTCGATTGGGATAACCGTGCGGGCTACGGAGCTCACTACATTAATGAGTACGGTTGTGACCACCATGGCAAACGAGACGGCTTGCTCCATTACTAATCTTGATTTTACTCGACAACAAGAAGATCGATTCCTATTTCCATTTGTAGAACTGGCATCTACTCCGATTAACGCCTCGGTAGCTATTCGAAGCAACATACAGTTCCTGCACAAGCAGTTGTTAGGTGAACGGCTCGAGTTAAACTCAACTGAGGTAGACGCTAGCTATGCATTGTTTACCGAGGTTTTGAATGCAAGACAGTCTGGCAATAAACCGTCGGCAGTAAGTAGTGAAACTGAGCTTTGTATTTTTGAAAATGTACCTAACGCCATTCAGAGCGATCCTAACCAAACCTTGCGTACTTGGGCAGTGGTTATCAACTATTTGATGCGCGACTACCACTTTATTCATGAATAGCAATTGCTCGCTTGTGACGTAGCTAGGGAATTGTTGTGGACGCTGATAAAAATCGAAGGTAAGTAACATGAACAGAAGAGAATTTAACACGATTTTGGGAATGGCAGGCCTAGGAGCGGTAGCTCCATTTCCTGCTTTGTCAGCCAGCGCAGCTGAACCTTATACTGGCCCCTTCTATATTTCTCTCGCGGCTATCGGCGGTTGGGATGTCACCAGCTTTTGCGATCCCAAGATAAATATTGCTGGGGAACGACTAATCAATAATTGGGCTAATACTTCCGATATTGAACAGGTTGGGAATATCGCTTACGCACCAGTTGCCAATAATGCAGCATTTTTTGAGCGCTTCTACAAAGATATGTTAGTGGTCAACGGAATAGATTCGCAAACTAACTCCCATGATGACGGCCAACGACATACGTGGAGTGGTCGCCTTGGCACCGGCTATCCCACATTTGGTGCGATTGCAGCATCGACAATTGCCCCTAGTTTACCACTGGCACTAGTGCATGACTCTGGCTATAGCGAGACCGCCGGAATTACTCGATTCTCTCGCCTTCAGAATCCAGAAATTATTAGAAACCTCATCAATGACAACACGGTTATCGCCGGCAATGGTTCATTCACGCTTTATGATCAATCAGAGCTTGATCTGATTGCCCAGTATCAATCGGAGCGCTTAGCGCGGTTGAGTACAAATGAAACTTTGCTTCCTCGGCAGCGAAACAATATTAACAGCCTCATATTGGCAAATGACACTCGCGCTGATCTGACGGGGTTCGCAGATTTACTGCCCGTTGAGTTTGAGGCGGACACTGATTTTCGGTCCGCACAGCTGGCCCTAACAGCTTACCAATCAGGTTTATGTGTTTCCGCGCAACTAGGGTTCAATGGATTCGATACTCATCAAAATCATGATGAGCTTCAATTTGCTTCTCTGTCTAAACTAACCGATTTGATTGCCTATATATTCGATATCGCGGAGCAAAAGGGCTTTGCCGATAGAGTCGTGCTTACAGTGGGATCGGATTTTGGAAGAACTCCTTACTATAATGCCGGAGGCGGCAAAGACCACTGGCCAATTGGCAGTGCGTTATTTATTCAGCAGGGTGCGAGTTGGGGAAATCGAGTCGTTGGTGCTACTGATGAAGGCCATAATGCACTTAAACTAAATTCAGCCACGCTGGCGCAGGATTCTTCTGCCGCTGGGGTTAGAATAGAGCCTAAGCATTTGCAGCAAACCATGAGAGAGCTTGGCGGCGTTGCTCAGTCAGGTGCTGCGCAATCCTTTCCTCTGGATGCCGATAATCTGAGTTTACTTAGCAGTTAGGCGATTGAGGTGTAAGCTAAAGGTGTCGGAGTAAAATAATGGTTTTGTCTTAAATTAGTATTCAGATTCTATGGGGTCAAGACGCAGGAAATACCGCGGAGGGAAGCCTGTAAGAAATCTGAAAACAAGGCCTGGGTTATATTCGCGGGCAAGTCGCTCATGTTCCGGCCCTTCGAGCAATACGGCTTTATACCTGCCTAATTCCCCATCTATTAAAACGCCTAGCTCTAGATTTTGCAGCACTCGCTGGAACCACGCCCTAGGCCAGTGATTTGCGGCTATAAACAGCTCATTACCACTTTCGAAACGCGAGACTACACGATCATGGGGCTGGCCTTGCTCATCGACTGTGGTAATGATGATCGTTTCGTCTGCTTCGGGCTGAAAAAATCCTAAGGATGATTCGAATAGAATCACCAAGCCTATGTAGGAGGCAGCGACCGTGGCGATAATTTTCATTGTTTTTTTTATATTCACGTTTGCTCTCCGGCTTTGTTGAATCGCTGCCTGCTGTCGTGAGGGTTATAAGCAATATAGCATAGACTTCTTAGTTAACTCGATACGGTTTTCAGCCGTTGGCGTTGTGGTAATCAGGTAACGATAAGCCTTATTGGGTAATTGGAAAATTTTTTAAAGAGGATGTAAACAGACCCCGTTCCGTTTACTCCGAAGTCTTTACCACCCCTCCCAAAAAAAGCCAGACAAAAAAAGGGAGCACAACGTGCTCCCTTTTACTTTGAATTGAGTTTGCGAGATTAAAACCTCACAGCCTCATAACTTCTAAGAACTAGAAGTTGATATTGATACGACCATACAAGAACTGACCTTCAAAACCCCAAGGAGTCGACGTGGCATATCTGTTGCCTGAGCCGATAGTTCCATCTAGGTTATCTTGGTCAATCGGTGCGTCTTGATCAAACGCGTTCTGTGCGCCAATGATGAATGTGTAGTTATCATTCAACGTATAGGCAGCTTCCAGATCGAAGGTAAACTCGCCGTCGTAGCAACCATCACGGTTGATAGAGCAGTCTAGTGAGTAGCCAACGCCGTCTGCACCACGAGCTGTCGTATCGCCACTGAAACCAGAGGAGACCCAATCGTCGTAGTAGCTAGCGCGTGCTAGGAAGCGGAAATCACCGATAAAATGGTTATAAGTGAGTACGCCACGATTTTCTGGGTTGAAGTTCTCCAAGTCTACAACGCGGTTACGATCAACCTCGCGGCCTGCATTTTCAACTTCGGTTTCGATGTGAGTCCAAGCACCGTTCAAAGTACCGTTACCCATATCGCCCCAATCAAGGCTCCATGACGCAACAATCTCAATACCCTCAGTAGTGGTATCGAAGTCATTGGTATAGAAAGAGACTGAGCTTAGGTCAGACGCGCCTGGTACACCAAGTTCTTGCAAACATGTGGCTAAGTTGCCAACTGGGTTTGCAACGGCACCTGGGCAGTTCTGGCCAGGAGGCACTGGAAGACCAGCGATATTAATAGTACCTGTTTGTGAGATGCGGTCTTCAAGTTCGATGTTGAAGTAATCCACTGTCACATTCAAGCTGTTAGTAATATCCCAAACTAGACCGGCTGAAAAGTTAGATGAATCTTCCGCATCTAGCTGCTCTGCACCCAAGAACTGCGCGATAGGATTAGTTGGTGGAATCTGACCGCGTTGCTGAAGTTCACCGTCAACCGTAATAGTAGATAGCTTAGTTACGTTTTCCTGACCAGGGGTCGGAGCACGGAAACCAGTGTTATAAGATGAACGAAGTGTTAACGCGTCGTTGATACGGTAGCGACCGGAGATCTTGTAGTTAACCACATCACCAAAACTGTCAAAGTCTTCGTAACGAACTGCAAGGCCCATAGTTAACGCGTCAGTAATATCAGCTTCTGCATCACCGTAGATTGCAATGTTCTTACGTCCCCAAAGGCCAGCCTGTTGAGGACTGAAGCCAGCAAAGCCGTGAGCGCCAATGCTTAGGTTTGGCAAACCTGTTACGCCATCGCTGTAGGTGTTAGATCCGTCTGTGTTTTGGAAGGCATAAGTGCCAGCTTCCCAAGACGCAACTTCACCGACGATAGTCTCAAAAACCTCATTACGCCACTCGGCACCAAAACCGATGCTTAAGTCTGACGCAAGACCATCAACAGGCAATGTGTAAACAAAGTCAGCGTTGAAGTTTGTTTCGGACTGCACGTTACTGCCTAGCTCGAAAGCCTGCTGCAGTTGACCATTAACAATTCCGTCTGGTCCATTTGATGGGTTCCAAGAATTGCTGATTCGGAAACCAACCGCGTTACGGCCATAGCTTCCGCTAAAGTCATAAGTGAAGTTAGGAGAGAACTCTCCGCGGATACCAGCAACAATGCTCGCATCTTTAAGGCCTGCACCGAATGAAGGTGTGTAGCCACCTGGAAGAATTGAGTTCAACACGAAGCAATTGCCCGGAAGGCCTGCTAATGCAGCTTCGTCTGCAGCGACTGCGGCAGCATCCAATGGTATACCGTTACCACCTGAGCCTGGAGAGGTTAGAGCTGGGCAGTTTGATGTAACACCAGTCTGACCCGCTGCGATATTAGTATCAACTACGGCACGAGTTGAGCCGTTTGTAAATACACCGCCGCGTGAGTTTGGATTACGGAAGAAGAAACCACCATCAGTTTCACGCTGACCGTAGTTACCAAAGGCGTAAACTTCTTGTGTGTCAGAAAGCTCGATACCAGAGTTAAAGAAAACATTCCAGTTGTCACTTACCTCTGGCGCTCCCCAAACCTGTGCTGGGTTTAGAACGTTAGCACGCTGTGCGGCATTACCATTAGCAATTAGGTTTGCTGCATCAGTTCGCTGAACTGAGCGGCTTGTAGCTTCCTGCTGCATGAAAGAACCAGTAACGTTAACAAAACCGTCGTCGCCAAGTGGCAATCCAAAGTTGACCATAAGCTGCTGTAGCTCACCGTCGCCTTCGCCAAACTCACCAACGCGAGCATCCATTGAGAAACCATCAGCATCGTCTTTTAGGACGAAGTTCATTACGCCAGCGATAGCATCAGAACCATACTGTGCTGCCGCGCCGTCACGAAGGATTTCAACTTGTTTGAATGCTAAAACTGGGATTGCTGAGATATCAGCACCTTGCGATCCCGCTGAAAGTGAGCCACCAAGTTCCGCAATAACGCCTGAACGATGACGACGCTTGCCATTAACTAAAATAAGGATGTTATCTGGCGGCAGTCCGCGCAGATTGGCGGGACGCACAATTGTTGCTGCATCCGAGATGGCGTTACGTTGAACGTTGTATGAGGGTACTGAAGTTCTCAGCATTTCATCCAAGTCAGCGAAACCCATGTTTACAAATTCATCACCTGAAATTACATCGATAGGAACTGACGAATCAGACGCTGATCGCTGTGGGCGACGCGAGCCGATTGTTACAATTTCCTCGACATCCGCTTGTTGTCCATACACCACTGGAGCAAAGCCAGCCGGTGCGAGGAGACCAAGCGCAATGGCAGCAGGGAGAACCCTTTTTGCCAAGTTAGGTCGTTTAAACATTTACTTCCCCTTTTCGTTTTGAAGATATAGAGCTTTTTGAAAGCTCCTTTTTTTGCGAGATCGCACAATAAATGAACAAAAATAATGTATGCATCATTAAAGAGACGATCGTTACTCAAGGATAAAAGTCAGAGCCGTAAAAGTCCACAGCTAAAGCCCATATAAGGTGCATTATTGCTACCAATTTAGATAGGTTCACCCATTAACGGTGCAAATAAACAAAATTTTGATAATTTGCAGGCGCTAGCCTTTAAATATTGCTCTAAAATAGGGCCTTTTCTATGCTTTACACCGGTTAAGTTGTATTTTGGCTCGCTTGGCGTTCGAGCGAGCTTAGTCTGATTTATTTATGTTCCAAGGTGGATCTTTAATTAAGGGGGGGCTGGAAATTTGACGTTTATTGGGCCGATGTAGGGCTCATATTTCAGCGGGCGGTGTTGGATAGAGCAAACTGGAACGAACTGTTTTGACGAGTGCCCTCCCATTAAATTAACGGCTTGTAGCGCGTTAGCAGTGAGCCCGTCGAAATGCGGGTAAGTGAGCAAAGAAGTCTCAAACAGACAGTAGAGGGGTAAGAGAGAGAAAGACAACAGTTCAGTCAAGAATGGCAGCGCATGATTCTGGAGACGCATCGCAGTTGTTTACGCTTGCGCGTTCGAAATTGAAAGTTAATTTACTAGATGAACTCTAGGGGAGGGGTTGACCCTTGCAGTTTGGCCTTTTTTATGAGGCTGCGGTCAACGTCTTTAGTCAAGAGATACAGCTGTGGTTAGCATTTAACGAGGTCAGAGCCAACGCACTGGAGTTTCCGGTGAATGACACTAGCTGAGGGCGCATTAAGTTAGTTCGCTCTGCTCAGGCCGAGATTATTTAACGGTCGTTCTTTGCAGTTTTTGCCAAACTGATTCTGCGGAATCAACTAGCGATTTAGCCGCCATCAAAAATGAAAGCTTGAGTTTGTGGCCGTTATTCAGCTGCCGGAACGAACCAGCTCGCCGCTTCCATTTCTGAGCCCAAGTACTTTGTTTAAGCAAACCTGCGAACCGCGTAGAGAGCTTCGAAAGAAGCATTGCGCCTATGAACAGAAACAGAATTCCGGGTAGCACTGGGAGTATCAAGCCAATAACACCTAATACAAGGCAAGCACCGATCAGCATTATCAGTACAGTCTTGCGTATTAGCAGAGCAAACGTATTACTAGTGCCACGTTTTCCTGTCTCAGAGTATTTCATATCACTTCATTCCCAGCTGCAAAAATAGAATCTTGACTGACCCTCGCTAAGAGGTTGCAGCTTTCGTGCCAGTATTTAAGGTACTGATAAGGTGGAGATTATTTGATTTAGGAGGCTCTGAATTCGATTTGGGTGGTGAATTTCACCAAAAATTAAGAGCAGTGGTTCTAAGCCGTGCAATGAGAGCCCACTGACGTGCGCTCTATGGCCCCTGACGGGATATCAATAGCCTGCTGTTAACGTCCACGCCGGGAAAATTAAGCTAGCGCCGCAAAATTGATTGCCATTAGAATCGGCTAAATTAGCTATTTATAGGTGCGCAGAGATTGAGCCGGGAGTACCGTTAATCACTTCAAAATATCTGAGGATTCTAGTCCTGCAGCGTTTTTCCTCTAAGCTATTGCGATATGGGCAAGGTTGCTCAAAAGGCAGTTCGCCCATACTTGATTCAACATTCTAGTTTTCATATTTCATTCTGGCTTTGGTTGCTACATATTGCTTCATTTAGAGTTTCTATTATCAATTTCTGCAGGCTATAAGAGCATGATAGTCGTTAAGTCATGCTGAGAACTGGTAAGGTTTTGTTGGATATTAGTAATTTCTAGGCGTGCTAAATTGACTTAATTTTTTGGTGTCCTATAGCGCCCTAAGTGGCCTTGCAACCGCTTGGTCTCGTGTTAGAATCAAAAAGAAAGTAGGCCCGATTTGAGGCCAAAAAATCAAAAATTCGAGTAACGCATATGGTTTCCAAATCCATTTCCCGCCGGTCCTTTTTAAAGTCTACTGGGGTACTTGCCAAAGGTTCCTTTATTGTTCTGACAACTCCAGCGCTATTGGCAGCTTGCCAACGGGCAGAGGAAAACCTGAGTTCAAGTGAACCAACCTTCAAAACTCTTAACAATATTGAAGGCAAAGAACTACGTGCGATTGCGGCCCGGATTATTCCGACGGATGAAACTCCCGGTGCCGAGGAAGCAGGAGTCATTTATTTCATTGACGCGGTGTTGAGTGATGATAGGGAGGACGAATATGCGCGAGTAAGATTAGCGCTACGAGAAATACAGGCAATGAGTGCTGTCAAGTTCAACGCTGCCTATTTTTCTGATATGACTGCGCCGCAGCAGGATGAAGTGCTAACAGAAATGGAGACCACCTCCTTTTTTGCTACCGTTCGATACTTAACTATTGCGGGAATGTTCTCTCTGCCTGAGTACGGTGGCAACAAAGATAAAATTGGCTATCAGTTGATTGGTTTCAATGATGCTCACGCCTGGGCTCCTCCCTATGGCTTTTATGATGCAGATTACGCAGAGAAGGGAGAGTAGCAATGGCACAGGCACCATTTCCAACGAGAGAGAAGGTTGATTTTGTCGTCATCGGTTCCGGCGCAGCTGGCGGAATTATGGCAAAGGAATTGTCAGCTGCTGGCTTTTCCGTTGTTGTGTTAGAACAGGGGCCGTATTTAAAGGCTGGTGATTTCAAGCACGACGAGTGGGGTTATGATCACAATGAAAACCTGACCTGGGGCGCTCGCCAAGGGCACCCGCAAACGTTTCGCAAGTCCGAATCGGATGTTGCTGAACTGAGTCCAAGAGCGGCGCTTGGCTACGCTCACAATGTAGGCGGGAGCAGTGTCCATTTTTCTGGAAATTTTTGGCGATTACGAGAAATAGATTTCATTGAGGCGAGCGTAAAAGGCTCCATCGCCGGCACAAATTTTGTAGATTGGCCAATTACCTATACTGATCTTGAACCTTATTATACTAAAGTCGATTGGGAAGTCGGTGTATCTGGACTGCAGGGTCCTTGGGATCCACCTCGCTCTCGTGAATACCCTTGTCCGCCTATGCCGATAAAATCTCCCGGGGTATTGCTTGAAAGAGCGGCAAAGAAACTAGGTTTAAACCCTTATCCGGCGCCTGTTGCCATTTTATCTCAGCCTCACAATGGTAGGCCGGGCTGTATTCACTGCGGCTTTTGTAACGGTTTTGGCTGTGAGGTAAATGCTAAGTCCTCATCGATGGCGACGATGATGCCAATCGCGCTGGCAACCGGGAACTGTGAACTTAGAACGGGTTGCACGGTGCATCGTATTGATACTGATGAGACTGGGAATGCATCTCAAGTAATTTACTGGGATGAGGACGGCGTAGAACATGCACAAATGACTCGTGCAGTGGTATTAAGTGCAAATGGCGCCGAAACTCCAAGGTTATTACTTTTGTCTGAGTCTGCCCAGCACCCTGATGGATTGGCCAACTCTAGTGGATACGTTGGTAAAAACCTTATGTTCAATGGCTACTCAAGTGTGGCGGGGCTTTTTGATGAAGAGGTAAATGGCCATAAGAGTATTCCTGCCACTAGAGTAATACACGATTTTTATGAGTTAAGCGGTGAGCTTGGGTTTTATGGAGGTGGTGGAATAGACTCACGTCATCTTTCGAGAGGAACCCCTATGGGATTCGCCCTTGGCGGCAGTCATTTCGGTGGTCCTAAGTGGGGTAGTGAATATAAACGCAATTTGAAACGAGAATTTACTCATTCAGCTGCGTTTGATGGGCACACAACTTCTCTGCCGCTAGCGCGTAATAACGTGAGCCTGGACCCTGATGTTGCAGACAAGTGGGGTCGGCCTGCGCTGCGCTGTACCTACATGGACCATCCTGATGACATAGCAACTATGAAGTTTTTTTATGATAAATCGCTTGAGTTGATGGAAGCCGCTGGCGCAACAAGCACTACAGGTTTCTATCCGCAAAACGGTCAGGACGGCAATGTGCACTTACTGGGAACTTGCCGTATGGGAAACGATCCGGCTAGCTCGGTAGTGAATAAATTCAATCGAGCTCATGATGTCCCGAATTTATTCATGGTTGACGGAAGTAGTATGGTCACCTCTGGGCGAGGTCAGCCTACCATGACTATCATGGCGTTGGCATTTCGTGCAGCTGATAACATAATTCAGGCGGCAAACCGCGGCGAACTGTAACCTCGCGAAAAACCTATAACCTCACCAACACTCCGCCGCTATTGATCGGCGGCGCTGCTGACGCTTGCAAAGATGGATGAAGATCCGTCTTTGTTCATTAACAATACGTCATAGGGCGTGAATCGATTTCCCATTTCCATGCCTGGGCCGCCTATAGGCATGCCTGGCACCGTTAATCCCAGCGCGTTTTCTGGCGGGTTTGCTAGAAATTGGTCGATGAACTTTGCCGGTATGTGACCCTCGAACAAAAAGCCTTCTGCGGTAACAGCAGTGTGGCATGAAGCCCATTCAGGTTTAATACCAAGTTTCTCTTTAACCCCTTCCAAATCAGCGGGGTGAAAAATAGTTGAATGGTAGTTGTGTTCATTCATGTGATTAACCCAGCCTACACAGCAGCCACAGGTCTCGCTTTTATAAACGTTAAGCACGACATCGTCGATAGATTGTGCGCTAAGCATCGGTGCCACTAACACGGATATAAAGCCAAGTAGAGCGGCGAAGAAAAGCTGCCTCAGCACATTGTGTATTTTAATGAAGTCAAAATTCATAATTCACCTCAGGAAATTGAAAGAAAGTAAGAAGCTGCTATAAAGTAAGTCGCTAATAGAAAATAGTATAATCGTCCCAGCTTCTACGTCTAATGATTATCTGAGCTTTAGACTCTATTGTCCATTGGCTGCGGCTGCGATCGGGCGGATACCAAAATGTGACCGTCTCTTCTATCTGGTTTATCTGGGGTTTCAAAATGAGCCCGTCATGCCGCGCCTTAGTCTAACAATCTGCTGCGGGCTTGAAACAGGATTGTTAATTCCTCCTCGTTAAGAGGTAGCAAGCGGCTAATGTTTTGAGTGTTGATATTAATGGATTCAGTATCAACTGATCCGAGTTCGTTGTGCTTCCAGCCCGTTGCAAAAAGCACTTGCTGTGGGTCTAGCTGCTTTAATCTCAAGGCTAACTGCTCAATCTGATTTAAGTGGCGGGTTTGCTCTTGCTTAGTTTGATCTGCACTAGGCATAACCACAACGCCAGCCAAGTCGAATTGCAAATTACTAGGCTCTAGGCGCCCGTCTGCAAATGCTTCGATGAACTCAGCCATGGCTCTGTCAGTCGCGTCGTCATAGCTGCCGGATCCAGCAAAGTGAGCAATTTGAATATCTAGCGTAGGGGCCTCAGACAAAACATTGTCGATGAATAGCTTTATATCAATAGAGCCATAGTTAGAGTTTCTGGTACGAGTATGCAGTATTACTGGAAACTGAAGAGCTTCAAGAAATTCAAAGATGATAGCTAGTGTACTGATCTGAGAACTGCTGCGTAGATCAATATCGGAATTTTCAAAATCTAAATACAGCCCATTAAGACCCAATCGCTGGGCGCAGCGTTGAATTTCGTCAAGCGCGAAATTTGCGAGTGGGTTAACTGAGCAAATTCCAGCCAGCCGCTCAGGAGCAACTGCTACTTGTGCGGCGACATAGTCGTTTTCGCGGATCACCAAGTTGTATTCAGCGCTTGGATTTAAGTCTGGCATGCTAAATAGATGAGCGCTAGAGATGACGATAGCCTCTTCGACTCCTGCTGCATCTAGCGCGGCTAAAACATCCTCGGCTGTAACAGGAAGCAAAGCAGAATGGCTGAAGGTGGAGTCTTTTTTGCGAATTTGAAAAAGCAAGTCGGCGGCAGCTACGGATCTTAGCTTTAAATGGTGTTCAGCCTGTGGCCGATTGGGCTGCGCAGCACACGCGGCGTGACCAAATGCCAGTACCGCCAGTAAAGTATGAAACAGCTTATTCATGGTTAGCTCTCACAAATTTAGGCCTTGGTTGATTTTAGTAACGTCAGCTTAAATATCTGTAGGCCTTAAGTCGAGGTTTAAGCTCAACAGGTTTAGCAGCGCAGACTTTGACAGTGCTCGGTTTTTCGCGACTTTGCATAGGTTGCTGTCACTTAAATGAGCTACTATTCTGATCCTATGATTGCAAATTCACTAATTCAGCCCCGTGATGCTAATACTCGTATCAGTTCCATTGATACGCTGCGCGGTTTTGCATTGCTTGGCGTTTTGCTGATGAATATTGTCGGGTTTGCCTTTCCCTTTGCTGCGTACTTTAATCCAGTGTTTGACGACGCAACTCATGGCATAAATTTTCTTGTTTATGGCTTCATGGAGCTATTCGCCGAAGGGGCGATGCGCACTTTATTTTCTATGCTGTTCGGTGCCGGATTATTGCTTTTTGTTGCTAAGCCGGATGTTCCTGAGTCTAAAGTTGAACAGTTTTTTTACCGCCGAACTCTGCTTTTAATAGGGTTTGGAGTCATTGATGCCTACTTTTTTCTATGGCTGGGTGACATCCTATTTGTGTACGGAGCAGCTGGATTGCTGCTTTATTTCTTCCGCAACTTATCTCCAGTCAAATTGGCAGCGTCAGGGCTCTTTTTGCTGGCCTGTCTTACTTTGCTTCATAGCGTTAATCACATTGAAGCAAAAGAATTACGTCAAAATGTCAGTGCTATTGAAGCTCTTTCAGGGAAGGAGGCAAAGACTGAAGCGCAGCTTGGAGTATTGGCTCAGTGGGAAACCTTTCTTAGCGATCAGTTTCTCTCTCCGAAGCAAATTGCAGGTGAGCTTGTCCAGCGCAAATTGGGGTACTGGGCGAGCGTAGTAAGTCAGGCGCCGATTGCGATTTTACTGCAAACTTGGGGGCTGGTTTTTGGCAGTCTCTGGGACGCACTTGCCATGATGCTCTTGGGCATGGCGATGATGAAGTGGCGAATTTTCAATGCGCAGCGCTCGACTCAATTTTACTGTGTGCTTTGTGCTGGCGGATTTACCGTTGGGCTTGGAGTAAATGCCTATGAAGTTTTTCAATTAAAGGCCAGTGGTTTCGAAATGTATTGGTCAGGGTCCTTTCGCCCTACCTATGAAATCGGACGACTATTTATGGCATTGGGTTACATCGGGGCCATTATGCTGAGTTGTAAACATCAAGTGCTGTGCTTTGGGCAGAGGGCGCTGGCTTCGGTCGGTAAAATGGCTCTTACCAATTATTTATCCCACTCGATTATTTGCAATAGTATTTTCATGGGTTTCGGGCTTGGTCTGGCAGGTGAGCTTGAACGGTATGAGGTTTACCCTATTGTCGTTGGTATTTGGATCTTTCAGCTAGTGTTTAGCTCGTGGTGGCTTCAGAAATTCAAGTTTGGTCCAGCGGAATGGCTTTGGCGTACTCTTACCTATGGAGAGAGACAGCCGCTGAAAAATTGAGATAACGCGGATAAGAATCTGAACTGCAGCAAGCGCTAGCTTTAATTTATTTGAGTTAAATCGGCCAATCACCTATCATCTCGACGGCTTCGTGGCCTGGCTAAACCAGTTCAGTTACCTCTTAATTCACTCTTGCGGGATCTATCCGTAGAGATCGAAAGTCTTTGGAAGTCCTCAATCTATTCCTCACTTATCCTTGGGCCATTTGGTTTGCCCCAAGGTTGGATAATCGCTTTGTTACAAGCTCGACTACATTACAATAAAGGCACTCTGATTGAGCTCATGAAAATCGCGCTGCCCATGGTTGTATCTCAAGGGACCTTCGCGGTGATGATTTTTACTGACCGCTATTTTATGTCGCAGATTGACCCTATACATATGGCCGCAGCGCTTGGCGGGGGGGTGGCGGCTTTTTTCTCGTTCTGCTTTTTCTCAGGGGTTCTATCGTACTCTAACGCCATGGCCGCTCAGTATTTAGGGGCCGGTGAAAAAGCCAAGTGCCCTAAGGTGGTGACTCAGGGCATGGTCATGATTGCCTTCAGCATACCTATACTTGCGCTGGTGACGTATCTTGTCGGTGGAATTTTCTCAGCCATGGGGCACCAGCCTGAGCAAGTTGAATTGGAGCGCACTTACTACATTTTATTAATGGTGGGTGCGGTTGTAACTTTAGCCAAAATTTGTGTTTCTTCTTACTTTGCAGGAATTGGACGGTCGAAGATTGTCATGATCTGCGATGTCTGTGGCTTGATTGTGAACGTGCCTCTTTGCTATGCCATGGTGTTTGGAAAATATGGGTTTCCAGAAATGGGTATTGCTGGCGCGGCAGTGTCGACAATTATCGCTACTCTGTTCGCTTTTGTTTTATTCGTGGTTTTTTACTTTAAGAAAGAGCATCGAGTAGCCTTCCACGTGCTTGATTCGTTTACTATGGACTGGGGCATTCTGCGGCGTTTCACCCGTTTAGGTTTTCCTTCCGGGTTGGAATTATTTTTAAATGTCGCGGCATTCAACTTGTTTCTGCTTATGTTCCAATCTTATGGCATCGTGCAAGGAGCCTCTGCAGCAATCGTATTTAACTGGGACGTGCTGTCTTTTATACCCATGATGGGGCTCAATATCGGTGTCATCAGTTTAATCGGCAGGTTTGTCGGCGCTCGCGACATGGAGAGAACCAACGAGGTGATTTCAGCTGGCTTTATACTTGGCCTGTCCTATAGCGCGGTGCTCGCTTTTTTGTACGTGACATTTCGCTATGCCCTGGTGGATGTATTTGAGCCACCAGTAGGCGATTTTTCCGAGATTCGAGAGCTGTCTGCATTCATGATGATAGGCCTGTCTACTTATGCGATGGCCGATGCCATAATCCTTGTTTCGGGTGGAGTGCTCAGGGGCGCCGGGGACACTCGCTGGCTTATGACCGCGTCAGTGTCATTGCATTGGGCCATGCTAGTGGCGCAGTACTTCATTATTAACGTCTTCGAATATGGGCCTAGGGCGTCTTGGATGGCTTTTGTTGTCATGCTTCTACTGATTGCTCTTGTCTACGGCTTGAGGCTTTGGGGCGGGCGCTGGCGCGAACCTGAAGCGCTTAGTAGAGCCATGGCTGAATAAGCTTCTTATAAATAGTTTGCTTCGGTGAATCTTGAGCAAGCGCAATTCTATTCCACCTTTATTGTGGTCGGTCTTACAGTTAGCTGGAACTCTTGGTAGGCATCCTTAATCAGTAATTTTCATCATGCTAAGCACGTCGCTCGCTTGCAGCAAAGATTGTATGAAGGTAGCCTGATACCCTCTATACAAAGCTCTTGGATGAATTAACTATGTCGAAAAACCTCTTTCAGATACGTTTTTATTCCATCGTTTTATTGCTGCTGAGCTCGGTGTGCATTCAGGTATCTGCTCAAACAGAATATTCTAGCAGGCTGCTGAACACGAAAAGAATTTTCTCCCAAGGTTTGGCTGAGGCGCTTGCACAGCCTTTTAACGGGGTTGTTACAAGCCAAGGAAAGCAAGCAGGGCTTTTCCCTGTTATTTCTACTGGTGTCACCACTGAACCGCTTGTTAACGCAGCTAGTGCTTTTTTGAAAGGCCTTTCTAGTATTCATCTCGCTAAGGTGCAATTTGCAATCGACGATCCGGAATGGCGGAATTGGTCCAATGTGGATGTTGGTATATTCCCTCGTTATGGCCTTAGTTTAGAAGAAATGAGTGAGCCACAGAAAGCGGCGGCTTGGAAGTTAATTACTAGCTCACTTAGTGTTAAAGGCGTTGAGAATGTTCGTAATATTATGAAGACTGAGCAGCGGCTGCTGGAGATGAATAATGAGCCTATTCGCTATGGCGAAGAAAAATACTACATTACCATTATGGGTATTCCAGGCGCTGAAGAACCTTGGGGTTGGCAACTCGATGGGCATCATTTGGTTATCAATTTTTTTGTGCTTGGGGACCAAGTTGTTATGACTCCAGTGTTTTGGGGCGGTGAGCCAGTATCAATCGAAGCTGGGCGCTACGCTGGAAGCACCATAATGCAACAAGAGCAGTCTCTTGGTTTAGCTTTTATGCAAAGCTTAAGTGGCCAGCAGAGGCAACAAGCAACGCTCGATTCTGAAAAGCGTGGCAACAATCAGTTGGCGGCAGCGAATCAAGATAATCTAGTGCTCGATTATGCTGGGATTAAGGCAGGCGATTTGACTAGTATGCAGCGCTTAGAGTTGCTGACGCTGATAGAGGTCTATATTGGTAATATGAAAAGTGGTCATGCTGAAGTGACCCTTGAGCAGATTGCTAGTCATTTGGATGACACCTATTTTTCATGGATAGGCGATACCGCAGCCGGCTCAGTGTTTTATTATCGTATTCATAGTCCTGTAATTTTGATTGAGTTTGATCATCAAAACCCAGTGGGCACTACAGTGAAAAATCAAGCCGGCAGGCCGAGCCGCGATCACATCCATGCCATTGTGCGAACCCCAAACGGTAATGACTATGGAAAAGATTTACTTGCGCAGCATCTGCGTAGACACTCTCATTAGATCTAGGTCATCGTGACGAAATGAACGTGTCGGTTTAAAAAAAGACTTTATTTCGACAGCTTTTAGCTGGAGCCTATACTTCTTCCTGCTTTTAGTCACGGTAGTGAAAGAACGAAAGTTCCGATCCGCTCTAGGCGTGTTTCAAAAAGGTTTAGATCGCGGTTGTAGACATCGCATTCGCCGTTAAAAAAAATGGCGCCGTTGTTAGCGTTAGTAAAGCTCTGGTTGAGTCGATAGCGTGCATTGCCAGCCACAGTTTCTATGAGCTCTATCACCCCACCCAGCGTGTCTTTATAACGACAGACTGCGTTATATACCCCAGCTTCAGAGACAACCAGTCTCCTCACAATCTCTTGGCCTAAAATTTCCAGATCAGCATCGTCGAAGATTCGCTGTTTGTCGGTGATTAAATTTAATACAGCGTCGGATTGGTAGCCTGCGCGGACATAGTTCCGAGAGCTAGCACTATTGACACTGAAACTTATCGGGTTTACTGCCAAATTAGCTTGCAGCACAAGTGTAAAATAGGTGTCTCGAAATAGCGCAGCATCAGAATCGAACTGTACGGATGATGACTTGTAAACAGCGCTGCGGCCATCGCTTGAAAGAGTGAGAAGGTCAAGGCAGCTGGCAGGTACGTCGCTTAGAGCTAGCAGATTACTGCCGAGTGTAAGCGTGTCTGCCGTCGCTACTAAATTAATGGAAAAGGCAGGCGCGAGTCCGGGGACCTGCGCGCCAGATGCATTTACTAATCGCAAACAAGGGATGCGCAAGGTGGCATCGTCGGTGTCCCAGGTGCTGCGACGCAAATTAGTCCAGTCATCGCTTGTTTGAGCGTTTAAATTAACGCTCAAACACAGTATTAAAACAACTAGAAATATCATGCCTATTTTCTTTTGGGTTTTGTCTCTTAGTGCAAATGCTGTTATCAATTCTTTAACCTTTATTTCTATCATCATCAGGAGTTTTTGTTGGGGTGTTTACTCAGAGACTGTCGGGTTGCTTTTAGTCTTTTAACTATTTGATCATTGAGCAAAAAAGTTGCTATGTGGAACTCTATGTCGTGGAAATCAATGTCGTAAAAATGGATGTTGCGGTACTAACTTCGGCACTTTTAACCGGTCAAATACAAACTAACAAGGTTCTGTTAAAGGTACAATCTGTGCAACTTGGAAAAGCACATCGAGTAAATTTATAGTAAAGATAAAAGACGATCAGCCAGCGGCATCAATGTGATCAGAGCCAGAATAAGAATTAAAAGTTCTGACGTCTAAAGTGACAAAAAAAAGGGCCCCCGAAGGAACCCTTATTCTTTTACTTCATCAAGATGTAGGAGTAAAACTCCTGCGTCCTAAATCATGAACAAAGTTTACAGCTCAAAGCTAACTCGAGCATAAACCATTCGACCCAGCGGGTCTTGCAACTCGCCAACAACACCGGCGAACATGCCAGTCTTCTGAGCTTGACGGTCAAATAGGTTGCGAGCACCTACTGTAAGCGCGCCAGTTCCGCCTAGCAAATCGATGTCTCTGTATGTGTAGAATGCATCTACATCAGTCCAAGCTCGAATTGTGTCAACATCACGCCAGTTGTTGCCTGGCACAAACTGCAGAAAGCTGAATGGGTTAGCATCGAAGACTACTTCGTCGACGTGACGAGTAATGATACTTGCCGCATGCTGGCCTTTGTTCCAACCTAAGGTCAGGTTAGCCTTGTACTCTGGCAACGCAGGAATGTCACCAACAGTTCCGTTTTGACGGCCAACAGCTTCTGATTTTGGTGCCTCGCTGTCTAACTGATACTCATAAGAGTGGTAGTAAGACGCGTCTAGTGCAACTCTGAAAGTACCCCAGTCGTTAATATCAGTTGTGTAAGCAATCCTCAGATCAGACGCCGAAACTTTAATGCTGGATGCATTTGAGTCGCTTCGAATAATGGTGTTGATCTTAGTCAGATCGCCAGCACTACGAATGATACGTGGGTCAGCCATACCGCCGTTAACCCATGCTGTTAGCTGATTAATGCTTGGGTCGCCAGGGCCGGCAAAGCCAGTGCTAGCTTGGAACGCCGCGAAATCTTTACGCAGTACATCTTCTGTAGACTGTTGAACGATACGGTCTTGGAAGTCTGTTTCGTTCCAAGTGTAATTGATGCTCAAGCCGTCAATTGGCGTCAAATCGAAGCCGAATGAAGTAGTCTCAGCACTTTCAGGTACTAAAGCTGGATTGCCTTCAATACAGGTTGCTACGAAAGCGTTAAAAGTACTGAAAGGATCGTCCACCGCAGTCAGTCCGCAGTTCTGTGGTTGACCAAGTTGGATTAACGTTGGTGCGATGAAAGACTCGCCCCACGTTCCGCGAAGGCTTAACCAATCAGTTGGCGTATAATGTAATCCTAGCTTCGGATCAGTAGATGACTGGCCGCTTGAGAAAGATTCATTTCTAATCGCCGCTGAAAGCTCTAGGTTATCAAGAATTGGCACAGCTAATTCCATGAACCACGCATTCACTTCACGGCTGTTGGAGAAAGGATTTACCTGCGTACCAATGAACTGGTCGCCGGCAATAATGTTAGCAGGAGGAGTTTCCTCATAGCTATCTTCACGTCGCTGATAACCTACAGCTGCGCTTATTCGGCCACCCGGTAATTCGAAACCACCTAACGGCACTTCACCGTTGAGAATAACATCGAAAGTCTGCAGCTCGGTGCGGATTTCTTGACGGAAAGAAGTAGCAATCTGATCGATAATTGCTGAACCATTTACAATGCTGCCGCCGTTTGCGGAAGCACTTGGTGCAAATGGATTGAAGCAGGCATCGGCATCACCTAGGATGTCGCAGTTTAGGCCTTGGGCTATCGCGCCGAAGCTTAAAGTCTGTGAGGAGATGCTTTGATCTTCAGATTCCATCCAAGTGTAATAGGATGAACCTTCCCAGCCATCAAGGAAAGGGACTGTGAAGTCAGCAGTAAAAGTGAATCGGAAATCACGGTCATCGCCTTCGTCTTGTCTTGAGCCGTCTGTATTGTGGTTGGCAGACAAAGAGTGTGCCTTACCAATTGGACGCCAGCCGTTAGGGTTTACGTCTTCATAGAAAGGGATACCACCTGGATTAAGAAGCACAACATTGTTGGCATCGCGATCTGGAATGCCGTCACCGTTTGCATCCATTGCAAAAAGCTCAGCACCTAGGGAGTTAACCGCACGGAACGGGTTGCCTGGAAGCTCACCACGAACCGTTGGCAAATCAGTGTCACGTCCGCCAGGGTTAGAAGTTGAAGAGCGGCCATTTTCTAGCTGACGTGAGTAGTTAACTTGGGTAGATAGAGTCAAGTCGTCATTCACTTCATAAGTCAGGTTTGAATAAACGTTGGTGTTTTTATTCGGCTCACGGTAATCACGAGTATCACCAAATTCATACCAGCAGCGACCGAATAGCTGAAAGCCGTTAGGTGTAGATAGTTCTGTCTCGCCGAGTGGGTCGCGAGTAGTGCCGCAGCCCGGATCGCCTTGACGGGCAACAGCACCGGTTAGCGCGCCATTTTCGTCACGCATTGGCACGTTCCAGTTACCTGGGTTTGCTGTACCTGATACCGTTAGACCAGCATTTGCGAGATCTGGACGATCATCCCAACGCAAACGACCTACATCGCGGAATGAACCGGCGACGACGAAATCCAAACCTGGCGCTAATTCTTTACCAAACAACAAAGAGATTGATGAGTCATCAAAATCGCTGTCTTGGTCTTGTTCATTAAATAGCTCTACTTTAAAGCCGTCGTACTGTTTGATAGGGATGAAGTTAACAACCCCGGCAACCGCTTCAGAACCGTAAAGAGCGGACGCGCCGTCTACAACGATGTCTAATCTTTCGATAGCGATGCTCGGCATTAAGCGAATAACGTTATTAGTGGGAACTCGTTTGCCGTCCATTAACGTCAGTGTGGCTGACGCGCCTAGGCCGCGTAAATCTACAGAAGATGAGTTACCGCTTGTTCCTTGAATGGTGTCGGTACTTGCTGAAGCGGAACCGTTAACAAATGAAAGGTTTTGGATCACCTCACCCATGTTGATTGTGCCTTGCGCTTCGAGATCGGCAGCTGTTAGTTGAGTAACATTCGAAGCTTGGGCAAAGCCCTCGCTGCGACGAATAAACGATCCGGTAACAACTACTTCTTCAATCCCTTCATCTTGCGCAAGGGATGCCCCAGAAAGGGGCAGAAGCGACATGGCAACTGCTGTGCAGAGCAAGTGCTTCTTATGTGGAATTCTAAACTGCATAGGTACTCTCCAAATTATTGCTTTTTAAATTATTATTAAAATTAAGCTTTATTTTAATTATTGGCGCTCTTGCAGCTATGCAGACATCAGAGCCAGCAAGGAGAATAAATGGTTCAAGGCTGGCTGACAAGGCTTTAGGCGTCCTTAATTTTATTGCAGTCAATCTGTTTAATGCAGATATCTTAAAACAATGGAATGTGCGCCGAGAGTGTTTCTATTGGTATCGCTTTTTGGTGCGTTGTCAAATAACTGCGTTATTTTGATGCGTTTAGAGCAAACGCTCGATAAGTTTCCTGGTTAAATAAAAAAGTCAAAAAATGTAAGCTGTAGAGACTGAGCGCTCTATCTTCTAGTGTGCTAGCGTAATTCGTAAAAACTTGAAGGATAAAGCTTCTTGACCTCGCTTTGTGCAGCCTGGACTTCTTCTGCCTAGCCAACGCTGGATTGAAGGGCTTTACTTTCGGAGTCTGAGCCTTTTTTTATTGATTGCTTCAAATGAAGACGTCGTAGCTAAGCAAAATATGAAGGTCAAACGCAGGGTAGAGAAAAGACAAGGGAAGGTTAAAAAAGACCCATGCAATTTTTCGTGGGATATCTACGGATACTATTGCGTGTCAGCTTTAAAGCAAAAGATAGGCTGGCAAAAACAGATCTCCTAAAGGTGACAGCGTTCGAATCACTCTATGAATAATTTGAATTCGCCGATAGCGTACTTACGACAAAGGCATAGCTTGGGTTTAGATTCTTCGTTTTGGATTATTTGAAGCGAAGGTCTAGTCTACAGTGGGCCGTGGGATGAGCTCAGCGGCATTTATTCTTCCAGCCTGATTCCTTAGCGGTAATCGATGATGAATTTTTGCACAATCAATTGGCTACGGCTTCTGAGACTTTAATAGATTTAATTTTGTTGTTAAATCTATCCAATGCTGGCTGACTTTATCAGGTGCAAGTATTGTTAGGGGTATTACGTGTGGTTGTGTCAGCAAAGACAAAAATTGCTGATATACCGAATTGCGTAAACTTGTTCTCTAAACCTATTGTCCAGTTATTCCTCCGGTTGAAAAGCCTAAATTAAAATCAAAAAAAACCCCAGCCAAGGCCGGGGTTTTCTGTGTCAGACTTTTGTTCTAATGTTTAGAATTCATGTCTTAGTCTTGCGTAGAAAGTTCGCAGACGTGGATCATACAAGCTAGTTTCCAGGCCACCTAAACTTACTAGAGGCTGTGGCTCGCGATCAAAAAGGTTAAGAGCTCCTAGCTGGAGACTTGTTTCGCCTTCAAAAAATGACTCGAAAGACACGCTGTACTGAAGATCCCATGTTGTGAAGCTAGCCAACTCATCAGGAGTTGGGTTCGTGACACCCAGTAGTGCGAAGAAACCACGAGTTGCTGGCGCTGGAGATGAGAACGGGTCGCCATCTCTGACGTTATTTACGCCATGAAGGTAGCGGCCGAAAAGCGTCACTTGGTGGTTGTTCATGTTCCAAGCAAGGCGCGCATTAGCTTTAATACGCGGCGCTGGAGGCACGGCTGCCACTCGGTTGTTACGGTTTCCGGCCCCGTTGATTACTTCACCGGTGAAGCTGGTGTAATCGTAGGCATGGATATAGGTTGCATCAACACCAACGTTGAACCGGCCGTAGTCACCGCCGATAAATGGGATCTGAGTACCGTCAAAGCCGTAGTTGATTGACGTATCAAAACCTTCCCATTCCATGCTTTGCGCATTTAGCTGGTCGGTAGTGACAAGTTCCAAAAGGCGTCCGGGGTTCGGGCTACGAAGAATGCCAGGATTGTTAAGTCCTGCTGCTTCAAACGCCAATAAGCCGGCTTGCGTAAGAGGAAATCCGTTGGCAGTAGCTGTTGCTGCTTCTGCATCGAGCACTTCTTGAGAAGCTGGACGAATGATTCTGTCTGAGAATTCGAAAAGTTTATAATCGATTGTAAAAGTCAGATCATTGTCCAAGAAGGATAGTGTCGCACCAATATTCCAGATATCAGCTTGTTCAGGCTGCAAGGTAGGTGTGCCACCTGTAGTTCTGGAAGTAAATTCAGAACTACCAGTGAAAGGATCTGTCGTTTGAGACAACCCTTGCAAAGTAGGCGCGTTATACAGCTGAGTCAGGCTAGGGGCGATAAACGAGCTGTTAAAAGAGGCTCGTAGTGTCGCATAGTCAGTCGGTGTGTAGTTAAAGCCGACACTGTAGGTGGTTTGATCAAGATCATTGACTGAGTCGTCGTCAACCGACTCATCACGAACCGACACATCCATTAATAAGTTGTTCATCAAAGGAATCGAAAGTTCAGCAAAAATCGCTGTGGTCTGGCGATCTTGAGTGTAATCAGGCGTACCTACACCAATCCAGAGATCAAGCGCATTTGAGACAGAGTTGGCATCCAGATCATAGGTTTCATCTCGAATTTGAAGACCGAATGCTGACTTGACCATGCCGGCCGGCATCTCAAAAAGATCGCCAGTTATTACAGATTCGAAAACCTGCAAGGTCTCAACGATACGGTTGTCTGCTTCAAAAGCAACTTGGTCATAGACCGAAATGTCGTTGATTTGATTTGGATCAGTTTGACGATTGCCGCCGCTACAGTCTCTGTTTACACAGGCAAAATTCTGAGTTGCAAAAGGATTGAAGAAGGCATTACGAGAGCCAGCAGTCGCTACGTCCCGGACCAAAAGATTGCCATTGAAACCCTGGTTTATTGCAGACAAAGACTCCCCTACACCACCGCCTTCGAATTCACGGCGATTGAAGAGATAGCTGGCCATACCGGACCAGTTGTCGTTGATATCAAAATTTAGCTGCTGAACAATTCTGAACGTATTGAAGTCAGCTTCAGCGGCACCGTTACTAGTGCGATCAGAGTTTTGACGTGATGCGCCCGCAAACGGATAGCCCAATGGACGCCAATCGGAGATTTGAACATCTTCGTTAAACGGAATGCCGTTTGCTGGGTTGGTGCCAGAGACAAGAACGTCATCGAAACCGTTGTTATCCAAATCTACACCCATGTTGCGATCTGGGATGCCGTCACCATTTAGGTCTTGTGCGAAGAGAAGCTGGTCACCACCGTCGGCTTCAAATCTGCCGTCAACGTCTGCATCATAAAATGCTCGGAACGGGTTGCCGGGGTTAATGCCAGGAACTGCCGTAAGTTCAGGAATGCGCCCACCTGGATTAGATGGAGAGCCACGAGAAGTCACAGTATTGGTCGAGAACATAACCTCGCCTTCATAGCTTAGGCGGTCAGAAATTTCGAAATCGAAAAGTGCTGCACTGGTGAAGGTGTCCTGCGCGTCCATCAAGTCGAAGTTTTCGCCAAATTCCCAACGACAGCTGCCCACTAACTGTCCTTGACGGGATTGTAATACGCCAGCAGCTTTGCGCTCTGCGGGTGTACCGCCAGAGAAATCATTGTTAAGTCCACAGCCTGGATCGGGGCGCCCTGAGACGCCAGTGATTGCACCGGCAATGTCTCTATTGGCAACTCGGAAGTCACCCGGCCAGCTTGTACTTGAGTACGATGCTGCGCCATTGGTGAACTGAGGTCGCTCAGCAAAGTTAAGTGCGCTTTTGCGGCGGACTTCGGCGCCGAATACAACGCCGCCACGATCGCCCTGCAGGCCAGCCATGAAGTTGAAGGAATTCTCATACCAGTCATCAGCTTCGTTGCCGCCAACTTGAAAAGCAAAGCCTTCGTATTTCGATTTAGGGACAACGTTAAACACGCCGCCCACTGCATCGGTTCCATATATAGTCGCGCCACCAGCGGTTAAGCTGTCGGTGCGCTGAATCATAATTTGTGGGTAAAGATTGGCTAGGTTTGTGTTCAGGGTTCTGCGACCGTTAAGCAGGGTAAGTGTCGCTCCCTCTCCTAAGCCACGAAAGTTAGCGCCTTGAAGGCCGGCTGACTGTCCGTTCGTCGCCAAGACGTTACTTACCGATTCAACACCATAGTTGAACGTTGAGTTACGTAAGACTTCGCCAAGGTTTGGTGTGCCTTGCTCTAGTAATGACTGTTCTGTCATAACTTGAACTGGTGTGGTTGTGTTGAATGTGTCGCGGGTGATGAATGAGCCCGTGACCACTACTTCTTCGATTTGATCTTGAGCCAGTGACAAACTGGACAAGGGTAGAAGCGATAGGGTTATCGCCGTGCAAAGCAAACTTCTACTATATGGAATGCGATACTGCATAGATTCTCTCCAAATATTGCTTTTCTATTATTAAAATATGCTTAATTTTCAGTGTTTAGGTTACTTGCCGCTAAGCAGACTTCTTAACCTAGCGCCGGAGAATAGAGGGTTAAAGCGATTATGACAAGATCTGAAACATTGTATTTTCAGGGGGGGTGTTGGTAAAAAAAGAACAATGGAATGAAGGGTAGAGAAAAGTGTTTCTATAAGTAGCACTTTGTTGGTGCGTTCTGAGAGAATCAGTATTTTTGAGGGCTAAATATCGAGCGCTTGCTCGATATCGGCTCCAATACTTGGTTTTTTCGTCACTGCGGATACGCCTAAAAATAAGGTCAATGACGTGATAAATGCGACTAAACCCCCACTTATTCCGTGTGGTAATGAGATTCCTGCTAGCTGCACTGAAAAATTAATTACTAAAGCAGAGATAATTGCCGAGATCGCGCCTGGCACGGTTGCCCCTTTCCAGTTCAGTCCTATAGCCACTACTGGGAATATGGAGGCGGCAAAAGTGGCCCAGCCAAACGCGCCGAGTAAGGCGACTAAGGTGGCATCAAGATAGTATGAATAAAGTGCAAAGCTGGCGGCTACAGCGGCGAGCAGAACTGTGACGACTCGAGCCCAAAACAGTTCATTATCAATACTCTTGCCATTGATTGCTTTTGGAATGTCATGAATGATTGCCGCTGTTCCAATATTAAGAAAGGCGTCCGAGGTGGACATGATGGCCGCGAACAGTCCAGCAAAAACCACACCCGCTAGTAACGGATTAGCGAATATCGAAAGGAAAACCGAGGCAGCATCATCGGGGGCTTGCAGGGGGTCAATGACTCCATCAATGACGGCTGCTCGCATGATGATACCAATTGAAATCCAAAGTAGAGCAGCCATTACGTAGCCGAATAAAGACATGGGAAAGATTGTTCGATTGTCCGCCATTTCCTTATTCATCATCATTTTAGTGATTAAATGAGGCTGTCCAGCCAGGCCAAGCCCGAAGACGAAAAACCAGCCTAAGGATGCCATGATTCCGGCCGCACCAAATGGCATTATTGCTTCAGAATCGTCAGCCAGTATTATAGACGTTGCTTCTTGCATCCCACCGTCAAAAACCGCGGTTGCAGTAATCAGGATAAGCCCTCCCGCCACGACCATGATTGTACCTTGAACCACGTCTGTGTAGACCGATGCGATAATGCCGCCAGTTACGCAGTAAAAAATTAGCACAGCTGATGAAATGACAACGCAGCTCAATATGCTTATTTCCGCGAACATTTCAGTCCCTGATAAAATAGCTTGCATGACCACGGCCATGGCGAGTATCTGGGTGGCCAAATAGCCCATAACCCCTAGCACTATAGTGACCGCCATTAGGAAGCGCACTACTTCACTGTTGTATCTTGCCGCTACTATGTCGGGCAGAGAAATGCAGTCTCTCAATTCTGCGATCATTCGGATGCGTTTTGCGACTAAGAAAAAACCGATGGCATAGCCTGACGAAGAGATCACCACCATCCAGAACGAACTCACTCCTATGGAATAGACCAAACCAGGGCCACCGACAAAACCGAATCCACTTAAGGTGCTGGAAAAAAGTGCTAGCGAGACAACAATAGGACCTAAGCTGCGTCCGGCCATGAAGAAGTCACTGGAGTTTTTCGTCCGACGCATCGCCCAGATGCCAGTGATGATGCAAAAAGCCATGTAGAGAAATACTGCACCTAGGATAATTTCCTGTCTATAAGCTTCCATGAAAAAAGTCCTAGCGGTGAGTCGTTGATTTACGTTTGCTTAATAGGGCTTGGAAGGCTTGGTCATCTGCCTGGGTATAGATGAATTTTCTGAAGCCCAGAGTGTAAATAAGCATGAGGGGGATTGCGCCTAACCAAGTACCGTACATTTGCCATGCGGTGGGTGTTGGAAAACCCATGAAATAAGTGACTTCATCTGTTTGCATAAACCGCTGGTGACCAAAATACATTTGCCACCAAATAAAGAGCATCAAGCCATAGCAAAGCGCCATATACCCGTAAAAGGCGGTGCTTCGATACCTTGGGCTAACGCCTAGCGCACACAGACACACGATTAGCAGGAGTAGCAAGCTTTGGAATAAGAAGGAGTAAGTGCCGATATGCTCTAGTCTCAACTCGCCGTCACCTCCGGCTGTCATACCGGCAATTTCAGAGTGGGCAATCCCTCCGGCATTAGCGACTTCGTCCGTCAGCACTATCGCGACCAGCAGTAGGCCTAACAAAAGACAAAGAATAAAGATGAAGGTAATTAACTTATTGCTCATGCATGTCTCTCGATTAATTCTTGGCTTTTATTGTTGTAAATAAATCTATGACTGGCGCCAGAGCATAAACATGGAGTGTCCTTGAGTCTAGCGAAAAAGATTTCTGGATTATTGTATTCTGCTTACCGAACCTGAAGTGCCCTTGACCCAACCGCATCTTGACAAGACTGCCGGTAAAGTCCATGTTCTCAAGTCAATTTGCCCAAGCGGCAATGGATAACACTAAAAATGAAGTTTGTGGAGAGGTGAATAATGAAGAAATTTACTACCTGTAACGCTCAGGCAGTTTTAAAAGCAGGGTTGACTGGACTACTGTTGTCGGCGCTTGCGACATCAGCGCTGGCTCAGCGAGGAGCGGTTCAGCCGGAGGCTCACGCAGACCAAGAGCCGATCAATAATCTTCCTAATCCTTATGAGACGCAGCGCAATTTTGGCAGCCTGCCCGACGGACGTTCTTGGGGCTCAGTTAGTGCGATTGATATAGACCCTGATGGCATACATGTTTGGGCGGGTGATCGCTGTGGCAGCAATTCTTGCGCAACTTCAGATGTAGACCCGATTGTGAAACTCGACCCTAACGGGCAAGTAGTCGAGGCATTTGGGGCCAATCAAATTATCTGGCCACACGGAATGGATGTTGATGCGGATGGCAATGTATGGGTTGCTGATGCGCGTCTTGCCAACTCTCGTGAACTCGAAGCAAACCCAGATGCGGCCAATAGAGGCAACGTGGTACTTAAATTTAGCCCCACCGGCGAACTGCTGATGACATTAGGAACACCGGGCGAGATGGGGGATCCGCCGACTCACTTTACCGAGCCAAATGATGTTTTGGTTGCACCCAGCGGCAGAATATTTGTAGTAGAAACTCACAGCGCTCAATTTCAAGAAGAGCCCGGTCCGAATGCTAAAAGCAGACTAACTATTTGGGAGGCTGATGGCACTTTCGTTAAAAGTGTTGGCGAATGGGGTTTCGAAGATGGACAATTCCGCTCTCCACATTCGCTAGGCATGGATTCACAGGGTCGTTTATTTATAGCGGACCGTGGTAACAACCGGATCCAAATCTTCACTCAAGATGGCGAGCATCTAGATACCTGGTATCAATTTAGCCGCATTAGTGGTCTGCATATTGATCCTGTTACCGACATGCTTTACGCAATTGATTCAGAGTCAGATACTAACTACAACCCCGGTGGTTGGAGAAAAGGTTTGCGGGTAGGAGACGCTAAAACGGGCGAGGTTTTGTACTTCATTCCTGAGCATGTCTCCCCAGAGCGCTCGTCAGGAATGGGCGGCGTCGGGTCAATGGGTGAGGGCGTTACATCAGACCGCAACGGTGTTGTTTATGCGGGGGAGGTAGGGCCGATTCAGGGAATGACTAAATTTATCCCACGCCTTATTCCTTGAACGCTAGGTGTCAGAGTAAAAGTGAAGTATCTTTTACACTGACACCTAGGATTACCGAGGTACTTTTTAATCGGGGTCCAGAGATCTACAAAAAAGCGGCTTGCGCAAACAAGCCGCTTTTTTTATGAGTAAAAATTGTAACCAGAAATAGTGAGATGAATGTGCTAGCTCAAGGGTTCCAGCAAGAGGTGTCGGAGTAAAAGCGAAGTATCTTTTACTCCGACACCTTAAATGTGTAATGTGAATTGATACTACTTACTGTTAGGAAACCCCCATGACCATTTCAAGACGCCGGCTTTTAACAAATTCTGTGGCGCTATCCTTAGCCGCAGCCGTCCCTAGCTGGCTGAACCTCAATTCTGCGTTTGCTCAAAGGCGGGCGGTAAAGCCCGCTCCTATGATGCCTGAGCCACACTTCGTCGCTACCAATGGCATCGACATGGCTGTTTATGAAAAAGGGGAGGGAGTACCCGTTGTTTTCTGTCATGGCTGGCCGGAGCTCGCCTTTAGTTGGCGCAGCCAAATAGATGCGGTGGCGGTAGCAGGCTTTAGAGCGATAGCTCCAGATCAGCGCGGCTTTGGGTTAACCGGAGGGCCTGCGGATCCGAGTTTATACGACATGCAAATTTTCTGTGATGACCTGGCTGGAATGTTAGATGCTAAGGGTATCGATAAAGCAGTCTTTGTCGGTCACGACTGGGGTGGAGCTGTGGTTTGGGCGATGGCCCGTTTGCACCCGGACCGATGTTTGGGCATCGCTGGTTTGAATACGGCTGCGGGACGTCCATCAAGCTTGCCGCCGTTAGAGAACCGGCAGCCTTCTTTGATCGTTCTGACACCTAACTACTATGTAGGAACTTTTCAGTCACCTGGTGTCGCTGAGCAAATACTAGAAGCTGATGTGCGTAAAACATTTGATTTTATTCTGAGCAGAGGAGGCATTTGGAATAAGACAAGTTTTTCGCAGATGCCGGAAAGCTCAGACGAAAGGCAGATGAATTTACTGGCGATGCTTCAACGAGAAGACCCACCGGGAGATCCATTTATGTCCGAGGAGGTGATGAATTACTTCGCTGAAACTTACGAGGCGACAGGATTTACGGGCGGTTTAAATTGGTATCGTGCGGTTGGTAAGCTAGGTCCAATAATGGCTGGTGCAGCGACTACGATCGAAGTCCCTTCTCTGTATATTGGTGCTGAAAATGATGTGATTTTACCGCCTTCCTCTGCTGATGGTATGGAGGACTTTATTCTAGATTTAGAAAAACATACTGTAATGGATAGCGGCCATTGGACGCAGCAAGAAAAGCCAGAGGAAGTGAATCAGGTTTTAATTAGCTGGCTGAAACGCAAGATAGCTTAACTGATATTCAGCGCGCTATAGATTGCGCTAATCAATTCTTGGCTGCGATAAGGTTTCTTTACGTAGCTAAGCTCACCGGTTTTTATACCTCTGACAATGAGTTCTTCTTCTACGTAGCCTGAGCAAACGACTATTGGGCTGCTCGGGCGCCTATGCTTGAAAGCATTAATCACCTCTGCGCTGCTGGCGCCAGGTATTACTCCATCTACACACAGTAGATCAAATTTTCTTGCTTCATCGTCGATAGCAGCCAGCGCTGCGTCTCCGCTGGCGCATTGAAAAATTTCAAATCCAGTTTGAGAAAGCATGTCTGCAGTGGTTGCTAGAACTTCAGCATTGTCTTCTACTAGCAGAATCGATAGCTCTTTGGTGTCCACTTGTATCAGGTCATCCACTGAAGGGGTAGCAGCTGCTTTCTCCTTGGGTTCGGCAATGGGAAAAAATAGAGAAACAGTTGTACCTTGGTCACAGCCTGACTCCAATTGAACATGGCCTCTGGAATCTTGAATCAGGCTTTGTAATAACGCTAACGCCATGCCCTTGCCGTTACCGATTTTCTTAGTATTAAAATAGGATTCACAGTCGCTAGATTTAATATCTTGCTGAATGCCAGCCCCATCATCGGAGACTGATATCACGACATATTCGCCAGCAGTCACCTCGCCGCGATTGCTAGTTAAGATTAAGCTCTTACTGCCTATAAATATCTGGCCAGCTCCCACAATCGCATCTTTAAAATTTGCGACCAGATTAAACAATGCCCGTTCCAGCCCTGGTTTATCGACAAGAATATTGGCGGACTCAGCATCAGTAATTCGTAGAGCTATATCGTCAGGCAGCAACCTGCTTAATGACTCTGTCAGTGCTGCGATGAAAGATTTTACTTCTATATTCACTTCTTTGGCTTGGTCTTTATGTCCGAAACTGAGCAGCCTTCGGGTTAGTTCGGCAGCGTTGACGGATGCTCTAACAATAGACTTCAAAGATTTGTCGACTTGTGCGGTATTGGAAGGGTCTAGTTGGGCTATTTCGGCAGATCCCATGATTATTGTTAGGGAGTTATTGAAATCGTGAGCAACGCCGCTCGCCACTTTTCCTAAGGCTTCAATGCGCTGAGCATCAGCGAGATCATTTTGAGCTTGCAAGTAGTCCTTTTCTGCCACTTCTAGCGCATGTCTCTGCTCTTGCTCGCGCGCCAATGACTGGCGCAGCAAGTTTGTTTCTTTTTCGAGCTGATTGACTATTACGGCTACTGTCAAGGCAGAAGAGCTGCCAAACAACGCCAAGATTAAACCGCTACGAATCCACACATTGGGCAGCGCTGGATTCCACAATACTTCGGAGATTGGAGGCGTGAGTCCTGTAGTCACAGCATAGCCGGCGACGGCAATGGCGGTCAGGTTTATGAAGAGCGTTACAAGTACGCCCCTAACTCCGAATATTAATCCTGCCAATAATAGAATCCAAAGCTGCAAAGAAGCTTGCGCTATTGCGACGCTGCCTCGGAAAAGCATCATAATGCCTATTAAAAGCATCAACCCAAGGTATAGTGATCCTTTGATCTTCAGGTTTAATCTATCTTTAACTAGCACAAGAATAGGAAACAGCAGGGTGCAAGCGAATATCAGCCATCCTCGTAGGTTGAATTCATTGTTAACGTAGAAGGATATGAGTAGGAGTAAGGAGGCTATCGGTGCGATAAATGAGGAGAAGCGAATAGCGCTGTTGGCTATTCGTAACCGTAATTTGTTGTCTAGACTGTTGTGACTTACGCCGGCTGAAATGTTAATCATGGTCTACTTGGATGCCCTCCGTGGAACCTGATTATAGTGGATCTTTTACATTCCTGTCGGGCAATAGTGACAACGACTCGTTAGTTTCTGAGCGCCTGCGTTTCGTCTCTGGTCTTTTTAAACTCATTCCCTTCACGCCATTTAGGGAAACTTGATGTATTGGTGAGCCTTTCGCCAACATTGAAGTACAACAGGAGGTCTTGGGCTCCACCGCTGAGATCCCAGCTTGGATCGTATTCGTCACTAGGTGCGTGGTAGCGATTGTCGGTATAGTCTTGGGCCTGCTGCGCTCCCCATTCCGGACCAAATTCTATGCTGTCTTCTCCTGTTTCGAGATAAAGAGAAGGCACGCCAACTTTGGCAAAGTTGAAATGATCAGAACGATAATAATAGCCGCGTTCTGGATTGGGTTCTGCTTCGGTATAACGGCTCTGTGCGGCGGCGGCATCCTCCAAGTAGTCTTCCAATTCACTGCTGCCTGCGCCAACAACTATGACATCATTCATTTTGCCAAAGGAGTTGAGCACATCTATGTTGATATTGGCGACAGTTGTCGGAATCGGGTAAATCGGGTGCTCGGCATACCATTTGGACCCCAACAGTCCAGATTCTTCTGCTGTAACCGCTAGAAAAACTACCGTGCGCTCGGGCGCAGTTGATTGCGTGTGGAGTTTTGCTAAAGCTAGAAGCCCTGCAGTTCCAGTCGCGTTATCAGCAGCGCCGTTATAAATATTGTCACCTTCGGTTTCTGGGTTAACGCCTAAATGATCCCAGTGAGCTGTGTAAATTACAGTTTCGTCAGGTCTGAGTGATCCAGGAATTGCTGCGATCACATTTTGTGATTCGGAGGTTCTCACCGCATTTTCGATACTCACGCTGGCTTTAATATCAGCAAGTGGAACAGCTTCAAATCCAGGTTGGGCGGCTGCGGTTTTTAGTTCTTGGTAACTTAAGCCAGCACCGTCAAAAACTGCTTCGGCAGAGGGCAGGGTTAGCCAACCTTCGATTTCAGTGCGGTCGCCGTTTAAGTTTGCTGCTTCCAGTCCAATCTGCGGGCCAGACCAGCTGCCGCTGACAACATCCCAGCCATAGCCTGCTGCTCCTGTCTCGTGGACGATGAGTGCTGCAGCGGCGCCCTGTCTTGCTGCCTCTTCGTATTTGTAGGTCCAGCGTCCGTAATACGTCATGGAATTGCCATTAAAGACGTCTGGATCTTGCGTTGCATAGCCCGGGTCGTTAACTAATATAATGACAGTTTTGTCGGTGACATCGATGTTAGCGTAGTCATTCCAGTTGCGCTCAGGCGCGACAATGCCATAGCCGACAAATACGACCTCACTGCCCTGCACGGTGACAAACGGAATTTGTTGCTGGGTGCCAACCATCATTTCTTCACCGTAGTTAAAAGACGCGTCGTAGTCACTGCCTTGAAGCTGTAAAATGGCGTCGCTCGATGTAGTGATCTCAGTTACCGCAACCGATTGAAAATAAGAGTCGCCGTTGCCGGGGCCAATGCCTAGATCTTTGAATTGCTGTTCGAGGTAGGCGATGGTTTTTTCCTCCCCGGGAGTGGCGGGAGCTCGGCCTTCGAATTCATCTGATGCCAGCACTGCTATGTGTTCATGCAATATGGCTTCGATTTCAGAGGTTGCTGTCAATGTTGAGCCAACTGCGGGGCTATCAGCAACTGCGCTGGTTTCATCAGCGGCAGGTAAATTGGCTGTGCTTGGTTCCTCTGCGCATCCAACTAAAATTGAAGTTATCGATAGGGCTAGGAGTGATTTGGGCAAAGACATTGGTTTGCATATCCTTTGAATAGAGTCATACCAAAAAACATGAGGATACTCGTCTTAGGCCAGTTAAGTCCAATAGCGCTGTTTTTAGTTTCGACCTAGAATAAAAATACAAGACGCACTGCCGGGCAGTGCTGTGGGAGCAGGCCGTCGTGGCTTGGCAAGCCAAATTAATAATGCGCAGGGCTTTCTCGTAGTGTTCACATTTTAGTGTTCTCTGTAAATGTTCTTTATGTGTATTCCTTGTGCTGTTTTCAGGGAGGCTCTGAGATCCTAAGTCAGGAGAGCTGAAGAGGATTTTTTTGAATATTGATAAGCAATAGGCGCCAACTCTTCCTATACATTGCCGCGCCTTCAGGCTTATATTAAAGCGGAATTGAAATTCTAAGAATCAAGGCTGGCCGAGAAGTTCTAGATACAGTCTTTGCATAGACCAATTCAAAAGTGCTCGTCTAGACCGAGACTATTTTTCAGCATTATAAAAATTTGCAATTTGCAGACAAATTTTTAATATCACTGTTAAAAAACTTGGTTTTCATATCAGGCCGAATATGAGCTATTGCAGATTAGTCACCGACTATTCAACGACATAGCGAAACCTAGGCTGTGACTTACCATCCCTTTCTATAGTTTCAAAAAACATTTTAAAGGGTCTAACCCAAAGTTGTTTTTCTCCGTACAAGGCCCGATAGAGCACCAACGCTTCCTGAGTTTCGCTATGATAAACGACGTCTAGCAGTTCATATGGCATGCCTTTGAAGTGATCATAGCGGCCAAATTGAATACTGTTTTTATCTATCAAGTTCATGGCTATTCCAGCTTGTTAAAAGTAACGCGCTAATCTTGAGGAGGAGGTCTTCTTTGATCACCTCCAAACTCGGGAGGAGGGGGTCTGCCTTCACGACCTTCGCGGCTTTGCCGTCCACTGCGCGGCCCACGGCGCTGCATGAACTCTCGGGCTATGGCACGTTCTTCGGTGGTTAGTTCGCTTAGTATTGCTAGCATTTGCTGATGGGAAAGCTCCTGATACTGCAAACCGATAGAACGCAGTTCAGTAAATGCTTGTGCCAGTGCCGCAGTATTGTAATCAGGACTTGCGATTTGCTGATTAACTCGGCGTTGTGATTCAAACATTTGCCTGCGAATGATATTTGCATTACTGCGGTTTTTATCCATCAATGGCGCGAGCTCGATCTGTCGTTCCTCAGATAAATCTCTTACGATCCAGCTTACATTTGGGGGGATAGGCCGTGGGCCAAATTCTTGAAAAGTAGCTACCCGATACAAAATTCCGCCCACGAAGAATAGGTTTAAGGCTAGAGATGCAAGCAAAGCGATAAGTATTATTTTGGATTTAGACATTGCTAAAGTTCTGCCTCGTCGAGATCGCTTGAAAAATCATTGAATGAAAGTAAGGCAAGTTCATCGTCCCAATATTCTAACGCTAATTCCTGTTCAGTAACGCCAAAGCTGAAAAAATTACCGACTAGCACGCCAAACACCAAAGGTAGGCAGGCGGCTATAGCAGGGCGCCAAAGTTGAGCGCCAAGCTGATTTGGGATAAGCCACTGGACTATGTTATCAATTAGAGATTGCTGTCGCGGAGGCAGATCTTGATTAAGAATTCGTGTTTCGAGTCCTGGAAAAACCGGTGCTTCCATTTTTTGCAAAAGGAGGTCCAGTTCGGACTGTTCGTTAAGTAAAAGGCGAGCTTCAGAATTGGATTCCAGTAGCATCTCGCACTGTACACGAGTGTCGATAGGCCAATGTGCTGGGTCAGTGCCCAAGCTTTCTATGGTTTGTTTGAAATCTTCTAGTGTCATCACTATACCTTTTGTTTTTTCAGTAATTCGCCGGTATTGCCGTTATCTGCCATTGTGCGAATAATGCTTTTTAGGGAGCGCTTGGCCCGAGCAATAATTGATTCCAACGCTTTAACTGATACGTCCATGATAACAGCTGCTTCTTTGTTAGAAAAATTTTGAACTGTACATAGCATGATCGCGCTGCGCTGACTCTCTGGGAGTTGGTTTAGGGCGCTATCTAAAATCCGAATTTTCTCACTATCTCGGCACAGGTCTCGCTGTGTAAAACGGGCATTCCCATCATTGGTTTCTTCGGAACTATCTACGAGATATTCCTCGAAGTTATCTTGGGTCTGTACTCTGCTATGTTTGCGCAGATAATCAACACATAGATTGTGGGTTATGCGATGAATCCAAGTCGTCAACTTGGATTTCTCCGGCTTCCATGTTGCTGCATTAATCCAAAGCTTTAGAAAAGTCTCTTGAGTAATATCCTCAGTATCTTTCTGATTTCCAAGCAGGCGATAAGCATAATGACTGATAGGCTTTAGGTGTTCCTTCACCACAGCTTGATAGGCAGATTGATCACCTTTACAAATTGCTAGCATCAACTCTTCATCAGTCATTCGGCTTAAATTCCCCGCCTATGCCGGAGGAGTTCGATCTCCTCTATGGCCTTTGCCGCGTTGTCCTCTGGGTGGTCTAAGCTCTTCAGCTGTAAGCACACCATTACCATCCCGATCCATTCTGAGGAAATTCGCTTGTTGAAATTCAGCAACTGATACCACCTCATCGCCATCAATATCCATTTCTTGAAAAGCGGCCGCTGCACGCTCTGTCATGTTCGCGCGCCTGTCTGCTCTTTGCTCTTCGTTAGCTTGATCTGAATTTTCGCCACGATTGCCATGACCAGGGCCGCGACCAGTGGGTGCATTAAGAAACTCATCGATTGTCAGTACACCGTTATCATCTGTATCAATGCGTGCCAGCATATTGCTGCCATTTTGTTGGAATTCAGCGAAGCTGATGCTGCCATTGCCATCGTTATCTAGTGCCTCAAGAGGGCCTTTATGATCCTGAGCCACTAATGCTGAGGAAACGCTCACTAAGCCTAGTGTTATTGCAAATTTTACTCTGTTCATCGGATAATACTCCTAATAAATGATAGCTTCAGTTCTTTGTACGACTCTTATCTTAAAACCCGTCGCGAAACCGGTAGGGCATCAATAAGTCTGAAATAGCGAAGAACTGTCACTCAGCTTCACTTTATTTGCCGACCAGTCTAGCTGCTCTGGATGTCGGCTTTGCAAGGGCTGATTGAGGGAGCAGTTTCTGATCTTGATGCAGGCAGGTGCAGATATCGTTTTGAGATAATGGTCTTGGGATAATGGTTCTGAGCTAAAGACGGGCAGGTAAATGTAAAGTTTGCTGCGCAGGATTTTTTACTACCCAGATCGAACTATTTTGTTTGTTTCTCCGCGGGGTTTATTCGACTTTAGTTAACATCCCTTCTCCTTTATTATGCTGTTTGTTGGCGAACGCCTTAGCGAGTGTTTGTAAGCAACTATTTAGTTAAACCCGGTTGAGTTAAACCCCTATGCTGATAGATGTGAAAAGTCACAGTAAAGCACTTGGCTTTATCGTTGTTGTTGTTCTTATTGATGCCATCAGCTTTGGTATTATCCTGCCGGTAATGCCATCCCTTATCATGAGCCTTTCAGGCGTTGGCTTATTTGAAGCAGCGCGGATTGGCGGTTATTTGATGTTTACTTACGCCGTCATGCAGTTCTTTGCCGCGCCAATTTTAGGAAACTTGGGGGACCGCTTTGGTCGCAGGCCAATTCTGCTGTTCTCTTTAACGGCACTTGGGCTGGATTATCTGTTAATGGGTTTTTCTTCCAGCCTCCTTTGGTTATTTTTGGCTCGTATGGTTGCTGGTGTCGCCAGTTCTACTTTTTCCATTGCCTATGCTTATGTAACGGATATTACTCCTGAGGAAAAGCGAGCTCAGCGCTTCGGGATGGTAGGTGCGGCATTCGGAGGAGGGTTTGTATTCGGCCCGGTAATCGGCGGATTACTCGCTGAGTTTGGTGAGCGTGTGCCTTTTTTTGTCGCGGCAGGGTTGGCGCTATTAAATGTATGTTACGGATATTTTGTGCTTGGAGAATCTTTGGCCAAGGAAAACCGGCGGCCGTTTCAGTTTGTGCGGGCGACCCCTGTCGGTGCGGTGATGCAACTGCGAAAATACCCGGTAGTAATCGGCTTGGCTTTCGCCTACTTCCTCTACATGATCGGCCATCTTTCTCTGCCCAGCACATGGACGTACTACACAATCGAAAAATTCGCTTGGTCAGAGCGCCAGATTGGGATCTCACTTGGGTTTGCGGGTATCTTCATGATTTTGGTGCAAGCGTTTCTTATACGCTGGGCTATCCCCGTTTTAGGGGCTTATCGAGCAGGCATTCTCGGTATGGTTGCCACTGTTATCGGCTTTTCTGGTTATGCTTTTGCTGCCGAGGGCTGGCAGCTCTATCCTTGGTTGGCCTTAGCAGCGATCTCTGGATTTGTTACTCCAGCGTTTCAATCGATAATGACAAGCCAGATACCTGCCAATGCGCAGGGAGAGCTGCAAGGAGCTCTAAGCAGTTTGAATAGCCTTACTGCCATTATTGGGCCCCTTGTTATGACGCAGTTATTTGCTATTTTTACTGGCCCTGATGCGCCCTTTTATTTCCCTGGCATCTCATTTCTTAGCGCGGCAATTCTATCGGCTATTTGCTTGTCGATATTCATTCCAGTGGTGCACCGGTATGGATTAACAAATTTAGGAAAGAAATCCATTGAATTTTAGTTTCCGGCGCTTCCATAGATTAGTAGGCTGGGTTCTTGTCTTGCCGTTTATCGCTTGGTCTTTGACAGGTATTTTCTTTCTAGTACGCCCGGCTTATCAAGATGCGTATGCGCCATTGCTCATAAGGTCTTATCCGCAAGAGCAGATAATCCAATTACCTATTTCAGATAATTGGCTGGAGTATCGCTATCTAAAATCGATACTTGGGCCACACTTGTTGGTGCGCACAAGTAATGGTTGGCGTCACTTGAATCCGGTTTCCACGGAAGATTATGCGGTGCCAAGGCGCATTGAACTGACGGCGTTAGTTAACGATGCTATGGATGCGAATCGCGCCCGTTATGGACAGATAACCGGCGGTAGTGACCTTATGTTTTTGACAGATACTGGAGCTGAAGTAACCGTAGACTGGAATAGGCTTTTGCTCAGCCAGCGTGGTCGTGACACTTACTGGATAAATCAGGTCTATGACATTCACTATTTGCGCTGGACGGGTATTTCATGGATGGATAAAATTCTCGGAGTGGCAGGATTGCTCCTGCTTATTTTGATGACCGTAACTGGTATCCGCTTACTTTTTAAAAGCCCTGTTCACTAGATTGTCTATGACGATTCCGCCGTTCATCTCAGGGGCTAGCAGACAAGGCGGGTTTGGCTTGACACGCCCATACCTAGATGGTTTCATCGATGCTCCTATAGGGACGTCATACTAATTAAAGCAAAAAGGTTGAACTATGAAGATTCATTGGCTGCTGCTGGCAATCCCAGCATTTACATTAAGCTGCTCACCATCCGAAACTACGACTGAATCACAACCTATGCAGGTGGCAGAGGCGGCAGAATCAGCTGGCAGTGACATCCCTCGCGGGCCTAATGGCAAACCTGATTTCAATGGCATTTGGCAGGTTTTAATGAATGCCAATGACAATCTTGAGCCTGCTCCGCCTAAAGCTGCTTATCATCTAGTTCCTGGCGATTTTGTGCCGGTGCCTGGCCCTGAAGTTGTGGCCATGGGTGCTATCGGTGCTGTGCCTGCAAGTTTTGGTGTTGTTGAAGGCGGCACTATTCCATACAAGCCCGAAGCCTTGGCGCGAAGAGATGAAAATCGAGAGGATTGGATCAATCGCGATCCAGAAATCAAATGCTATATGCCGGGTGTGCCTCGCGCGACTTACATGCCTCATCCGTTTCAAATTTTTCAAAGTGAAAGTGCTTTCTTCATAGCTTACTCATTTGCTGGCGCTGTTAGAAACGTATTTCTAGAAGATCCAGGTCCTGCTCCTTTAGACTCATGGATGGGTCAGTCGCACGGCTACTGGGACGGTGATACGTGGGTTGTCGAAGTTGTTGGCTTAAATGATCAAACTTGGTTTGATAGAGCCGGTAACTACCATACCTATTTATTAAAGGTCACAGAACGTTACACCATGGTCAGTGAGAATGTCATTGAGTATGAGGCAACGATGGAAGATCCAGACATTTTCGAACGTCCTTGGACCATTAAAATGCCAATTTATAGACGCTTGGAAGCAGGTTATGAATTGCCTCAGTTCAAGTGCGTAGAGTTTGTAGAAGAAATGATGTATGGCAAGTATCGTAAGGGGCGTGAGTCAGAATTAGGCTTTTAGTTTAACGTAGGCCGCGGTCAGCCAATATAAATCGCTCGGTTTAACGTTTTAGGCTTGGTTTTAGGTCTAAGCACCGTATAAAATGAAGACTTACTATCCGCTCAACTGGATCGACAACAGATTAAGTCAGGCAAGTCCTGTGATCTGCTAAATTTTGCAATAACTTGCAACAAACAAGGGTGAACATTATGAAGATCAAATTACTCGCACTAGCAGCTGTAACCGCTATTGGGGTTGTCGCTATCAATCAGCCAACGATTGCACACCATGCATTCTCTGCTGAGTTTGATGCGAATCTGCCTGTTCGATTGGGTGGTCCTATCACTCGCGTTGAGTGGATTAACCCACACACGTGGATTCACTTGGAAAATAGCGACCCTGAAGCGACTCGTGACCCAGGTCCTTGGATGGTTGAAGGTGGTACTCCGAATACATTGCTACGTCGCGGTATTAATCGCAACACGTTAGTACTTGGCACTGATATCGTAGTTACCGGTTACCAAAGCAAAGACCGTCTATGTGCGCCAACATGCCGTGCTAACGGGCGTGATATTACTTTCCCTGATGGACGTAAATTGTTCATGGGCTCATCTGGTACAGGCGCGCCGCGTGATGGATCAGATGCTGGAGAGCAGTAGAAAATTAGCTTGAGCTTTCTCAAGTTTCAAAAAGGCCCGCTTTAGCGGGCTTTTTTTTGATCTATATTTTGGATTCTATCTTTTAGTTTAGGGCAAAGCCTGCAGAAGTAATGGCCTTAGCTAAGGTGTGAGGAATATGAGTTGTCGAGGTCATTACCGCGACCCTATAGGCTATGCTGGTGCCTTGCGGGTTTATTCAGTAATTGGGTCTAGCTGGCGATCGAAGGTTCCTCCGTCGCTAAATACCGTCGAGCTTACATAAAAGCCTGAGGTGTAAAGCCGCACCGTGACTGTGTCCAGGCTCCTGTTCTCCCAAAACCAGCCATGAATACCTGAGAACGGCGCATGAAAAGAGCCCATTCGACGATCGGTATTTCCTTGTTCAAAACTCTCTGCATACTCCTCATCCAAACCTGCCGGTTCTGCATGCATGTCGTAGTAGAGTTCTCCGTCAGCGACCCAGCTAAAAATCATGGCGGCTTCTAAATCCATTAGGTATTTGTATTCTACCGACTGAAAAGCGCCTAGTTCGAATTCGACAAAATCAGTTCGATGAATTTCTAGCTGTTCTTCAAAGGGATTTTCGTCTTTCGAAAGAGCTGTTAATCCAAGGACCGAACCAGTGCCTAGGGGATCTGCGCCAAACTCAGCTGGCAAGATCACTGTCACTGTCACAACGACAGCGACAACCAGCGCAATTGCAGAGGCTTTTAGAATAGATCTAGGGTTTGGAGCATTGGCTGGTTCATTGTTTGACATGATTTTTCTCTGTTACTAAATTCAGGTGAAGTGCCTTGAATGCTAGGAATTAATATTGAGAGCTAATATAAAGGCTGTAATACATAGGCGCTTATTTGAAAGCCAGCCAAAAGAAAGCCGCCGGTCATCAATGCGGTGTTGGTGACGAAGGCATAGCGCTGGTAGCTTATGGATGTGCGCCATATGCTCAATAAAATGAACACCGCTGAAAGCGCTAATATTTGGCCTAACTCTACGCCAATGTTAAAACTGAGTATGTTAATGACTAAGCCATTGTCAGAGAGGTCAAACTCCTGCAACTTCGTTGCTAAGCCTAGGCCATGGAAAAGACCAAACACGAACACTGCAATTTTAGTATTCGGCTCAAACCCCAATACTCGCTTGAATCCGTCAATGTTTTCAAACGCTTTATAGGCAATGGATAAGCCAATGATTGCATCAATGATATAAGCGTTAACTTGGAGGTCGGCGAGAACACCAAGCAGCAATGTGATGCTGTGGCCTATAGCAAAAAGCGTTACATATTGGACTACATGCTTGGGCCGATAAAGGAAAAATATTACGCCAACCAAAAATAGCAAATGGTCATAGCCGGTTACCATATGCTTAGCGCCCAAGTACATAAACGGGAAAATTGCTGGGCCATCGATGGCTTCAACAAAACTCGCATCACTGCCTTCGATGGTATGGCCAAATGCGATCAATGGGAGCGCTAAGAGAACGAAGGCTAGGCTTGCTTTTATCACTTTGGATAAATCGAGGAAGAGGGCGCTCATTTAATCATCCGCGCTTTCTTCACCCGCTTCAATATCAAAGCGATTATTGATGTCTGGATTGTAGGCTTGATGACAAGCTGTGCAAACGCTGTAGAGCTTAGCGCCAGCTTGGAAAAAATCTTCTTTGTTTTGGCTTTGGGCGGCAGCCATTGCGTTTAAGCCTGCTTCACTCAAACCTTCTGAATAGATCATCCATGCGTCGTTATCTTCAGCACGGCCCGGCAGGGCGAGCATGTTGCCTGCTTCTACAACGACGGCAGCTTGGGCGCGAACAAAAGCCCACCCCTCCTCGGTAGTTGGATATAACTCTTCGTACCCAGAGGCATCAAGTACCCAGCCCCCGGAGCTCCATAGTGTGTCGGACGCGGGCTCTAAGACTAAAGCCATGACTTCTTGTACAGTCAGCGTGGTATTGAAAGCGGCGGCAGAACCTGAAGACTCCTCCGAGCTTTCTGGTACTGAGCAAGCAGCGATCGAGGTAATAGTGAAAAGTGTTAAAAGGTGCTTTATGTTTGGCATTGAAATATCTCTCAGTATCAGCGAGTTGCGAAGCTAAAACGAGCAGAATGATACGCTATTAAACTGTTTGCGCATGCTGCTATGATAAAGGCTAGGCTGCTCTGAATTAAGAACACAAGTCTGCCTTAAAAAGCCTATTTTATCCATAGAATGCGGCGAAGCGCTGCAGCAAACAGGTCATCATGAGCTATTCAAATCAGCAGTTATTCACTACTTTTGCCCCCAGTTTTGTTTTTATTTTCGCCCTTACTAAAAAGCTTGGTGACTTTTTTAGCGGGATTAGAGCCTTGAGTGCAGGCGCTTTGCTTCTGGCAGTTTTTTTTGTAGGAGCCTTTTCGGTGACCACAGTAGCCTTTGCCGCGCCAAGTCCGATGGCTGCGGATGATCTGGTGAAGGTAATGAAGACACCAGATTCTGGCATTCAGCCGCGAATGTTGACTGGCCCCGATGGCAAGGTGCATTTGCTGTATTTTAAAAAACGCTTGAATCGCCCTGACGCGAGAGAGGGTAATCTTTATTACCGTCAATACGATGAGCAGCTAGGTGGGTTTGGTGTTCCGGTTAAAGTCAGTAGCGGCGCATTTCCTGTGCAAGCCTTTTCTATTTCTCGAGCCTCGGTGGCGATTGATAGTGAGGGCCGAATCCATGCGCTTTGGTATTTACCTAAAAATGCCCAGTATTATTATTCACGCTCTAACCCAGAGCGAACCCAGTTTGAGATTCAGCGTGAAATGGTTAGTGAGCACACTCTAGGAATCGATGCCGGGGCCGACATTGCGGCTCACGGCAATCAGATTGCCATCTTTTGGGGAGCTGGTGATCTAAGCCGGGAGTATGAGCGGACCGTTTTTACTAGACTTTCAAGCGACTTTGGGGAGTCCTTCGGTCCTGAGCTGCAGCTTGGGAATCCAGATTTAGGCGCTTGCGGCTGCTGCTCATTAGCCGGTGAGTTTATTGACGATGATAGTTTGCTTGTTGCTTACCGGTCAGCATTAGCTGGTGTTGGCAGGCATATGCAGCTGCTGACCGCCGAAGGCTTGAGCAATGGTATTAGTAACGCCTATTACGCGCAGACTCATGAGCTGCAGCAATGGGAAGCTTCTTTTTGCCCGTTGAGCACCAATGACATAGTCACTGACAGCGATGACCAGCTCTGGTTAGTATTTGAAACCCAAAGCAGGATTGTGCAGTTGCAGTTTGCCGACGGTGTAGTGCCAACGTCTGTTGCAGAGCCTTTCACCGAAACACGTCAGAAGAATCCAGCTATCGCTATTAATGCTTCAAATCAGAGGCTTGTGGTGTGGGCCGAGGCAATTAGTCATAGTCGCGGAGGACGATTGAATATGCGCTTGTTTGACGCCGATGTTTCGACCCCGGAAGTCGTTCTTAGCGAGCCCGTTAATCTTGATGACTTCAGTTTTCCAGCGGCTACCACGCTCAGCGATGGCAGTTTTTTAGTTCTTTATTAAGGAAGTCAGTGCGCTCTACTGGGGATTGTTTATTTGTTGCCTGATCAATTCTGCTTCTAGGCGCTGATTCTGCTGTTGAGTTGCTTCTTGCTGACGCTGCCCTTGCTGTTGGATAGAATTTTGCAGAGACTGCCCTCGCGACTTTAGGCGTGATTGCTGCGCCAGGTCTGCGAGCCTTCGATCAAGTGATCGTTGAATTGAGAGTTGAGGCGATTGATTTAACAATGTCCTCCCACTGAGCGTGTTGAAGGCAGAGACGACATAAACTGTCCGCTCTTTTAGGGCATTTTCACCGCAGCTGTACTCAATTCCTACCACGAGGGCTAGGTTATCTGCTGAGTTCTCTTTTGAGTTTTCAAGATTGGCAACAGAGTTTTGAATGTCGAGTATGAATTCATCTCTCCAGATTTTGAGTGTATTGCAATGCTCGATATAGCTAGCCAAGAGATCGCCATCGATAGCCCGAATAAACTCATCACATAATAGAGCCGCAGCTTCACCTAAGTTCATGTTGAAGCTGTTCATGCAATTTAGTGCTTTAGCATCTAGATCATTTAAGGCGGTGTTGGCTGATTCAAGTTCGGCTTTAAGAGTGTTGGCGGTTTTGCTATCCGCTGGAGATTGGGCCGCACTATAATTAGCGACTCCCAGCAAGGCGCATAGGCTGATAGAGAATAGGCCTTGGGTAAATTTGCCCATAGCAGTTTACTCAAAAAGCTCGAAGCGCTTGTCCCATTTCTTAAAACGATTACGGCAGTACTTTTCCAATTTCTTCGGAGTGGCGAAAAACAATTCGCTGGCATCAGCGATACTCTCATCAAACTCGCAAAAATCATTGTCATATTCTCTACATACCCAGGGTCTAGTTTCATAAATGCCGCACTCGCCATGAGCCCCTAAGTGCATGCAGGTTGAGTTGATATGCAGGAACCAGCCGTCAGCATCTTTAAAAATATTAATGTTTTCGTGGGAAACCTGCCAGATTAAATGATCAAAATCTTCTTTAGTTTTCGGTGCGGGAATTTTTTGATTGATTGAGTTACAACAAATAGACTTTTTGCAGTTTGTACATTTCTTGTCGATATCTACTTTGCCTGCATTGCTGATATCTTGAATTTTAATAGCATTTTTGGCGTTCATTAAATTCCCCGGCTCTACTAACAGTGCGTGCCACTATTATCACCATCTAGTGTTGGGAATGCAAAGCACAGCTATAATTAACTTAAACTCCTATGCGCTTGCTTTACAAGTTGCTTGCCCGTCTCCACAATAGAAATAGGCTAATCTACCCGGCTGTGATTGTTGAGCGTGTAAAAACAAAAAGGTGTAAGGCACTAAAGTGATTTTCTGTTCATTGGGTAGCACTTTTTAGTGTCCGGTACTATTTATAAGGTTATTAGGTAGTACTACTTATTAGTTAGTAGACCGTATTATTTATATTAATGGACCGCACTATGAATCCTAGCCATACCAAATCCTCAATTTTGTGTTTGCTCAGCGTCTTAGTTATATCTTGCTCGTCAGAGGAGCCGGTGCGCACTTCTGGAATGTTAGCGGCTGATGCCGCTGAATCAGAGGTCAGTATTTCAACACTGTCTACAAAGTCTTGGTTGGTGACAGGAGGTGATGTGCTGGTTGAGGTCTCGATAGATGAGGGGGCGAGCCCGCAGCCCTTAACCGTGAAACTGAATGGGACAGATGTCACTGCGCAATTTGTTTCGGTGACTAGCCGCAAACGTCAAGCGCTGCTCACTAATTTGCCAGCAGGCGAAAGTCAGCTGTCAGCGGAAACCTTAAGTGGGAGCGTTCTGGATACATTGATACTGACCAATTATCCCAGCACTGGGCCTATTATATCAGGCCCTCAAGAGTCGCCGTTTGTTTGCCAAAGTGCAGAATTTAAGCTGGTAACCGGCGAGCCTTTAGGTCCTGCAAAAGATTTAAATTGCTCAGTAGAGACACGCATAGACTATGTCTATTGGTCAGATCAGGATTTTGAGTTCAAGCCTTATCGGTTCTTCGAGATATCTGAGCTTCCGGAGGATATGGGGTATGTTGCAGATGGCGCAGAGTCTCCTTTCATCGTTCGGGTTGAAACAGGAACTGTAAATCGGGCGACTTATGAGATTTCGATGTTGCATGATCCGGCAAATGGACGGCTTGACCCTTGGAGGAAAAGTACTTCTTGGAACAATAAACTAATTTACACCCACGGTGGGGGTTGTCGAGGTGGATGGCATCAGCAAGGGGTAGCCACCGGCGGGGTGTTAAACAAAGGCTTGTTGGAGCAGGGCTATGCGCTAAGCTCTTCGACCTTGAATGTGTTTGGTCAAAACTGCAATGATCTGCTGGCGTCAGAGACGCATATTATGCTGAAGGAAGTCTTTATTGAGCACTATGGCGTGCCAACTTACACGGTGGCAACGGGAGTCTCTGGCGGATCTTATCAATCTCACCAAACTGCTGATAATTACCCTGGAGTATTTGATGGGATTATTGTGGGCTTAAGTTTTCCTGATGTTACCTCGGCGACAATTTTTACTCTGGCTGATGCGCGGCTGTTAAATTATTATTTTGAAGAAGTGAATCCTGGCGGTTTTACCATTGAACAAGAGCGAGCGGTCGCGGGGTTCGCCGAACATGCGAGCATAGCCAATCTTAGTCGCGGTGCGGCTCGTCTCGACCCCCTTTTTACTGCTGAGGGTTCTAGTGAGGAACAAGGAAGTGAGTTTAGTGTGCTTGAGCTGGAGGACCGGCGCTATAGCGCTTCTAACCCTGATGGCTTAAGGGCTACTGTTTATGACCACACGGTTAATGTCTACGGGCTACTAGAAAACACAGGAATTGCACAGCGACCGCTTGATAATGTCGGTGTTCAATACGGCCTTGCAGCGCTGAGCAATGGTGAGATTTCACCGCAGCAGTTCATAAATTTGAATCGCGATATTGGTGGTTTCGACCGAGATATGGAACACACAGCGAGAAGGCATTCAGCGGATAAGTTTGCCAGTGAGCAAGCTATAAAGTCTGGTCGTGTTTTGTTCGGCGGTGCTGGGCTTGGCCGCACTCCCATTATTGACTATCGAAGTTATCTTGATCGGCGAGAGGGCGGGGACATACATATGATTGTTCATCAATTTGCTACTAGGCAGAGACTGATTAATGCCAACGGACATGCGAACAATCAAGTCATGCAAATTGGTGGAAGTTGGGGTTTTACCGAGGATTCACCCGATTTGGGAGAGCTCTTTAAGGGCATGGACAGCTGGATTATAGCGTTAAAGCAAGATCAGTCTGACTTAACCGCATCTCAAAAGGTGGTGAATAACAAGCCGGTGGACTTAACGGATGCCTGTTGGGACAATACGAGCTCGCCTCGGGTGAAGATTAGCCAAGACCTTGCTTACGAGTACGAGGTCGACAATGAGTGCGCTCAGTTATATCCAGCTTACTCAACGCCAAGGCAGGTGGCTGGCGCGCCGGTTGCCAATGACGTTATTAGTTGCCGGCTCCGGGGCTTAAGTGCCGCAGACTATTTAGTGGAATTCAGCCTAGAGCAGTTTGCTGAACTGGCAAGAGTTTTCCCAACAGGGGTTTGTGACTGGAACGCTCCTGACCGTCACGGAGTTGCTCACCAAGGCACTTGGCTTTCATTCGGGCCTTCGCCGGTAAATCGACTGCAATAAAGTCAATGTTTTGGCGTTTCCTTGGCAGTAGGTTCAGGTTCGCCTGGCGCTAGCAAAAACCGCATTTCTAAGCGCTTTATTTCTGTTAAGATTTCCAGCTTCTGCATTTGTTGCCAGCCGATAAGCTTAATAATAGTGAGCCCAAATAGGCAAGCGATGATGCCAAGCAGCCATTCCAAGCTGGTCTTGATATCAGAGCTTGCAAAGAATTTTGTCGACATCCAAACCCCAGCGATAAATGTGACGAGGCCCAGAGCGTAAATAGTGTACGCTAGCCAAGCTTGACGTCCCGAAAAGGAAAGGCCGATTACTTCAAATAATCCAGCTTGTTCCCCTATTTTGTCCAGCGCCTCGCGGCCTTCTGTGGACAATACCTTTTTAATTTCTTCATCTATATTGTTCATCAGTTTCCTCGGTGATCAACGAGTGGCTTCGGGCCATAGAAAAGGCGGTCTTTTAAGTCTTGGCATGTACCCCGCCGGTGAGTAAACAATAATAACGTGAACTCCTTTGCTTTATCTGGCGCGTGGCTTCCTTTGTGTTTCAGCTACGGCACTGAGCAAATATCAGCATAGGTTATGTTTGCCTGCCACTTGGTTCAACAGCGGCTTCAGAAGTTGGTTCAAAGTGTAACAAATCCACCTTTTGAAGAGACTGATCTGTATCATGGTCCTTCAGGCTATGGGCCTACTAGCTACGTATATAAAAGATAGGGCCATCGCAACTAATAACCCAGCATTCGAAGCCGCTGAGACTTGAAATAACTGAGTTACTGGTTTATTTTCAAAAGCCTGTGATTGGGAATAGCTTAAAAAGCAGTCGCCGAGGAGAGAGGCATGAATACTAGAATAAAATTATTGGGATTATCATTCAGTATGGTATTGGCATCAGCAACAATGGCCCAAAGCTATGAGCCTCCACGTACCGCATCAGGGAAGCCCGATTTGCAAGGTAATTGGACGAATGCAGCGTTGACCACTATGCAGCGGGCATCCTCCTACGAGGAGGTAGGCCTAGTGATTCCTCCTGCAAAAATCGAAGAATTTACAGCCAATCACCATCAAAACGTCAGGCAAGCAACTGATGATGGCCAGGTGCAAGGCGAATTGCCAACGGGTGAAGACCTAGGGGAAGGCCGCGGATATAACGCCTTTTGGGTGGACCCAGGGTCGCGCTTTGGCCGTGTACGAGGTGAGGCTAGAACGTCTTGGATTACTTACCCTGAGTCAGGGCGTATCCCATTTTCCGAACAGGGAAATTTACTTAGACAGCAAAACCGAGCAACGTTTTTCGGCAACGATGGCCCTGAAGGGCGTGCGCTAGGCGAGCGTTGTCTTATCGGGTTTGGCAGCACCGGTGGCCCACCGATGAATAATGTGTTGTATAACAATATGTATCAAATAGTCCAAACAGATGATTATCTTATGATCATGGTGGAAATGGTCCACGATGCGCGCATTATTCCCATTGCGAAAGATCATCGCCCAGACGTGCATGCGCCGTGGCTGGGTGATTCTGTTGCACATTGGGAGGGCGATGTTTTGGTTGTTGAGACCGTTAATTTACATCCACAACAAGCTCCTAGAAATGCGGCTCCCTTATCTAAGCAAGGGCGGATTATTGAGAGGTTTAGCCGTGATTCGGCCGAGCAAATTCTTTACGAATTCGAAGTGATCGACCCGGTCTATTACACTGAGTCTTGGCGCGGAGAAATAGGGTTTAATGCAACAGAAACTAAACCTTATGAATATGCCTGCCACGAAGGTAACTATGGTCTTCCAGGAATCTTGGGCGGCGCAAGACGCTTAGAAATGGATGCTAGTGACTAGCAAGTTGCTAGCGGTTAGCGAACACCCTTAGAGGGGCTTTTAGCCCCTTTTTTATTGTTTACTAAATAATTGTCAATTTAGTAGATGCTTGGTGTAAATGTCGGGTGTCGGAGTAAACTGATTAAGTTGCACCACGCAGCTCTGACTCTGAGATCTTGAATAGTTTACTTCAACACCTATGTAACCTATGGCGCTCGTCTAGCTAAACCTCTTCCCAGAACTTCGTCATTTCCATAAACATAAATGAAGCAGACCAAGTTATTAGCGAGAGCCCGGTTACTGCTTCTATGCCAGCGGTGAAACGTAAATTGCCGAAGGGCTCGATATCTCCATAGCCAACTGTAGTATAGTTTGTAATCGAAAAATAAACGCAGTCCATCAGGCTACCATCAAAGTTTCCTTCTAAGCTGCCAAAGCCTCCGTAGGTCAGCATTAAATAGAATGCGATGCCAAACAGCCATACTTCAAGTATGTGGGCGCAGATCGTGCCGAAAACACCGATGACTACCCTTAGCCGGTGTTTGATCGTTATTAGTTTAGGAATCATTACCCAAAGTAAGCGCAGCACCTCGTAGTGGATGATTACCGCTATTGAAACCAAAAGACTATTGATGAAGAAACTTATAAGCATATTTTTAAGTCAGGATCGTTCTATTATTAATAATTTTGGCTCGAGAGTTATTCGCTGGCAACTATTCATTTATAGTCAGTTAACGAATTATAGTCTGTTACCGACGTGAGAATAAATTTTCATTCTCAAAAAAGCCTTCTAAATGATCTAGTATAGCAATTGAACCCACCCCACGATCTATTTTGATTTTGGTAAGTTTTTTGTTGCTTTAAACAGGCCAAAAATACTGATAATCAACCAAAATATTTCTATGATGAAAGACGATAGGTTAAAAGAGTAGGCTAGCGACACGAGTACTAAAACGGCACCTGCAGCATTAAGAGCGCTATAGACTAGCTGTGTACTTTCTAATTTTTCCAGCTGCAGTAGTACATAGCTTAGCAGGATTAAAAACACACCAATATTTCCCACTAAGTCAGACCAAAGATAGTCCATGCGCTGGTGACCCCAAGTCTGTATCTATTCTCTTATTTTGTTAGTTGATTATGCATTATCAGTTTGTATCGACAAGGCTTTAAGATCAAGCTAATGTAAGAATCTTTTATTCTGGGTCGTTGAGACAGCGAGAGCTGAATGTTTCTTATAAAGACTACTGGGGTGTTTGTATTATGAGAGCACTGCTAATTTTCTGCACGGTTGGATTGGTTACCGCTTTAAGCGGTGCTGCTTTTCCAGCTGAGCAACCAAAATTGAACAAAAGCGAGGCTGTCATTCGTCAGATGGCACTAGTGCAGGCGCGCATTATAGAAGTAGAGTCTGAGTCCGGGCCTTACGGCTCAGGGTTGCTTGAGCCTCTGCAAGCTCTTTCCGAGCTTTATTTATCCGCCGAAGATTTTGAGGCTGTTGCTGACATTCAAAGTAGACAATTGCAGATAATGCGGGCTGAGTTGGGCCTGGATCATCCTGATAATATTGCGATGGTGAATGCCATTATCGTAAACAATATCCGCATGAATGACTGGGCTGAGGTTAATGACAATCTCGAACACATACGCTATTTGGAGAGTGCTAATGACCAAGGGGATATTGAGCCCCTATTGCTTGCTATAGACGCGCAGGCATCTTGGAGTCTTGCCCAAATTGCGGTTGCTGAATCTCGAATGCGGGCTAGAAATTTATTAGACGCGCGTGAGTCATATGACGATATTAAAGACCTAGCACAGGACGCTTTTGGTGAGGATAGTTTAGCCATGGTGCCCTGGCTGTATAAAAGAGCTCTTAACCTGCACCAAGTGGTTGCTGTTCTTAACAGTGGCGGTGGCTTGGCTGGGGATGCTATGGATCGAGTCATTCAAATGGATGGCGTGTCACGGTTGCAGACATATAATGCTCGCTCTCGATTTGCAGGCGGGTCTTTTTTTGATCGCAATCCTCGGATACCAGTATTGGACGCAGACTCATTGATTGGAGAGTACTACCTGCGGGATGCGCTGTTGGAATTGAAAACCATAACTGAGATTTATGAAGAGTCCGGCGACATAGAAGCGCAGGCGATGGCAACTATTTACTATGGTGATTTTAGAGTTCTTTTGGGTTTTGGTTCAGGTCGAAAAACCTACCGTGAGGCCATGGATTTATTGCGCGACGCAGGAATTGCTGAGAACCGAATTTCTCAGTTTTTTGATGTTCCCCAGATTATTCCGATTGCAGAGTTTACGTCTAGCTTCGCTCAGGCAGAGATAGCAAAGAATGCAGCACTGGTGCCTTCAATTTCTGATGAGAACTTATCGATAGCCCAGTTTACGGCGTTAGAGGAGGATGCAGGTAATGTCAGCATGCCCGCCTCTTTTACGAATCGGTGGGGCTTTAGATTGCCAGAGGATGTCGTAGAAATGACGATCAACGTAAGTTCCACCGGGACGGTTTCTTCTGCTAGGTTTGTGGCGGCATCCTCAGATGAGAAAAGCATTAAACGCCGGGCGCTGCGTTCGGTGCGCAGCCTAAGATTTCGGCCTCGATTTGAAGAAGATAAGGCTGTGCGCGTGCAAGAGATGCAGTTCTTATATCGTTTTGAAGAGGCCCCGCGTTAGTTTATGTGTGCAAAACTAGATTAGAACAGGATACAGGGACGCGACCAGCAGTGTTGCCATTGTGTAGTTGAAAACTCTAAGTCTTCTCTGGCTGGTAAGAAGCTGTTTAAGCTGTAAGCCCATAGCTGCCCAGGCGCTTACGCAGGGCAAATTTATAATGCCAAAAACTACCGTTACTACGGCTATTGCCTGTGCGCTTTGAGACGGGGCGTACACGGCGGTTGCTGTCAGCGCCATGGTCCATGACTTTGGATTCACCCATTGAAATAATGCTGCCTGAAAAAAAGTAAACGGCTTGGCTTTATCGTCTTCTGTGCCTAATTGCTTAGTTGGGGTGGATGCTGTCGCAATTTTATAAGCTAAATAGAGCAAGTAGGCAACGCTGAGTATTTTCAGAATTAGATGGCTTAGAGGATAGCTGTTGAATATCTGAGAGAAGCCAACACCAACCACTGCCACCATAAGCGAAAAGCCAATGCCAATGCCAAGCAAGTGAGGAATGCTACGGCGAAACCCGAAATTTGCACCAGAGGCCATTAGCATCAAATTATTCGGGCCGGGGGTGATCGATGAAACCAGCGCAAAGGCTGCTAAAGCTACTAGTAATTCATAACTCATGGGTTTGGACTTTGCTGAATAATAATTACGCAACTATAGACGGGTTTAGTCAAAATATTCTTGCTTTATAGGCGTTAAATAGTCTATTTTCGCAATATATGATCAAGATTGATAAGTATAATGCAAGAATATTGCAAGAGCTCGAGTCAAACGGGCGTGTTAGCAATACCGAGCTCGCGGATGTTGTCGGCTTGTCATCCTCAGCCTGTTTGCGGCGAGTCCAAGAACTGGAGCGAGTTGGCGTTATTAAAGGCTATCGCGCCGTTTTAAATAAAACCGAATTGGGTGTTGGCTTTACCGCTTACATTGCAGTTGGTTTGTCCGATCACACGACGAAATCCCAGCTAGCATTTGAAAAAGCAATAACACGCTCGAAAGAAGTCCGAGAATGCCACAACATTACCGGCTCAGTTGAATACTTGCTACGCGTAGAAACCGCAGACCTTGCAGCCTATAAAGTTTTCCATTCGGAGACTCTTGGAGTTCTCCCTCAGGTAAATTCAATAGAAACCTTTGTGGTGATGGATTCTTCTAAAGATGAAAGAGCTTGATGTTGAATCCAATCAGAAAGTGGCTTGATTACTAACGGTTTTGTCTTATATCAATTGGTAGAGTTACTGTGAAAGTGGCGCCTTTTCCTTTGTTATTAATAACTTCTATTTTACCGCGGTGCTTTTTTGCGAGACCGTAGCTCACATAAAGACCAAGTCCAGTTCCGGAGCCAATGTCTTTGGTGGTGAAAAATGGATCAAATAGTTTTTGGAGATTGTCTTCTGCTACTCCGGGGCCGTCGTCAGTAAAGAGAATGTATATATAATGACTGTCACAGATCGTTGTGATTGACAGCGTGCCTCGCGAATTCATTGACTGAGCTGCATTCATTGCGAGATTGACAAAAATCTGGCTTAGCTGCCCTGAGGAGCCATAAATTAGCGGTGTTTGTCCAAAGTCCTTTATTATTTCACAGTTATACTTTAGTTCATTCCAAATTAGTTTTAGCGCATCATTAATAACTTGATTTACATCTATTAGGGATCTTTTGTCAGATTCGGTGCGAGAGTAATCTTTAAGGTTAGCAACTATTTCTTCTATTCGTTTCATGCCTGATAATCCCTCTTGAATAGAGTAGACGCTATCAGTGGCAATAAAATTTATGTCTTCTTTTTCTAGCAGAAGGTTAATACTGTGTAGCTGTAGTTTTAAATCCTTAGACATTGGTTGGGCGTAGAGTTCATCGGCAATTTTTATATAGCTGTTTAGAGGCTTGGTAAGCACGCCTAAGTAGCCAAGAAGAGTTTGTAAATTACTCTTAACGAAACCGACTGGATTGTTAATTTCATGTGCTATACCGGCTGCGAGAAGCCCTATAGATGCTAGTTTTTCTTGTTGAACTAGATTTGTTTTCTGTTTTTTTAACTCATCCAAAGCCGTTCGAAGTGATTCGTTCGAATCATAAAGCTCACGAGCGCGAGATTCTAAAAGAGCCTCTGCTTTCTCTCGCGCTGCTATTTGGCGAAGGTAAGCCTTATGGTAGTCAGGTGTTTGACTCATAATGTCTCGATTAAAAAAGTGCAGCGCGTGGCACCATCATGCATGCATGTGGTTTGAGACATCTTGATTTTGGTTTTATAGTGCTCGGCAGCACCCCTGATAAGACCGTCAGCGAGATGGCACAGCTTTCGGGGTGAATGATAGCGCAGGATCAACGAGTCCTTTGTGGGTTGCTCCCACTCGATGCTCGGGAGGTTGGGGTTTTGATAAAGTTTGCGAACCTCTTTATGAATAACGTTTTCGATGCTCTTCAGAAACTCCATCAGATTCGGTTTTTCATTGGTAAAAACCGAGTGCTTGAATGCTAAGGAGTGGAATAAGTACTGACCAAAATCTTCGATGAGCTCGGTTACAGGTGTTCCGGTTTTATGTGACAACTCGGTGACCATATCCAGCAATTCTTGGTCAGGAAAGTCCTCAATGGACGTGTAAACCCCGCCTGACTCCGGTTTTACTGAATCCAACAATGACTCCCACATATCAATGCCAATTTTTTGCTCTATCATGTCGTTAAAGGAGGTTAACACTATGCCTTTCATAATCGCCTCATTGTGATTTTTTCACTATCGGTCTATTTTTTTGTTATTATTTGGTTACGTAGTCAACGAGTAGCCCAAAGATCAGTAAAACTTTATTTTTAAGGACAGCGTTAGTTCTCATACTATGACAAAAACAAAACAATCCATACTAATAATTGATGATGACGATTTAGTTCTAAAATCGCTGACTCGGGTGCTCAGGGGCGGTGATTATTCAATTAGCTGTTATCTAGACTCAGAAGAAGCGTTGTTGCAGTGCAGCCTGAGAGAATTTGACTTAGTTCTGTCAGACCAAAGAATGCCCGGTATACAAGGCACGGAGTTTTTTAGTAAATTGATGCAAGTTCACCCGCAGATTCGTCGTATTCTCATAAGTGGCTATACAGATTTTTCCAATGTAACGGACGCCTTCAACCAAGGACTGATCCATAAATTCGTCGTAAAACCCTGGGATAATGATACTCTTCGGATGCTTATTGAAGATGAACTAAGACTTAAGTCTCAGCTGGCAAGCTCGACGTCCCCAGACATTGCTCCAAAGCAGACTAAGTTAGAAGTGGATTTTGAGTCAGATGAAACCCTTACCAATTTTCACGGCATTCTGACCTGCGACGAAGCGGTTTTCCAACAGATTTCGATTATTAAACGAACCGCAAATTCAGACGCGCCCTTTTTTATTAGTGGGGAGACCGGAACAGGCAAAGAGATGTTCGCAAAGGCGATACATTTAGAAAGTGACCGCGCGGATGAGTCATTTGTGGCGCTGAACTGCGCTAATTTGACTGAGTCTTTACTGGAATCTCAATTATTTGGGCATTCTAAAGGGGCATTTACTGGCGCTCAAAAAGATCAAGTAGGTTTGTTAGAGGAGGCTGATAAAGGCACCTTGTTTCTTGATGAGGTTGTCGAAATCCCCTTAGCACTGCAGGCTAAGTTACTTCGTATTCTGCAAGAGAGAGAATTCACCCCATTAGGAAAAACCAGGCCTCAGTCTTTTGATGTGAAGATTATTTCAGCTGCCTCAATAAGTTTAGAGAAGGCCGTTGAGCTCGGGAAATTCAGAGAAGACCTGCGCTACCGATTAGAAGTGCTGCCGATTTTTCTCCCTCCGCTGCGGGCAAGAAAAGAGGATATTCACGAGCTCTTTGATTATTTTTTGTACCAACAGTTTGCCCGCCACGATTTGGAGTTTATTGAGGTGGATCCAGAGGTATACGAATGTGTGTTAAATTATGGCTGGCCTGGAAATATTCGTGAAATGGTAAATGTTTGTACTTATGTAGCCGCCCTCTCGGGAAGGTCCGACGCGATTACTCTTCAAAGCCTGCCACCTGTGTTGTTGGCGCAGGATCAACCATCCTCGGTCTCGCCGTTTAGTTCGGGTGATACCAACAACGAAAAACCTCCAGTAGCAACCCGGGGCATCAGCTGTGACGATTTGGAAAAAGCGATTCTGGCTTTTTCAGGCCATCGTGAATCCATAGCAAAACACTTCGGTATTAGCCGTATGACTGTGTGGCGCAAGATGAATCAGTTTGGTTTGCTCGACAAGCCATAAACATATTGATTTCTTTTTGAGTGAGCTTAGCTATAAAATAATTCTTACATCGGAGTTTGATAAATTTTCTGCACTCACAATTTGTTTAATTCTAAGAAGTTAAACATCGTCGGGGAAAGCACATTCTTGATTTTTAATTTTTCGGATTGAATTTTAAATTTTTAGCGATTCGTCTTCGTTTTTCCCAGCTCCCCTCATCTAAACTCTTACGTTTCGTCGATATAATAGACGTAACAAACACACCACCCCTGTAACAATAGTTACCGGTGAGGTGTGTTTGTTACGTGTTTGTTACGTGTTTGTTCCTAATTTTTTCGTCCGAAAAATGCCTGAATTTATAAAAGCTTTAAATATTAGGAAGCTGGGAATAAATTCCCTCATTTTTTCACGATTGGCACTGAACTTGTAATAGCTTTAGTAGGCAGGAACAATCCTACTGAACTTAAGCTAGCGCGCCTAAAGCGATTCCATGAGGAATGCGACATAACCCATAACATAATAGCGGTAAGCACTTTTCCTAGCTTCCTAAGAGTGGAAGGAAATTTTTAGAGCTGATGCGAGTAAGAGGCTGAACCAATCAACTAGCTTTAGTTTGGGTTTGCCGCAAACGAGTCTGTCAAGTTTGGCTGATGTTTCGGTGTTTAAGGTGGTAAATATTTTGATCTAGGTACAGGTTTTACGTATGAAGACAATGGAGACTTAGGTTTGAATGTAGATCTTCGGGTCAAGCTAGATAGCTTTGTGCTTGGCCTGAACTCTAGAAAAGTGTTGAACGATATTAATGAGTTTCAGGCACAAGAAATCTAGTTTCAATACAATCTAAATCTTGGCTATGACTTCTCTTTTGGTAATGTCAATATTCTCTATAGGGGAAATGAAAGGGGAATCCGGCGTGTAGATGCCCCCTCAGACGATTTTTTAATCGATGAGATACCAGCTGAGCGAGATGGATTCAATAACAGAAATTATGAGCGTCGCTTAACTTATCGCGAGGTTAAAATAGGAGGAGTGCAGCGTCAGTAAAAAGCAGAATTATTGAACAAAAACGAAGAATCGCTAGTGTTTTTGTATCTTAGTTACACTTTTGGCGGCAAAGATGACTGATTTTCTGTTAGTCCAAGATATGCTCGAGAAGACTACGGTGGTATTTTTTCTTTCAGTTTGCTAGCGACTTCATCCGCCAGTTGGAATATGGGATTAGAGAATCTAACATCGAATTAGTGTATGGGTAGATAAACAAGAGGGAAGCGGTAATGAGGCCTGTTAGGCAAGAGCGGGCTTAACAAATATTGCGGATGTATCTATACGCTATAATTCAGTTTGAGGGTGGCTAGGCTACAATGCCACGATTAGCGTAAGTGTCTCGTCTGCCGCTGGCTTATTCGGATTCGGGGCCAGCCAAAGCGGCTCAGAAAATGCATTTTTAGCTAGCGTAGAGTGCCGTTTCAATGACGAGAAAGAATATGAAGTTCTAGCCCAGGGGTCGCCTAAAGGACTTGCGGAGGCGGGCAGAGCAATGAGGGTTCCAATTTCACCTTATGAAACATATGAGGTTAAGCTGCTCCCGCTGCAAGACGCCTTGGTTGATGATGAACGGGAATGCGTTGTTGAATCGGTTTATCTGGGGAATGTGATAGCTCTTGAATGGAAGGCTTAACTGGTAAAGGTTGTGGGCGGAGGAATTGTTAGTGTGAAGCTAAACCAGTCGTAAACTCGGTCACCATTGGAGTTAACTGGGGCAATATGACAGACGATACTGGATATTTTCAGCTTGAAGTAGGTAGTTCAATTAGAGGACTGAGCGCCTGTCAAGGTGATGACGAGCATCACATAGATATCAAAAGCATGGAAACTGATTCCGAGATTATTCCTTTAGGAGCCTCCTGTGTATCTGATCGTAAAACCTGCGCCTTTTGAGTGCTGGAAAACCTGTATTGTTCTACTAACATTTATAAAAAATGGACGTCTAAACTGTCGCGAGAAGGAAAGTAATGAATAAAAAGATAAGCATTATGGTGATAGACGATGAGCAGGCGGTGGTCCGTTCTCTAAACAGACTTTTGCGTTTTTATAACTTCGAGGCAAGCTACTTTATTGATTCAAGAGAGGCACTTCTAGAACTAAATCAACGAAAGTACGACATGATTATAAGTGATGCGAAAATGCCTGGTATATCTGGCATTGAGTTTTTAAGGATTGCTATTGGATTGTATCCGTCAATAAGGAATATCTTGATAAGCGGCTTCAACGATCTTAATGAGATAATAGAAGGGTTTAATGAGGGTGTAATTCACCAGTTTGTACCAAAGCCTTGGAATAATGAGTCCCTTATCGAACTAATTAGTGCGCAGCTGGAGTGCATAGAAGAACCTCTCGCGGCGGACGCTGAGTCGGCTGTCACAACTAGGGGGCTTGCTCAAAGTTTTCAATATGCGCACCAGCAAACGGGTTTAGCGGGTTTCAAGAGTCAAAGCTCTTACACGGGGCAGCAAAAAATCGTGATAGATGATGCGGCAAAATCGAACGCTTCAGTTTACATTGAAGGTGGTTCAGGAGTAGGGAAGAGTACGATTGCTCGGCTTATTCATGAGCAGAGTTCGCGTAAAAAATTCAGGTTCCTCATCATCAACTGCGCTCATCTTTCCAAGATCGGTGGTGAAGTGCAGTTATTTGGAGAGACTAAGCATTTCGGGGTTTCGGACGAAATCGAAATACCAGGGCTTTTTTCAATGGCTAACAAAGGAACTCTGCTTATCAAAGAACTAGCTTCCTTGCCTTTAGAGTTGCATGCGAAACTTTCGCAGGCTTTGAGTATGGCGGTGTACAGTCCTGTTGGATCTGATAAGAAAATTCCATTCGATATAAAAGTTATAAGCACCTCTAAAACTAATATGGAAGGAGTTATTCAGGCCGGATTTTTTCAGAAAGGTCTGTTTCTTCTGCTTAATAAAACCCCGATAAAGGTTCGGTCATTGATAGATAGGCCTGAGGATATCGAACAGCTTTTTCGAGATAAACTGACCTTGGTAGGTGTAAATGTAGATGAATTTGATCCTTTGGTCTTCGACTTTGTATCTCATTACAAATGGCCTGGTAATTTTCGTGAATTAGAAAATGTGTGTAAACATATTTCAACTGTTTTGAAGTCTGATGAGAAATACTTACGCGTAAGCGTGTTGCCTGATACGCTAACTAAAGCTGTGATAGCAGAAATTGAAATGGAAGATGATGTCGACAAATTGATAAATCTCAGAAAAGATAATTTTGAAAAAATACTGATACAGTTTTCTGGAAAAACTGACTTGGCGGCAAAATTTTTAGGAATATCTCGGTTCAGTCTTTGGAGAAAAGCAAAAGATTTTAATATTTCGATATAGCTAGGCTGGGTATTAATTGCTTTGCTTGGGATGATGAGAAATTAGCTGGAGAATGATATTTATAAATGCTAGTTTTCCACAGTCCTACCTGCTGACACGACTATGGGAAGTCGGATTTGAATAGAGATGACATTTTCCTCACCTTAGCTAGCTGCGCCTTTTTTATGGCCATAGTTGCTTGGGTGTCCTATCTGAAAACTCGAGGTGAAGTCAGTACTAAAGACGGTTACTTTTTAGCAGGTCGTGGACTAAGTGCGGTGTTTATTGCCGGTTCTATGCTACTCACTAACCTGTCCGCGGAACAGCTGATAGGCTTGAACGGTTCCGCCTACGGATACAATCTGAGCAGCATGGCTTGGGAAGTAACCGCCGCATTTGCCACTATTTGTATGGCTTTTATCTTCCTTCCCCGCTATTTGGCAGGCGCTTTCACGACATTGCCGCAATTTTTAGCTGACCGCTTTGATGACGGGGTTCGCAGAATGGCAGTTGTGTTATTTATGGTGGGTTACGGCCTAATCACTATCCCTTCAGTGCTGTATTCAGGCTCCATTGCCGTTCTTCAGTTATTCGATGTGCCTACATTATTTAATATCAGCTATAGCGCGGCTCTCATTGTGACAATTGTGACTATTGGTTGTGTCGGTTCACTTTATGCGATTTTTGGCGGCCTTAAAGCTGTCGCGATTTCTGACACCTTAAATGGCATTGGCCTTTTGATCGTTGGACTTACTGTGCCCATTTTGGGTCTGTCTTTGCTAGGACAGGGCAGCATAGCAGAAGGTTTGACTATCATTACAACAACCGAGACGCATAAGCTAAACGCGATCGGTGGTGCGTCAGACCCAACCCCATTCGGCACAATCTTCACTGGAATGATTTTTGCGAACCTCTTCTACTGGTGCACCAATCAATATGTAATTCAACGAACGCTCGGTGCAAAGAGTTTGGTAGAAGGACAAAAAGGGGTGTTGTTTTCGGGTTATTTTAAAGTACTTGTTCCTTTTATTATGATGATTCCGGGTGTGATTGCTTATCATCTGTATGGTGAGGGTTTAAGTTCAATCGATCTGGCCTACCCTCGACTGATTCGCGACGTGTTGCCAATATACGCTACAGGTTTTTTCTTAGCGGTATTGCTTGGTGCGGTTTTCAGTTCGTTTAACTCGCTGTTAAACAGCGCGGCAACGCTGTTTTGTTTAGATGTTTATGCGCCGATGCAAAAAAAAGAGCCATCTGATAAGCAGTTAGTGAAAGTCGCAAAAATCGCCAGTGTCGTTATAGCCCTTTTCTCTTTTGTGGTTGCACCGTTGCTGCAGTTTGCGCCTGAAGGACTCTGGCAGATCATTCGTATATTTACTGGTTTTTACAATATCCCGGTGATTTCTATTGTTATTGTCGGGCTGTTCACCAAACGAGTGCCAGCGCTTGGTGCGAAGATTGCAATAGCCTTTCACATTGTCGCTTACGGTTTATTTCAATTTGTATTGGTTGACTATACTTCGTTACACTTTCTGCACTTATACGCGATTTTATTTGTGCTTGAGGTTGGCATCATGCTTGCCGTAGGCGCGCTTAAGCCTCGAGCTACTCCGTGGACTTACACCCTGCAAAACAAAGTCGATCTAACCCCTTGGCATTTGGCGGGTCCTTGTGCATTTACTCTGTTTTCAGCAATTGTATTTCTTTATCTTTTGTTCTCTGAAGTCGGTTTGGTCAATGGCATAAGCGCGTTGTTCTGGCCGTTGCTAATAGCGCTGATAATCGCTAATGCTGTCGTTTGGGTTCTTGGGGTTTATAATAAGATTCCGCGCTTAATTGCGCAGCCATTGAGAGACTTACCCTAATTGGAATATCCTGACTATGCCGGGGGCGCACTTCGTTTTTATGATGCGCCTGCGCAGCAACGCTTACTCGCAAGAAACCATATCCAGCCTAAGGTTGGAGCGAAGTATCGACTTAATTTAATCGGCTGCGGCATGATTGGTAGAGAGCATATGCGAGTCGCTACCTTACTTGGAAAAGCCTCAATTAACGGGGTGTTTGATACCTCTGCTGAGAGTTTAAACATTGCCGACAAAGAGTTTGCAAGCTATGCAAATACAGCGCTGATTAGATATGACAGTCTGGAAGATGCTTGTTTTGACAAGTCGGTAGATGCTTTGTTGATATGCACTCCGAATTTCACTCATTTTGAAATACTACAAACAGCGATTAAATCTGGTAAAGGGGTTTTTGTGGAAAAGCCTATGGCGACCAGCCTGATAGAGGCGGCAAAAATTGTGGGCATGGCGCAGCGGTACTCAAATTTCATTCAGCTTGGCATGCAGTATCGGTACAAGTCGCAATATTCACAAGCCTTCCATCTCATCAAGACAAAAGGCGAACTAGGCGACATAAAGACTGTCAGTATGTCTGAGTATCGGCCGCCATTTTTGGACAAAGTGAACCAGTGGAATAAATTTAATGAAAACAGCGGCGGCACCTTGGTTGAAAAATGCTGCCACTATTTTGATCTGATCAATATGATGGCACAGGCACCCCCACTGAAGGTGTATGCCAGTGGCGGGCAGGCGGTTAATTTTTTGGATTTCACGCACGAGGGCAAAGTCTCAGACATTGATGATCACTGTTTTGTTGTCATAGATTATGCCAACGGGGTGAGAGCGAACTTTACGCTCAATATGTTTTGTCCAGAGCTTCATGAGGAGCTGATTGTTACGGGCAGTTGTGGCCGAATTACGGCCTCCGAAAAGTCGAGTTTTGTGGAAGGACGGCACTCAAAGGCGACTTTGGTTTTGGAAAATGATGCTGCTGCAGGAGAGCAGATCTTCGATTTGACTTATGCGCCTTTGATTGAGGGGAGCGGCCATCATGGGGCAACTTTCTTTGAGCACATGGCGCTTGTAGACAGGCTAGATGGCAAGCTCACCGACAGCGCGACACCGCTTCAAGGTTTGTGGGCTTTGATCGTGGCCTCGGCAGCACAGGAGTCGATTCTGAGCGGCGTGCCTATCATTATCGATGACTACATTAGTAATTTAAATTTGGAGGATGCTTTAAAGTGAGATCTACTGTGATTAAAGTTGGGATAACGTCTATGCCAGCAGTTGGCTTGGGTCTTTGGAAAATAGAAAAATCCGATACCGCTGAAGCCGTGCGCCAAGCCATCGAAGTAGGCTACCGTCATCTAGACAGTGCTGCAGACTACGGCAATGAACGCGAGGCCGGGGAGGGAATAGCTAGCGCCCTAGCAAGCGGGCTGTGCACTCGGGAGGAGCTTTGGCTTACCTCTAAACTTTGGAATACTTACCATAGTGCAGAACACGTTCAGGCTGCTTGTGAAAAGTCACTCGCCGATTTGGGCGTTGAGTACTTAGACTTATACCTTATTCATTTTCCTATCTCTTTAAAGTACGTTGATTTTGAAACTCGGTATCCGCCAGAGTGGTTCTTTGATCCGGAATCTGAAAACCCAACAATGGAGATTGCGCCGGTGCCACTTATGGATACCTGGAGAGCGATGGAAGCTTTGGTAGAGAAAGGCTTGGTCAAGCAGATAGGCATTTGTAACTATAACTCTGCACTGCTTCACGATCTGTTTTCGTATGCCAAAATAAAGCCAGCAATGCTGCAGGTAGAATCCCACCCTTACCTGACCCAAGAACGGCTTTTGCGCTTAGCGAATGAGTACGATTTAGCTGTCACCGCATTTTCTCCTCTCGGCGCCTTATCCTATCTAGCATTGGACATGGCATCAACGAGCGAATCGGTATTAGAGCAGACGGTTGTTAAAGCTGCGGCGCAGCGAGTAAATCGAACGCCGGCTCAGGTGGTTTTGCGATGGGGGGTTCAGCGAGGCACAGCCATTATCCCAAAGACCAACAAGGTAACGCGTCTAATAGAGAATCTAGCACTATTTGATTTTGAGCTTAACTCTACAGAGATGGCTGCCATTTCTGAATTGAACACAGACAGGCGCTTTAACGATCCTGCTGTTTTTTGTGATTTAGCTTTTAATAAATTTTATCCAATCTACGATTGAGGTGTCAGTGAATTTATTTGCCCAGAAAGTTCAGGTCAGCGGCCAGCAAAACTTTGCCGGAGTGGAATTCCCTCTGGCCTTGGCAAGCAGTAGGACGGATGCGTCCTTGCCAGATATATTGTCCATGCTTGCTATACACCGTGAAGAATTGTTAAAGCAGCTATCAACTCACGGTGCAATTTTGTTTCGCGGTTTTCCCTTAGTTACGGCTGAGGATTTTGATCAGTTTATCTCTGCATTTGGTTTGCCGAATTTCACTTATAGTGAGTCTCTTTCAAATGCAGTAAGAACTAATCGAACGGAGAAGGTCTTTACAGCTAACGAGGCGCCGGCAAGTGTTTCTATTTTTTTACACCATGAAATGGCCCAGACACCTGTTTATCCATCAAAGCTCTTTTTCTTTTGCGAGCTAGCAGCAAACTCTGGCGGGGCTACTCCACTGTGCCGATCTGATATCTTGCTGGATCGACTTAAGGACTCAGACTCTGAATTTGTGTCCAAGTGCGAGCGCTTAGGTGTTCGTTACTCGAACACTATGCCAGAGTTAGATGATGCTGATTCGGGTCAGGGACGAAGTTGGCACAGTACATTAAGCGCGAAATCAAAAGAGGCCGCTGAGTCCAAGCTGCGAGAACTGGGCTATGAATGGAAATGGCTTGGCAGTGGCGATTTAAAGGTAACCTCACCGATTTTACCTGCTGTTAAAGATACCGCAGATGGACGAAAGGTTTTTTTTAATCAATTGATTGCTGCTTTTAGGGGCTGGAAAGACATTCGTAATGAAAAGAATCGCGCAATCACCTTCGGCGATGGTAGTGAAATACCTCAGGAGTCTATGGCCGCCGCCATTGCACTAAGTGATGAGTTGAGTTTTGACTTGCCATGGCAAACCGGGGATGTGGTGCTGGTGGATAACTATTTAGTTATGCACGGCCGCAGACCCTTCGAGGGTGAGCGGCGTGTATTGGCATCGCTTGTAGCTGAGGACTAGTTAGAGCAGCGCTGCTACTCAGGGCTTACTGATATCAAAAGCTGCGCACTAATCAGAGCTGCGCA
>JBLGBJ010000004.1:0-180954 GCA_047617605.1 Pseudohongiellaceae bacterium | reverse complement strand
CTGACGCTTTTGCTGCTTTACAGGCGGAGGTAGATTGTCGTGCCGATGAGCTTGAAGAGGAAGGTCTAAGCTTTCGTGAATGTGAGCTGATGCTAGTGCAAGTTGAAATTGCGCTAGAATCCAGTCCACCCTGGTTTAGATCGGTTCAGCAAATTCTCAGTGGACTAGGTATTGCAACAGCCTTGTTATCCATAGCTTTGGCTTTGAGCTTAGGTTCGAACTCGGGCAATGGCTTCACAATGAGAATAATGGTGTGGGTACTAGGGGGGCTAGTCGTTCTCGATGGCGCTATGTTTATCGCCGCATCGCAAACCGGTCCTTTGCTTAGAGCGCAGTACCTATGGCCAATCTTATTGTGGGTTTTTATCCATCTCAGCTTGGTATTAGGCGCTCGAGTTATTTCTGAGAATATTAACAAAAAGCTTATGAATTAGGCTGGCAAATTTTGATAGAGAGCACAAATTCAGAGTCCGCCGGTGAATCTGTAGCGTTGTCTAGCGCTATTCGATTTTGCCATTGGCTCAGTGCATTGGCAGTATTGTACTTACTTATTTCAAGTTGGTGGATGCTATCGTTGCCGCTACCTTCAGAAAACTCGACCTTTCGGGAGCTGCCCTTCCAATTGCATAAGAATGTAGGGATTACCTTATTCCTAGTTCTTCTCGCCATGCTGGCCAGTTTCACTCTTCGCTCTATAAAGGAAAAGGATGGAGCCGATTTTAAGAGACGGCTTACAGTAAAAATTGCTCATAGCTTGATGTATCTTGTGTTAATTGTCTGTTGCTTAACGGGATATCTTTCTTCATCTTTTAGCGGCTGGGGGACCGAACTCTGGTGGTTGCTAGATCTACCGACATGGGCGCAAGAAAGCGATGATCTTAATGCATTATTTTCCGACCTGCATGTTTGGTCCTGCTGGCTACTTCTGTTGTTGATAGCCGTTCACGTTGGCGGGGCATTGCATCATTCATTTAATAGCGATGGGGTGACGGATTCTATGTTTCGCTCACCTTATAAGAAATAAATTGGAAACAAAAACTTAAAAGGCAGAATTATGAAGGAATACCCTACTTTCGTTACGCACTTGGAATGCAGCTATACCGGTAAAAAGTATCCTGCTGACCAACTGCATGGCTTGTCTGAGGCTGGAAAGCCGCTTTTAGTACGCTACGACTTAGAGGCTCTGGGAAAGTCGATTAGTAAGAATGACTTAAAGGACAGACTGCCTGAGTTTTGGCGCTATCGTGAATTCTTGCCAGTAAGGCAATCAGACAATATTGTTCGCCTTGGCGAATTAATGACACCAATTTTGCCAGCACGGAAAACACAAGCGAAGTTAGGCTGTGGTGAAATTTTAATAAAAGACGAGGGCCGCTTACCTACTGGCTCTTTTAAGGCCAGAGGTATTGCGTTAGCTGTCGCAATGGCCAAAGAACTGGGAGTGACTCGGATGGCAATGCCAACAAATGGGAATGCTGGCGCGGCTCTGGCCGCTTATTGCTCCCGTGCCGATATAGAAACCTTTGTATTCTGTCCCGAAGACACACCTAAAGTAAATATTGAAGAGATTGCTTTTCAAGGTGCAAAAACTTTCCTTGCCAATGGTTATATTAATGACTGTGGCCGAATTGTTGGGGAGGGCAAAGAGAAAATGAACTGGTTTGACACATCTACTTTAAAAGAGCCCTATAGAATTGAGGGCAAGAAAACTATGGGCTTGGAGCTGGCTGAACAACTAAACTGGCAGGTGCCAGATGTTATTCTATATCCAACTGGCGGAGGCACAGGTCTAATCGGCATGTGGAAAGCTTTTGCCGAATTGGAAGCTATCGGTTGGATTGGCTCCAAAAGGCCTCGCATGGTGGCGGTGCAAGCCACCGGCTGTGCGCCTATAGTTAAGGCTTATGATGAGGGGACCCGACATGCGCAACCATGGCAGGATGCACATACAATAGCATCAGGAATTAGAGTTCCAGTTGCAGTTGGGGATTTTCTAATCTTGGACGCGGTGCGAGAAAGTAATGGTTTTGCAGTCGCGGTGAGCGATGAAGCTATTGATGAGGCGCATAAAGAGTGTGCTAAGGAGGAAGGCATTCTGCTTTGCCCTGAGGGCGCCGCTACTTTAGCCGCTTTAAAACAAGAGCTTGCTACAGGCAGAATAGGGAAGGACGAGCAGGTGCTTTTATTTAACTGCGCAACTGGACTGAAGTATCCAATGGAGTCAACCTATGAACGAATCGATTTATCGAAACCCATAGATTACGACTTTATTGCTAACTGTTAGCTAGCAGATAGAGCGCTAGCGAATGGCGCGAATCAATTCTGAACGGGTGAACGCGGAGTCTTCTTCCATGTTGATTATCAAACGGCAACTTCGACGTGGAATGTGTGTCGTGACCTGTACTTCTTCGCGGCAAACTATTCGCTCTTGTGACGGCACAGAGGCGTTGTATTGCTCGACTTCCGCATCGGTGGGCATGCGAACCGGCTTGGCCAGTTCTAATTGACATGCGCTCAAGCTGGCAAGCGTGATTGAAAACAGTAATTGATTGAATATTCGCATGGTTAATGCCTGAGTCACCGTGATTTTTATTTTGAACCGCTGACAGAATTTGCTACTAAAAGGCATAGTTTACTTTTATTGCCTTGCTGCGCGCAAGCTCAGCATAATACTCATGCGGACGGGCCAAGGATTATACTTACTATAAAATTGCTAATCTGCCATCGACATTATTGGTAGTGACCCTGTTAACAGAGGATTGTTGGATGACCGCCAAAAACATCGATTTGTATACCTGGAGTACGCCAAATGGCCGCAAGGTCTCGATCATGTTGGAGGAAGTTGGAATGGCCTATCAGGTCGTCCCTATCGACATAACAAAAGGAGATCAGCATAAGCCAGAATTCTTGATGATCAGTCCAAATAATAAAATACCAGCCATTGTTGATCATAACAACGGCATCCAATTAATGGAGTCAGGTGCGATACTTATGTATCTCGCACACAAGAGCGGCAAACTGATTAGTCCTATAGGGGCGAAGTACTGGCAGGAGATTGAATGGTTGATGCTACAGATGGGCGGAGTAGGACCCATGTTGGGTCAGGCTCACCATTTTCTGAAATTCAATGCGGGCAAATCAAGCTATGCCGAAGAACGCTATACTGCAGAAACTCATCGCCTATACGGTGTTCTTAATGAGCGCCTAAAGACTAACCGCTATCTTGGTGAAGACTATTCCATAGCGGACATTGCTACTTGGCCATGGATATCCCGGTACGAATGGCAGGAGATGGAGTTGAACGACTTTCCATATTTGAAGAATTGGTATTTGCGCATAGCCGATAGACCTGCTGTGCAGCGAGGTTATGCTGTGCCCGAGGATTTAGAAATTCCCCGTCCAGACTGAGCCCTTAAACGATTGTTAAATTATAGAAAATAAAAAGGGCCGTTTGGCCCCTTTTTATTAATTAATCTAGGTGTCTAAATTTTAGCCCTAAACTGAGTGCCCAAACTAAAGACATCGAAGTAAGTGTTCCGACACCTTCAACGCTAGAGTCTACTGGGCCAAACTAGCATAAACGATGTCTCTAGACAGAGTCCGCAAATCTGGAGCACCAGGCCTTTTTGCACCTTGCGCTTGAATCATGCCGATAAAAAACAAGTCTTCAGTTGGGTCAACCCAGAACCAAGTACCTGCAGCGCCGCCCCAGTAATATGTGCCCGCGCCTTGTGGGGTATCTGCTTTCTTTGGATCAACAATTACAGCGAAATCCACGCCAAAGCCTTGGCCGGCCTGCCCTTCGCTTGTTGGGCTGCCGCGAAGATTCAATTCATCCCGCAGGCTATTAGTTCGCATTATACGCACGGATTCGGGAGAAATGATTCGAGCGCCGTCGAGTTCACCTTCGTTAACTAGCATTTGAAGAAAGCGCGCGTAGTCGTGTGTTGAAGAAACTAGACCGCCGCCGCCAGACTCCAAACGGTCAGAGTCCAGATAGCTGGGCCGGTCAGTTCGGTGAGGGCGCTGAACTAAATGCTGACGTTCTTCATCCCAGTTGTGCACTTCAGCAAATCTAGGTTTGTCTTCAGGTTTAACAAAGAAACGAGTATCGGTCATATCAAGAGGAAGAAAGATGTTTTTTTCTAAGTATTCGCCAAAGCTCATGCCAGTAATTTTTTGAACAATGTAGCCCTGAATATCAACAGCTACAGAGTAGTACCAAGCCTCGTTTGGTTCAAACATCAGGGGGATGTCTGCAACTCTTTCGATCAACGTATCCAAGTCGTCTGATGCTAACACTTGGGTGTTTCTAAATGCTTCGTTTACCGGGTCAGTGCCGCCTAGGCCGTAGCCAAAGCCGGCAGAGTGGTTTAAAAGTTGACGCATGGTAGGTGGCTTTTCAGGTGCCTCTAGCACCATTTTGCCGTCTTCGTCATAGCTGGTCATAACTTTTAGATTGGCAAATTCTGGAACATACTTGCTAACAGGGTCGTCAAAATTCCAAAGGCCTTGTTCGTGAAGCATCATCAATGCAACACCGGTTACCGGTTTTGTCATCGAGTAGATTCTAAACAGTGAATCCATCTCCATAGGTGATTGGTCATCAATGCGGGACAAACCGGCAGTTTCAAAAGTTGCCACTTCACCATCTTTAGCAAGAATCCACACCATGCCGGCGACATCTTGGTCAGCCACAACTTTATTCATAGCCGCATCCAAGCGTTGAATGCCAGCTTCTGTAAAACCAGCTGCTTTAGCGCCAGCTTCTTGAATCGGCCAGGAGTCTGCGGCGGCATTAAATGCGATTACGCTGATACTGGTTGCTAGAAAGGTGGTTAGACCTTTTCTAAGCAGGGAAAAGTTTTGCATACGCTCTCTCCAAAATTGTTTCTAGTTTTTGTGGCTTTAATGCTTAATTGATTAAGCACATTAACACTGTTTTTCGTGCCGGCTTGTGATTATTCGTGTCATAGATGTCGTTGAAATAAATTTACAATCATGAATATCAAGAGTGGAAATAGTAGCCTGCTCGGAGCATAAGAAATACCCGAGCTAGAACAATGGGATTTGAGGTGATTGATCTACCATAAGGGGATCTACAGTGTTGTTGCTATCGCTTTATTGGCGGTGTCATCGCCAGCAAAGACCTTAAGCTCAACGCTGCTTCTTGTGGGTAGGTTTAAGATCACTTCTCTACAAAGAAGTAAGGAAATGAAGAATCGATGTGAGGTTGATAAAAGTGCGGATGATAGGGGTAAAATGACAGAGATAAGAGGGATAGGGATGACACGAGCAGAAAATGAACACAATGGCAGGGGGCACCGGTAGAAGAATAAAATAGGCGGTTATCTGCTGTTGTTAAAACGTGTTCCCCCACTGGGGCCGGTTCAAGGAAAGATCGAGTTAAAGTAAGTGGTTGCTGGCTTGCTTGGACCGTTCTCAGTGAGTTTATACGTGTTCTTTGAACTGCTTGCAGCCTATCCAAATCTAAGCACTAGCGCTCAGGTGTCAGACTTGGTCTCTTCTAGAGAGTCTTGTTGGTTGGTCTCTTTTGGAGGTTCTTGTTTCTTAGTATCAACGGCGTCGGTTTTTTTTGCGCCCGCCATCGTGGCTTCTAATTCCTCTCGGCTCATCATATCCATATCCCAGTGGCTGGTATGACGGTCTTTGACTTCTTCTCTAAACAATCGCTTTTTCGTCATCACAAACTCCTATGGCCTCTGGTATCTACAATGCGGGCAGAGGCTTTAAAACGAGACGATTATAGCATAGGCGGCTTTGTGGTGGATTCCCATCAACACATTGCCAGTTAAATGCGCCGGAATTACCCGTTGTTGCTATGAGACTGCTTGCACGCGAGCAGCAAAATCTCTACCTTGATTGACAGAGATAGATTCAAATTAAAGGAAAAACCATGAGAAATACACTGACATTGCTGACGCTCGCGATAACGGCGAGCTTTGCTACATCGACTTTCGCCCAAGGTACCTACATTGCACCCCGCACCGAGTGGGGTGATCCAGACCTTAACGGCGTTTGGAACTTTTCATCCAACGTGCCTATGCAGCGCCCAGAACAGTTCGGCGAGCGCGAATTTATGACCACTGATGAAATTGCATCCATGCAGGCACGACTCGCAGAAGCCGATGCGTCGTCAGATCAGGCGGTAGCCACAACTGAGGGTAGTCCTGGTGGCTACAATGACTTCTGGGTTGAAAGTGCAGGTATTACCGACCAGATTCGCACTTCTCATATCATTTATCCAAAAGATGGCAGAATGCCTGGCCGAGTTGAGGGTGCGCTGGTTCAATTTGGCGGTCTTGGTGACGATGTGCCCGGCACTCGTCCAGTACGTTACACCGTGGGTGGCATTTCCAAAGACGGTCCTGAGGATAGGGGTTTGTCGGAACGCTGCATCGTTGGTTTTAATGCAGGGCCTCCCTTCATGCCGAGTCTTTACAACAACAACGTGCAGATCGTGCAGAACAAGGATCATGCTGTGATTGTGGTGGAGATGATTCACGACGCGCGTATCGTGCCGATTGTGCCAGTCGATCAAGGTCATATTAGCGAAGAGATTGGTTTATGGTCTGGCGATTCTAAGGGTTATTGGGATGGTGATACCTTAGTTGTTGTGACTAAAAACTTTAATGGCATGACTCAAAGTTTCAGCGCCTTTGGCACCTCTGAAGACAAGATCCTCACGGAGCGGTTCACACGTGTTGATCCACTTACGGTTAACTATGAATGGACTCTCGAGGATTTAACTACATTCACTGATAAGTTCACTGCCATTGTTCCTATGACTAAAGTTGCTGGCCAGCTTTATGAGTATGCTTGCCATGAAGGTAACTACGGCATGGTGAATATTCTACGCGGTGAGCGAGTGCAAGAAACCAGAGCTACTGAGTCAGGGGCGAGATAGTCAACAGCTGTTTGCTGCTGGAGTAATTGAGTAGGTTCGTTCGCACAAATAAAGATACAAGTAGAAACAGCCGAAGCATAAATAAAAAAGCCGGGGCATTGCTCGGCTTTTTTATGCCTTAAAAACCATAAACTGTAAGATACAGCGGTTTATTCAACTGTCCTGCTTAGCCGCTCAAGTTAGTCACTCCAGCCTGTCCAACCCGGGCCGCGCACCACTTGTCCTGGCAATGCCCCGGTGTGTTCACCGTCTTTAAGAACCGGTACACCGTTGACCAACACGTGTTTCATGCCAGTGGAATATTGATGGGGATCTTCAAAGGTTGCATGATCTTGAACTTTAGAGGGGTCGAATATAACTATATCAGCATAGTTTCCTTGCTTGAGCTCTCCTCTATCTCGAATCTTCAAATTTGTAGCCGGCAACTTGGTCAGTTTTCGAATGGCATCGGCTAAGGTAATCACTTTCTCATCGCGAACATATTTACCGAGCACTCTGGCGAAATTGCCATAGGCGCGGGGGTGCGTGCTTTGTTCAAGAAACTCACCTTCACTAGCAAGAGACTGCGCGTCAGACGCAAAGCTAACCCAGGGTAAGGCGATGCCTTTAGCGACGTTCTCTTGGGACATTAAAAAGTAAACCACCTGAACCCGGCTGCCATCCTCAATAACCAGGTCGATGGCAGTGTCAGCGGCAGATTTTTCCCGCTGCGCTGCGACTTCAGCCAAAGTCATGCCGATGTACCGGCGCAGCGCCGGATTGCGAAAGCCAACTAGCAACGTGCCTTCCGGGCCGGCAGCCAATGCGAGGTTCTCCCAGTCATTGGTGGGGGTCGTCATTTGGGCTAAGACCTGTTCTCGAATCGCAGGATTTTGTAAGCGTTCTGCCCAGGCATCATAGCCGCCCTCTTGGACCCAGGGAGGCATGCCTGCATCTAAGCCGGTGGATCCGGCGGTATAGGTATAAATGTCAGCGGTTATGGCTAAGCCTTCCGCTTGAGCAGATTCGACCTTCTCTACCACTGCATCAAATTTATCCCAGTTACTTTGGCCGCCCATTTTAAGGTGGTAAATTTCTCCGGCCACGTTGCCTTCCCTTGCGATAGTAATGAGCTCATCAACGGCTTCGAGTAGGCGATTACCTTCGCTACGCATATGGGAAATATACATACCGTCATATTCTCCAACTACTTTTGCCAGCGCGATCAGCTCGTCAGTTTTGGCGTAAAAAGCCGGCGCATAGATTAACGATGAGCCCAGCCCAAGCGCACCGTCTTCCATTGCCTGACGGACTAAGCCTTGCATTCGTCTTAGTTCTTCGGGATTGGGCGCTCGATCCTCATAGCCAAGCTCGTGGACGCGAACGGTGGTGGCTCCAATAAAAGAAGCCACATTGGGTGAAATACCTTTTGTAGTGAGAAACTCCAGATATTCATTCAGGGTGGTCCATCCAATAGCTGTGTCACCGTACTCTTCATCGGCCGTTAGCTGAGCCTTCATCACATCATTAAGCGGCCCTTCTGAGTTGCCTTCACCAAATACTTCTAAGGTAACCCCTTGGCGAATATCGCTTTGACTGCGGCCGTCTTTAATTAGCGATGAGGTTGCCCAGCTCAGCATATTGATAAACCCCGGTGCCACTGCCAGCCCCCCTGCATCGATAACTTTCTTGGCTTCGCTTTCTTTGAACGCACCCACCTCGGCCTCTCCACCTATGCCATTTGTTATTTTACTTATGCCAGCAATGCGATCGCCGACAATAGCGATGTCAGCAATATAAGGTGCCCCCCCATTACCATCGTAGATTTGGCCGCTCTTAATGATGAGATCGTAGGTTTGGGTTGATGTTTCTTCTGGAGCGCCACAGGCTGTTATTAAAAAAGCAACTAGGACGGGCAGCAGTGTTTGCGAATAAGACATAAAGGATCCGCCAAGGATTGGTTAACAGGCTGGTTGGTTGAGAATTTACAGTACCCGAGATGGCGCTGCTTTTTCCAGCCATTTGTTAAGGCGAGTTAGATGTTGTTGACATTTTTCGAAGTAGAAACTACTGTATATATATACAGTATATTTGATTATTATCATGTCTCCGAATCCCCCATTTAGAACAACAAGTAAGGCAGCGGTCACGCCAGTAGCTGAAGCCAAAAGCTCAGCAGCAAAGAACTCTGACTCCTATCAAGAAGGGTCAGCGCCTGCCAATGCGCCGGCTAAAAGCCCCTATGCAGAGCTGCACTGCATTTCGAACTTTACTTTTCTTAGAGGAGCTTCTTTCCCAGAAGAGTTGGTTAATAGGGCATACAAGCTTGGCTATCAGGCAATAGCAATAACTGATGAATGCTCTCTGTCCGGCATAGTGCGAGCGCATGTGGCAGCCAAAGATAAAGCCATAAAGCTCATTATTGGCAGTGAATTTATTCTGGATAAAAATCAGAACACGCAAGAGAGTGCAGGAAAGAGCAATGAGCAAGGCCAAGGAAAAGAAAACCAAAGTGAAATTAAAAAGCAGTCAACACAAAGCAACGCAGAACAAGATAGCAGCTGCCATTTAGTCGTCCTGGCCTGTAACCGCAAAGGCTATGGTGAGTTAAGCCACCTCATTAGCTGTGCTCGCCGAGCAACCGTAAAAGGCGAATATAAAATTGACCGCAAAATGCTTGAGCAGAATCTCAGCATAGATTGCATTGTGATCTGGGTTCCCAATTTGTTGCAGCAGCCCGAGCAAGTCGTCTGCCAGGCAGTGTGGCTTCAAAGGGTTTTTCCCAGCCAGCTTTGGATAGGAGTTCAACTATTACTACGAGGTGATGATCGCCAAAAGCTCGCACAACTCCAGGCCCTTGGTGAGCAGTTTTCTATCCCTCTTTGTGCCGTTGGCGGCGTTTATATGCATCACCCCATGCGCCGTGTACTGCAAGACACTATTACAGCGATTCGTTTAGGCAGGCAGTTTGATGAACTAGGCTTCGAGGCCCAGAGTAATGGCCAAAGGCATTTAAGAAACTACGAGCATCTAAGCAAGCTTTACCCACCTAAGCTCATTGCACAAACGATGCATATAAGTCAGCGCTGCAATTTTGTTTTGGATGAGCTGCGCTATGAATACCCCAGGGAGTTAGTACCTAAAGAATATACGGCTCATGGTTGGTTGCGAGAATTAACTGAGGAAGGGATTCGTTGGCGTTGGCCGGGTGGTGCCGAACCTAAAGTACGTAATATCATCGAGCATGAATTAGCTCTGATTAGAGAGTTGGGCTATGAACATTATTTTCTAACGGTTCACGATCTGGTGGACTATGCCCGCAGTCAGCACATACTTTGTCAGGGTCGAGGTTCAGCTGCCAACTCGGCCGTGTGCTATTGCCTAGGTATTACCGAAGTCGATCCAGCAAGAGTGGAAGTACTGTTTGAGCGCTTTATTTCTAAAGAGCGCAATGAGCCACCAGATATTGATGTGGATTTTGAAAATGCTAGACGCGAAGAAGTCATTCAATACATCTACAGAAAATATGGCCGTCATCGTGCGGCGATCGCAGCCACTGTTATTACCTACCGATCACGCAGCGCAATTAGGGATGTAGGTAAAACATTAGGCATGGATGATGAGTTGATAAACAGCTTGGCTAAATCTATCTACTGGTGGGGCGAGAATCTAGAAGAGCAACTTAGTGATTCTAATGTTGACTACAGCGACCCGCAAATTAAAAAACTCATCGCATTGTCAAAACTGCTCATAGGTTTTCCTCGGCATCTATCCCAGCATGTGGGGGGTTTCATTATCAGCGAAGGCCCACTATCTCATTTGGTGCCTATCGAAAACGCATCAATGCCAGGTCGAACTGTTATCCAATGGGAGAAAGGTGATCTCGAATCATTAGGGCTTTTGAAAATAGACGTATTGGCGCTGGGTATGCTCACCGCTATTAGAAAAAGTCTGGACCTCATTAGCGACTACAGCAAATCTCCTTTGACCGTTCAAGCAATTCCAAAAGAAGACCCTGCAGTTTACGAGATGATGTGCAGAGCAGACACTGTGGGTATTTTTCAAATAGAATCCCGCGCCCAAATGAGTATGCTGCCAAGGTTAAAACCAAGATGCTACTACGACTTGGTTATACAAATCGCAATAGTCAGACCCGGCCCTATTCAGGGGGATATGGTTCACCCTTACCTAAACAGGCGCAGCGGCAAGGAAGTAGTGATCTATCCTAGCGAGGCAGTGAAAGAAACCTTAAGGCGAACATTAGGTGTACCTATTTTTCAAGAGCAAGTGATGCAGCTGTCAATGGTCGCCGCAGGCTTTAGCGGAGGCGAGGCAGATCAATTACGGCGCGCAATGGCGGCTTGGAAACGCAAAGGTGGTTTGGAGCCTTATCACCAGAAGTTAGTCACCGGTATGCTCGAGCGCGGTTATGAGCTGGACTTTGCTGAAAAGCTGTTTAGCCAGATAAAAGGTTTTGGCGACTATGGTTTTCCCGAATCGCATTCTGCAAGCTTTGCGTTAATTGCTTATGTGTCTTCTTGGATGAAACTCTATCATCCGGTTGCTTTCTGCTGCGCCTTGCTCAACAGCCAGCCCATGGGGTTTTATGCGCCAGCACAGTTAATTAAAGACGCACGTGCACACGGAGTTGTGGTGCTCGCTGTTGATGTTAATGAAAGTATCTATGACTGTAGCTTGGAGTTTGATAAGACTTTTATAAAGCGACGACAGCCAGATCAGATAACTCTTGAACCGAAACTACGCATAGGCTTTTGCATGGTAAAGGGGCTTTCTAAAGAAGGTGCCCGGGCTGTAGCAGAAGCAAGAGAAGAGGCGACAGTGAAAAAAGTAGCAGAAACAGGAGTAGAAAAAAAAGCAAGTGCTACAGAGGAAGCCATACAAAAAACCAAAGCGCATCCTTACAAATCAATTCAAGACTTGGTGTACAGGAGCGGGATCAACAAAAAGGATTTGGAGTCGTTAGCCGCTGCTGATGCGTTAAGAGCTTTAAGTGGTGATCGCCATCGAGCTTTCTGGCAGGCCGCTGGCAGTGACAAAGAAGGAGAGAGAAAAAAGAATCAGAATTTGAGCTTTTTCTCAGATCAAGACTTCGCCGATAATGACTTCGGTGTGGATGTTTTGTTGCCCATTGCAAGCGAGGGTCAAAATATTTCTGGCGACTATGCCGCATCGGGGTTCACCTTAAGGCGCCATCCTATTGCGCTGTTTCGCAGTCACTTAGAAGCTCATCATGTGTCTACTGCCAGTGACCTGAATTTGTTGAACAATGAATCCAATGTAAAAGTAACCGGCTTGGTTACCTCACGGCAGCGCCCCATGACTGCTGCCGGGGTTACCTTTTTAACCTTGGAAGATGAAAGTGGTTTTGTAAACGTAGTGGTATGGCCAAGTTTAGGAGAGAAGTTACGCCCAATAGTGAGACAAGCAATGCTGCTTGGAGTTGTTGGCCATGTGCAGAAAAGCGAAGGAGTTATTCATCTTATAGCCGAAGATTTAGTTGACTTAACTCATTGGCTTGGTGACTTAGAAGTTTCATCGCGAAATTTTACATAGAAGCTAGATCAACAGATAAATAAATTAGGTCGCCCTCACTTTGATTGTTAGTACTTAGACTTTAGTATTTTTAAAAATTGGTCGTAGCCATACTGGTCAAAATTCTCCGAATGGGCATTCATGAAGCCGTGAAGAAATTTTGCCCTGTGAATTTCGACGCATTCTTTTCCTTCAAGGGAGTGAATGAGCTCGGAGACCAAAAAGTGTGATTCAGAAGAAGGGAAGATTAATTGCACGGGAAATTTTGGGGTAATATGCATATGATTCCGAATTTGTGAACCGTAGAAGCAGATAGCACTAGAAACGTTTTCCAACTCTCTTCGCTCGGATATTTTCCATATTGCTGATGCGCCTACACTAAATCCGAGTAAAGCGAGCGGATTGGTTTGGGCTGAAATTTTCTTTGACAACATGTCAGTGTAGGTGTCAAGACCAATCTGAGAGGAGAAGTGGGCATAGGCCTGCGCTTCACTACCAAAAGCCATGTGTTCTGATTCATAGGGATCGAAGATATCGACATCTCCTGGCAGCGCATCAGCAATTTTCTCTAATGCTGATGTTCTACCAAAAATATCTGAAACTATGATTTGATGCATATTGGCTCTGTTGATGAGGGCTCGTATTGCGGACGAAAATATTTAATAGCTACTAATGTAGTTCGCTGAATCTTCCGCCCAGCACAAATATCAAACCGCACAAGCCGGCCATTTTTGCTGGGACTTCAGAGATAGAGCAAATTAATCCTCAGACATAATTCGTCTCTTAACACTGGATTGGCTTACACCTATAACACTATACTATATTGAGCTTATTGTCAGTTTGCAGAATTTCTATTGCTCAGCCCTATGCCTCAGTTCTGTGCTTCACTTATATATCGGGTTTCGTGATCGGCCGTTGGTAGTTGGCAATATTCATATTTTCCAAACAGGGTATAACGGTTTAGGGCTATACGGTCGTAGAACCAATCCCTGAATCCTCTAGGTAATATTTTAAAGATGCACGTTAACCGCCAGGGGTAGCCAAGAATATTGATTATTTTTAGGTAAGCATCGCTTTTTTGATAAACCTTACCTCCTTCAACATAGAGCATCGTCTCAAAATAGTCAGTAGGCAAGCTGAAGTGTTTAAGAATTTTCTGACCTTCTAAAGATTGCACGCTGCACAATTTAAACTGATGCGTGTCGTCATTCCTAATAATGAAATTACTCCAGGCATTGCAAAGCTTACAGATTCCATCAAAGAGTATGACTCGATCATCTGCGTTTACATTAGGAGGTGGCTTCATTTCCAACATTTCTCCGTCATGGTCTTGGAGTGAGTTTCTAGGCCTTTGGAGTGAGTTTTTAATAGCCAGGATGCTTTCTATAGAGAATCTTTTTTATTGCATGCCGCGTGCATGACTGACGATTAATCGAACACGGTATGTTTAAACTCCTAGGTATCAGTTTAACGTCTAGTAAACTGCTTTGGAACAGGTAAGCAGTTTTTCTACAGAGGGCGGGTTTTTCACCTATGTTGGTTAAGCCCTAATCAAATTTATGAAAAATACCCATGCAATAGCCAACGCCTTTCGCCACTTCGCTCATGATAAATCCACAGGCGGCTGCCGTTGCCTTCCTGAGCAATATAATAGTCTCTGCGCACGTCGTGATCTTCCCACCATGCGGTTTCTATTCGTTCGGGACCGCTAATAATTGAAATAGCTTTGCGGTGATAAAGGTGGCCATTTTTTTCAACTAGTTCTTCAGGTTCTTCCAGAAGCCATATTGGTCTAGGGCGGATCGCGATTTTATCGTGTGGGTTTTTTCTAAATGAGCTTGTATTTGACTGACCGTTAAAGTCCAGTGAAGTGCTGGCATATTCCGGTCGGTGCTGTGCCACGCAGCTAATGCTTTTCAAATAATTATCGCCAAGTCTCGCCTTAAGCTGTTCCATAAACTGATTGAGGTTGCATTCGCGAGAGGCGGCATCGGGTTTGCCATCTAACAGCAGTGCGTCGGTGTGGCTAACAAACGCATCAAATTGTTTCACGTCTAGGCTAATTGAAATGACCGCCGCGGGGATAGCCAAATTATGAAAGTAAGTCTCTATTAGTAATAAAAAGTGGGTGCTTGAACGGCTTGTTTGCCGCAGCGAAATCTCAATACAGGTCGGGCTACGCTTTTCATGAAACAAGGAGAACACTAAATGACTGGTGCTTAAATCTCGACGTGTCAGAAAATCACAAAGCTGACCAATGATCTCATCCACGATTGGCAGCAGACGGTCCAGGTTTTCTAATTCATAGGGAAGATCATATGAGCTAGAGAAGGTGGGGGGTGGCAAATAATTTAAGGTGGGCTCTTGAACCTTGCCCAACGCCTTATTGAGTTGATTAACAAACTCGCTGCCAAAGCGTTTGCGGATGCCATCGGTTGGCAGGCGCCAAATATCCTTTAGGCTACGAATACCCATATTGTAGAGGCGTCGATTCTGCTCTTTGCTCAGATTAAGTACATCGGTGGAAAGTGTGCCTAATGCGGAGCGTAAATTACTCTTTTGATACACCAGCGTGTTTTGGCCGGCTCTCGCCAGCAATAGGCTACCGCTGACGGTGGGGCTGGCAGCATAAAAAAAGTGCTCAGGCTGATCCATAGCAATAAGCGCTGTGCTTAAGGCGTCTTTGAGTTTGTTATGAAGTGTATTAATACCGCCAAAATAGTTAATACTGCTGCGAATCTCACAAACCAGAGCCAACTCATGAAAAGAGACAGTGGAGCTGACACTTTGTGCCTTTGACGCAAGCTGCGTTAACGCCTGTTTCTGCTGTAAATCGTCAAGGCTATTGAGCTGGGGAAAATAAATGGCATACCAAAGGCTGGGGCGGCTTTTATTCGCTCCAGGGTTGCCGTTAGCTTTTGATGTGGCAGAGACTTGGTCTAAATGGGTATCTACCCAGGACAGTGCTGCAGTAGAGCTGCTTAAGGAAGGGCTACTTAAAGACGAGCCTACTCCCCGTGCTTTCGCAGTTTTATTAGTGTTTGTAGTCTCGGAGCTATCCTTGTTCAGCACGATTAAAGACAGCTGGCCGCTATTTTTTGTCTCCTCCAAGGTTCACCACCTATTGTTTAGTATGCACCGGCTATGCGAGTTGATGTGAGTACAGGTCGATGTCGGTGCTCAACGGGCGGAAGTTGCCACGGGCTTTAAGAACAGTCACTTCTGCCGCTGAAAAGCGGTCTTTCTGGAGTGAGGATTCCTTTATTTGCAGGCGCGTTGGTGATGGTGAGTGCTTACACTCATTTTGCTTAAAAATCACTCCCAAAGTGTTGCCAGTGTCCGCCGCTAACTGCAATCGGCGCAGAACAGTGCCAGGCAACCAGTTTTGCCAAGCTAATACCAAGCCGCAGTTTTCTGTTTGAAAGGCCTTTTCCATACTCCATAAGGCGTCTTTACAAGAGGCATCCATTTTGACCACAAGTATCTGGTCGGTATCGATACCTGCCTGAACCAGCGCTGGGGCATAGACAGAATGAGGGGGAGAGATCCAAAGAATCCATTTACCGCTCTCAATCACCGATCGCATGAGAGGCAGTAAAAGTTGCAACTCACCCATTCCCCACTGGGGGCTAATGACTTCCATTAAGCCTTTTTGAGGCCAGCCTTTACCGGGAAGAATACTGTCTAATTGGGAAAATCCAGTGCTGTGTCCATGAGACCCTTGGCCAGCCATATCACAGCCGCGCCAGAGGTTTGGATTGCCATTTAGAAGTTGATCAATATGACCAGACGTATTGCTAGCCTTGGCTTGTAGAGAATTGGGGGTGCTTGTATAGGAATTCATTTTATCTGCCTCTTTATGGATGCTTACCGTATGGTGCTTGTCCCGCCTTGCTGTTTTTCTTTATTAATACTGTATGGATATACAGTATTATATTCAGCAAAATCGGTAAAGCAATAGCTAAAGAGAACTTTGTTATGTAGAACTGTATATAAACCCAGTAATTGTTTGTTTTATAAACAAAAATTAAAGAATTTATTTTTTGAGCCGTTAAAATTTCCGTGCGTTAAAAATTGTATCGGAGTTTAAAATGAGCAAAAAGCCAGACTTGGTCATGATAGTTATCACACTTTTTGTGGTGGGTATTTTGGCTAGCAGTGTCGCCCAGAGTGCACTGATGTAGCTGATGCCATCTCTAGAATTAGAGAGAAAGAATTAGAGAGTCAGCTAAAGATAACAAAAAAGGAAGTTAAACCAAGGATAGGTAGTTAAAGTAAGAACCCATTTCGCCCTATGCAGTATCGGGGCGATGTATTTTCTCTGCGGTAATCACCGTGTCTAGTCTTACATCCCAACTTTTCACAATAAACGGCTCAGTGTATTGGCATTCATGTGCTAATCCAATTAGTAGCGGCCGGCTTTGGCGATTGAAAATCTTAAAACTAAAAGTACGGTCATAAAAACCTTTGCCCATGCCAAGCCGAAAACAATGCCTGTCAAACGCCACCAAAGGCACAAAGACTAGATCTAAATCGGTAGGTGAAGGGACGGTTTCGGGTGCAGGCGGTTCGGCTATGCCCCAATCGTTGTGTTTTAGCTGAGTGCTTTCATCATAGGGTGCAAAAGAAACAAACTCCGGATTCTCATCAGCGATGCGGGGGAGAAAACAAGACTTGCCTTCGCTCAAGGCATATTTCAGTAGGAGAGATGGATCGACTTCGCCATCAATAGGCTGATAAAAAGCTATTCGCCGGGCGTCACTAAAAATGTCTAAATCACGGATGAGTTCAAATAATTTCTGAGAAGCGACAGCCTGTTGCTCTTGGCTTAGGCCGCGGCGAGCTTGCCGGAGCGATGCACGTACTGCTTGGCGAGTATCTTCAGTCATAAAAATTTAAGTAAGCTCCCCGGAACACCGCTGCCAAAGTTGCCCTGAACCGAAAAGTTCAGGTGGTGGCCCTCGCAACGTATAAGGCTTTCCGACGAGCGGACATGCACAACAACATTGCGGAGAAGCCTCCGGGGTTAAAATATCGGCTCAAGAACATCATGGCTGGCCAATGGTCTAGGGAACTCTTTGCCAAGTATAGCCCGCGTTATGAGTCGAGGATAGGGGTAACCCGGAATTCAATTAAGATAGTGCTCAGAGGCTAAGGTTTTAGATTTCCAGCTGACGAGTAGAAGCGATAGCAACTTCAATCTTGTCTTCAATGCCTTTAACTTGTTGGGCAGTGACGTGACGAGTTTCGTTGATAAGGCGATTCTTACGGAGCATATCGTGAGTGATGTTCAACGCAGCCATAACGGCAATCTTTTCCGAGCCATGAATGTTGCCGCGGCTCTTAATTTTGCGCATATTTTCATCAAGATAGCGGGCAGACTTCATCAAGGCTTCTTGGTCTGAAGGTGGGCAGTTAACCTGATAATCTTTGTCTAGGATTTTTACTTGTACGGATGTGCTTTGTTGTTCGCTCATGACTTACCTCGAGGAAGAGTCGTTTTAAGAGTTTTCCATGGCCTTTAGCCGGACTAAGATAGACTCAAGTTTTGACTTGGCTTCCTTATTTTTATCCACCAACTCTTTTCGCTCCGAGCCCCAAGAGTTTTCATTGGCCTTAAGTAGTTGGTTTTCGCGCTTCATTTCCGCGCACAGGCCGATTAAATCATCGACTTTCTCATTAAGCGTGTGAAATCTGTCTTCAGTCATTTTTAGGTTTCTAAGTTTTTATTAAATATCAACAGCTGCAACGTGCTATTAGCATTAGTTTAGGATTTACATTAACAGTGGTCTAACTATAGAGCCCACCCGTACACGGGTCAATATTGGAATAGGTAAAAATGGGGGTTGGTTCCGACGAACGACCCTTATATGCTTGTGCAAACATGATATTTATCGGCTTTTGAAAGACAGCAGAGGGAAAAATGAGTAGAAAATACGCAGATAAGAAATCTCGTCGACGTGAATTAATGAGCCAGATGGAGCCCAACAGCATTGCCTTGTTGTCCGCAGCCCCTCTGCTTTTTAGAAACAGTGATGCAGAATACCTTTATCGCCAAAACAGTGATTTTTACTATTTGACCGGATTAGACGAAGAACAGGCTTTTCTGGCGCTTATACCTGGCCGCCGCCAAGGTGAGGTAGTTCTCTTCTGCCAGGAAAAAGACAAGACCAAAGAGCTGTGGACCGGTGTCCTCATGGGGCCTGATGCAGCGATCTCTGAGTTGGGCGTGGATGATGCTTATCCTATTGCGGATATTGATGACATTTTACCGGGTCTGATAGAGGGCCGTGACCGCGTTTACTATTCTATGGGTAAAGACGACCAATTTGATGATCAGGTGATGGATTGGGTAAAAGTAATTCGCAGTAAGGCATCGATGGGTGCCCATCCACCTGGTGAATTTTTAATGCTTGATCATCTGCTGCATGAGCTTAGGCTTATTAAAAGCAAGGCAGAGATAAAGCTCATGGAAAAAGCTGCGAAAATATCCGTTGAGGGACACTGCCGTGCCATGGCCTATTGTAAGCCTGGTATCAAGGAATATGAGTTAGAAGCAGAGCTGCTTTATACATTTACCCGCCGAGGCAGCAGGGCGCCGGCCTACACCTCAATTGTGGCGGCAGGTGATAATGCCTGCATACTTCACTACAACAGCAATGACGGCGATGTAAAAGAAGGTGATCTAGTGCTCATAGATGCAGGCTGCGAATATGGTCACTACGCCTCAGACATCACTCGTACGTTTCCCGCCAGTGGCAAGTTCAGTCCTGAGCAAACGGTAATCTATCAAATTGTTTTGGATGCACAAACCGCTGCCATTGAGGCAGTAAAACCCGGCGCTGCTTGGGACGCTCCGCATAACGCGTCCGTTAAAGTTATTGTTCAAGGCTTAGTGAAAATTGGGCTATTGGAAGGGCGAGTGGCCACGCTAATTAAAGATGGAGCCTATAAAGATTTCTACATGCATAAAGTGGGGCATTGGATCGGCATGGATGTTCATGACGTTGGCGATTACAAAATAGATGATAAGTGGCGCTTATTAGAAGAGGGTATGGTGACCACAATAGAGCCTGGGATCTATATTTCACCGGACAATAAGAAAGTGTCTAAAAAATGGCGTGGCATTGGCGTGCGTATTGAAGATGATGTTTTGGTCACCCAAAACGGACACCGAATTCTCAGCGCGGGAACCCCTAAAACGGTTGCAGAAATAGAAACCTACATGGCCGAGCCGGTAAACTAAAATGTCTAGTTCTTCTTTAAGATCAGGCTGTTCACCAAAACCAAGCTATGACATTGTTATTATTGGTGGCGGTATGGTGGGTTCCAGTTTTGCACTGGCGCTAACTAAATTTATAGGCTCGGCCTCAATATTGGTAATTGATGCTCATGAGATGAGTAAAGAAAAGCGGCCAAGTTTTGATGACAGGTCAACGGCGCTGTCTTTTGGCTCTAGCCAAATATTGTCAAGCTTTGGTCTTTGGGATGAACTAAAAAAAGACGCTAACAAAATAGAAAAAATTCACGTGTCAGATAAAGGCCATATAGGCACCACCCAGCTGTCGAGCTCCGACTATGGTATTGATGCATTAGGTTATGTGATTGAAAATAGAGTATTTGGAAAGGCAATTAATAATGCCTTAGAAAACGCATCGTCTATTGACCATTTAGCACCCGCTAGCGTAACTAAACTAATCCCCACAGTTAATGGCATGACGGTAGAAATTGAACAGAAAAATTCTAAAACAGCAATCAATGCATCTCTGGTGGTGTTAGCTGATGGTGGCAGGTCACCTCTTTGTTCGCAGTTAGGTATTGGCCGGGACGTGGAAGATTACGATCAGCATGCTTTGATAGCCAATATCCAATTTCAACTGCCGCATCACAATCAAGCATTTGAAAGGTTTACCGATACAGGCCCCTTAGCAGTACTGCCGCTTTCTAGTCACGAGACCAAAAATCGTGCATCACTGGTGTGGACTATTTTGGACACTCAGGCAGAAGAATACGCAGGCTTTAACCAGTGCGAACTAACTAATAGGTTACAAGAGCGCTTTGGTGATCGGCTCGGACAGATTTCTAAAATTGGAAAACTAAACAGCTATCCGCTTAGGTTGGTCACGGCGAAAGAGCAAATTAGGCCAGGGCTTGCGCTGTTAGGAAATGCTGCTCACACGCTACACCCTGTGGCGGGGCAGGGTTTTAACCTCGCTCTGCGCGATGCCAATGCACTGGTGCAAAGCCTAGTTCAGGCACAAGACCAAGGAACTCCTTTTGGCGACATGAAGGCGCTTCAACACTACTTGAATAGCCAAGTTAAAGATCAACAACAAGCAATTCTCGCCACCGATACGCTGGTGCGATTGTTTTCCAACAGCAGTATTTCTAAGTCACTGCTAAGAAAGGTTGGACTGCTTTCACTTGAGTTAGCCCCCGGCTTTAAACAGGGCTTTGCTAAACGCGCGATGGGACTTGGCTAGTAGAGACTCTTACTAACGCTTTGTTAGCAATCCGATGTGGCAGTATATCAATCACGAAGCATAGAAAAGTCTAAGGGCCGCGCTACTATATACTTGTGTGGCAATACAGACTCACGGGCTAGCGCTCAGCTACAGCCCTAGAAGCCAAATGTGTCTGCAAAACCTAGCTTACCTCAGGTCATGATTCTTAATGAATCAATAACAAAAGTGCACCCGATCGATGTAAATGCGCCGTACATGATAAAAATAACAAAGGTCATAGTCATTAAAATAAGCGCTAGAACTGCGAGCTAATCCTAAAATGTTAGCTACTGCGGCTGGCTAAATTGCAAAGGTGCAACCGAAGGCCTGCTGTCATTGTGTAAAGGACGCCTGATTCAGGGGGCAAAATAAGAACGAGTGAAGTTAGAAAATGCTCTAAAGACATCAGTTTGCTTCTGGTGTTGATTTTGAAGGCTGCAAAAAATGCCGGTGCTTTTAATAATCGGGCAGGGGCTCGGCTGGAAAATGCTATACCCGATTCCTGCCGCTGAGATGGGCAGAAATCGAATGGCTGAAAATTCCAGTCTTATAGCGCTGCGCGAATTGCTTCAATGCGCTTGCGATTGGCTCCAAGGTCACTGTGCCCTAGTCGAGAGGCAGAACGCACATGAGTGACACCTGCCGCTTCGTTGTACATAAACTCAACATCATCGACGTAGCCCATGAGACTGCTAGTAAATTCAGCATAAAGATAATTATCGCTGGCGCTGACAATATTGGCTTGGTCAAGGCCCTGCAAAATGATGCCAATTTGTTCCAAGTTTCCAGTTAAAGGCTGAATACCGTGTTCTTCATCGGTTTCAAAGCTGGAAACACAATTGGGAGAATCTGGACAAGCAGTAAGTTTGCCTTCCTGAACGCCAATGTTCTGTGGCGGCTCTCCTGCGCAGGCAGCTAAGAAAGGAAGAATTGATATTAGTATTTTTTTCATGATTTAACTCGTTGTCTTTTACGTTAAATGAATTAGGTTTATCGGCAATCCTGTTTGCCCAGTAATCAAAATCAAATGGCTTTAACCAATGACAGTCATGCCAAGCGATTCTGCTATGAGGGCTGGTTTGTCTTCGCCTTCAATGTCTATTGTTACAGTGTGCCTTAATAAAAAATGCTTTGGTTTCTTTTCTTCGACGCCGGTAAATGTAAAACGGCCGCGGATTTTGCTACCAACTTTCACTGGATTAATAAATCGAACTTTATCCAAGCCGTAGTTAATTCCCATCACCGCGTTTTCTAGTTTCAGACCACCGTTTTCAGCGCTAAGCATAGAAATCATAGACAGGGTAAGAAACCCATGAGCGATGGTCGTGCCAAAAGGTGTTTGGGCCGCACGTTCTGGGTCAATATGAATATATTGATGATCACCAGTGGCATCGGCAAATTTATTGATGCGATCTTGATCGATCTCAAACCAATCAGTTACTCCAACTTCCTTGCCTATATAATCATTCAATTGAGCAGTATTTACGACATTTCCCATGATTGGTGACTCCGAATTGCGGTGAATTAGCTGGGCAGTTTAGCAATATTCGCCTACCGGTGCTATTGCTTGGATCTATAAGTGAATGGTGAGTGTAGGCGTTAGTGTTAGTGAAACGTAGCAGCTTTGCTTATAATGATGCCATGGACTCTACCAAGCAAATTGATGTTGATATCGCCATTGTAGGTGCTGGCCTAGTGGGAGCGAGCCTAGCCCATCTTTTGGCCTGCTTGCCCCTTAAAGTGGCATTAATCGACCAGCGCGAGTTTAGCCCTTTTAAAACCCCATTCGATTCCACTGAGTTGGAATTTGATCCCCGTGTTAGCGCTCTCACAGAAGCGTCAAAGCTTCTTTTTCAGAAGATCGGCATCTGGGAGGCGATCGCAGATAAACGCGTAAGCCCCTATCAGGAGATGGAGGTGTGGGATGCCGATGGTACTGGATCGATTAATTTCTCGGCTAGTGAAATAGGCGGCAGCGAGCTCGGCCATATTGTTGAAAACTCTATCGTTCTCTGCGCGCTTCAGGGCTCACTGGCGCCAATAGAGAACCTGGAGCTGGTCGGCGGTGCGGCAATTGCGCAGCTCACCCTAGGCGATAACGGCGGAGACAAAGCCCGCATAATCACAGAATCGGGTGCGGTCATATTAGCCTCGCTGGTGGTTGCGGCGGATGGGGGCAACTCACCTATTCGTAAACTCGCTAATATTGACACCAAAGAATGGGATTATGATCACACCGCAGTTGTGACCACTGTAAAAACCGAGTTGCCGCACGGCGCAAAGGCTTTGCAGAGGTTTATGAGCTCTGGTCCTCTGGCGTTTTTACCCTTATCTCCTAGTCAAAACTCTAGTGATCAGCATTATTGCTCTATTGTTTGGTCTTGCCTTCCAGAGTTGGCTGAATCTTTAATGCAGCTTGACGATGCAGGTTTTAATCAATCATTAGAGCAGGCAATTGAGTCCAAGCTGGGGAAAATAGAATTCAGTGCAAAGAGATTTGCTGTGCCACTTCGCCAGCGCCATGGAAAAAAATACAGCCAGAATAGCGTGGTGTTGGTCGGGGATGCGGCTCACACTATCCACCCGTTAGCCGGGCAGGGTGTTAACTTGGGTTTGTTAGATGTCGCCGCGCTAGCAGAAGAATTAAGCCAAGGGCTTGCTAGCGGCCGCGCAGTATTTGATCCTGTGGTGCTTAGCCGCTATGAACGAAAACGCCGTAGTCATAATGTTGCAACCATGTGGGCGATGGAAGGATTTAAGCGTCTGTTTGCCGAAGAAGCATTGCCGGTGAGATGGCTTCGCAACGTAGGTCTTAGAGCTGTTAATAATTTGCCGCTGCTCAAAAATCAAATTGCGCGCAAAGCGATGGGTTTAGATAGTTAAGCCTCTCTTAATCTGGGCAAGCAGTTAGCTACAGCTGAAAGTTATAGCGCATCTGTAACTGCACAACATCGTTATTTCGAAACGCATAAAACACCGAGTCACCACTGGCATTGTAGTCAACCCAAAGAAAGCTCAGGTCCAGATTATCTGACCAGTTGTAGTCGATCGACAACCTACTCACGCGTCCCCAGTTATTAGCCAGCTTGTTCCAAACTCCTACCACTCGTAGTCTCTCGTTTAGAGCGCTCCAGTTAAAGCGTGCACCCACACTAATTTGATCAATTGGCGCCAGCATAAAATTGTCATGATCTCGAGTGTGGATGCTATCGATTTCTAGACTCAAAAGAAGATTACTAAATCCGTTGTATTCGATCCCGGCTACGGCGAGAGTTTGATCCTTTTGATCCCAACCATTAACTTGGCTGAAGAAAGACTTTGCATTAGGGCGAACGGCAACATCATACAGAGCGCCCACTTCCCCATAGAAAAGCCAGGAGCCTTCTATCCAGTTTGCCGCCGCGCCAATCATGCGCATTCGATTCTGATTGAAGTTCATGCTGGGTTCTGACGACTGCAGCGCGGTAATGTTATCAACGCTCAAATTATTGTCGTTAAATTCGCCTGCTACGATCTGAAGGTCGCCAGAACTAAGTTGAGTAGATAGCCGAACAAATCCTTCTGTCATGTTTTTGGTGTCTTGGCGGTTCAAAGCAAACCCGTTGTTACGCAGCGGTGCAAATTGATCAAACTCATCACCTTCTGGTGCGATTTGGTTTCTGTCAGCATCATAAGTAACAACAGTGTCGAGTAGCCAATCATTAAGCCGGTAACTCATAAGTGCGGCGGGGGCTTGCAGTCTTAAATCTTCGAGATCCTGCTGGGCTATAGCAAACTGATCCTCCACGTTTATCTGATCGGTAACCCGAATGTACTCAGACAGGCCCCACGCTAGAATTTGATTCCCAACTTTAAAGTAAAAGCCGTTGTCGGCCTGATAGTCGATGTAAAAGTCTCGCACCTCGAGACGATTACGAAGCTGATCTCTTTCTTCTTTTGAATGAGGTACATCACTTTTTACTTGATAAATTGGGTCATGGTAATATTTTCCGCTAATCCTAAAGTTGAATTTTTCGCTGAGCTTTCCATCTGCCTGAATAAAAAGGCTAGTTTGGAGCCCATTAAGTTCACTGTCGGTGCGGCTAAATAGCTGGCTGGGCTGTTCAACGCCGAAAGATGCGTTCTGGGTGATCCATCCAATGACCGAGTAATCCGAAGATTGTGTCTCGGCGATATCAACATCGATCGACGTAAAAAAATCGTCCTGAGCAACACAGACAATAGGCGTTAGAAGTAACGCACTGAGGCAGTACTGAATTTGGCAAGCGGAAGAATTAGTGCAGGGTTTTTTGAACACTTAAGGCCTGAGTTAATCTAATCCACGTTGCATGTATTCGGTGGTGAAGGACGAGTCGTCCACAGCAACGTTATAATCGATGCTATTTATCTGCAGCACGCTGGCATGTTCCTGGCGGCCGTTGCGGGTGGTCACCACCTGCAAGCGTTGGGTTGTCCAGATATTGTCAATCAACTCGATCTCGGTTGAGTTAAAATATTTGATTTTATTCCCCTTAAGTTCCCATGCCTGCCCGCGAACTTGAACAAAATTATCCTTTCGTATCCAGCTTTGCATCTTGGAATAACCTGTAGCGTCTTCAGCCTTGTCTTTGAACTCAGGTTTTGGAGCCGCTTCAACAACCCAAACCTCTAAGTCATCTACCGTCTCTGACTCATTGATGAAAGTGTAGTCATACCAATCTAGTTCGTAGCCGTTGATGTCGGCATAGGTGAAGTCACTGCCTAAGAAAGAATCAGACGTGTCACTTGATGCGATGCGTTTCACACGCTGTAAAGCAGGTAGGTACAGCCAAGAGTCGTCGTCTCTGTCTTGATTATCCCAGTCAAAGTTCAAATAAGCGGTGCCCCTGATGTCAGCAGGGCTTTCAAATAACGAAAGAGCTTTGTTATCTTCACCAAAATCTTTTGAAAAAATACGCAGGTTTCTTACTCGCTGACGATCGCGGCGATCTATCAGTACCATGGTGTAATCCCCAACAGAGGATTCTCCGCTGTCGCGATTCTCTACCTGCTTCATCACGTCATAGGCAGTTAGATCTTGAGCATTAACGGCTGCAGAAAAGACTGCCCCAAAAAAAGCTGCACTAAAAAGAGCATTCGAAAAGGCCAAAAAACTAGTAGGGCGACATCTCGAAACGTCGGTGTATCCCATTTTTGTAACTCCTGATTAAAACAAGTACTTATCTAGGTTTGAGCCACTGTCGATTTCGCTCAGGCCGCTATCCTGACTTCTATCAGAGTGGCCATCTACCAAATACAAAATAGCGGGCAAAACCAGCAGATCTCCGAGTAGGGCAAGAGACATAATAATTGCGCCAAACAAACCAACGTAGATCACCGTCGTGAATGAGGCAAAGCATAGAACACTGAATCCCGACACTAACACAATTGAGCTGAATACTACGGCTCTTCCAGATTCATTCATAGCGCGTTGAATAGCATCGTGTGTGTTGGCGCCCTGCTCTTTAGCTAGTAAGTACCGGCTCATCACATGAATAGCATCATCCACTGCAATACCCATTGTCATGGCGAAGACGATGACAGCGCTTAGGTCCATAAAGACACCTAAAAACCCCGCCACGCTGCCTGCCAGAATTATCGGCAGTATGCTGGGAATGATTGAGAGCAATCCATATTTAAATGAACGGAATAAGGCTATAAAAAATGCTGTAATCACAGTCAAGGCTATCAGAAAGCTCTGCACCATCCCATCGGAAACATAAACATCTTGTACTGTAGCGAGCGCCATAGTGCCTGTCACAATGGGGTCGAGTTCACCAAAATTTGACAACAAATATTCGTTGATGGTGTCTAATTCAGCTTTCATTGCAGACGCTCTCATATTGACAACAGGGACCACTAAACGCGCCATCTGATTGTCAAAATCTTTGATGTCTGAAAGATCTTCATTGGCTCCAGAACTTTCATAGAGCAAGAGGTATTGTGCGGTCATGGCTGAGGAATCGGGTATTCGATAATATGTTGAGTCATCGCCATGCAGGGATTGATTGATTTCTTTTAAATAATCTATTAGCGAATTGATTGGGCCTAGTGCTTCGCGTTCTGAGAGCCAGTCTTGCATGGACTCCATTTTAGCCAGAAATTCGGGATGCTTTACACCATCATACTCACCAGAGTCTAAGATTATGTCCAGCGTCATCATGCCCCGAAATGCTTCATCGAAGTACACTATGTCCTGTCGGGTCTGGCTCGATTCTTTAAAGAGCGAGACATAGTTGGTGTCGACTTTGATGCTTGGCAGATAGAGTATAGAAAAGATCAGGGCCATCATACTAAGAGCCAAAATCGGATTTCGCCGCTGTAGGGTAAAATCAGGGATGTGCTGCGTAAGTTTCGAAATAAAGCCAGCATCTAAGATGTTTTTAGTTTTGTCAGACAGTTTGCCTAAGTAACTTAACATGGCGGGTAGTGCGGTTAGGGAAAAAATAAAAAGGACTAACGGTCCAATCGCGCCTAGTAGAGCGAATTCTCTAATTGGCATTATTTTCGTTATAGACAGTGCAATAAACCCAGCTGATGTTGTAATAGCTGTAAAAAAAGCAGGAACCCAAACATGTTCAATGGTTTTCAAAGCTGACTCTATACTGTTTTCACCAGTATTTCGGTAGCGGAAAAAATCAATAAGAACGTGTACGGTGATGCCGATGCCAATGATTATTAGCGTGGGTATTAAGGCAGCACTATCAATAGTTGAGTGGGGAATCTTTAAGTAATACTGCAGCTCCAAGACGATGAGTAAGCTGCTGGCAATGGCGAGCCAGGGAAATAGAGTGGCCGCTAAGGAACGGAAGCTGATAAATAGAATGGCTGCCATCAGTGCTATCATTATCGGTATTAAGACGCCGATGTCTTCGGCCGTTACCGTTTCAAAACGCTCATTCACCAACGGGTAGCCTGATAGATGTAAAATATATTGGTCGGATTCGAAGTTTTCCGATTTTACAAATTCATAGAGATCTTGGACTAGTTCAATTTTGTGCTCTGATGTCTCTTCTCTATATTCTACTCTAGCGGCTATTCTGACGTGGCGAAAATCTTCGGTTATCAATGTTCCTAAGGCAAGTTTTTCAGAAAGCAAAGTATTTTTTATTTCGGCGATCGCAGCCTCATTTCCAATGACGTCCTCGATATCTTCAATTAAGTAATCGGTACGTAGGTCATCACCATCAGCATGAATATATTGGAAGTTAGTTATCGAGCGCAGCTGGGTCACATAGGGATGAAAGTCCAAGAATTCTGTCATGCGGTTAATAGCGTCCAGAGTATCAGTCTGAAACACATCTCCAGCAGCGGCTTCAAAACCAATCAACAAATACTCGTTGTCACCAAAATATTCTTCAAGCTTATCGAATTCGATTAGGGTTGGATCACCAGCCACAAAATAACGCTCGGTGCTGTTATCGAAGGGAATTGGGCCACCGGTAAACAGCATCGCTGGGATGAGCAATACTGTAGCTATGATGATAGGCAGGCGCCATGCAATTACCGCGCGCGCCCACGCTTTAACAAACGTGGTCAAGATCTCTCTCCGACAGCGCGCTTTGCGCAACTAATTATTATTTTTCAAAATATTACTACAGCTAACGTTTGCATACGCGAAAGTCTGAGGGAAGTTGGTGTTCACAAACTTCGGGGGTAGTGTAATACGCGGAGTTTTGGTCGTAAAGCGCACCCGACTCACACGAAGTTAGCGGGGCGCTAAAAATGGAAAAACTTCAACTAATAGAATTTCTTATGAAGATTTCTTAATGTCAGTCGATAGTATGCATGGACGGCATATGGCCTAGTTAATTCAGTAATACGTTCGTAAGGAGCGGTACTTTTCATGTCCAATGAACTTAAATTCCCTTTCGATCTGGATCTCAGTAGTCTTGATACGGGAAGCATCACCAATATTCTCAATGATATTGAGCATCATCTCCCTTTAATGGAATCCGATGGTGACCTTAGTCAGCTTCTGGAAGTGAAACAGTTCTTCGAAGGTGAATTGATGGAATTCAAGCGCCTGCACTGAACTTGAAGCCCTGTATTTGGCTGTTCGGCGGTTCTCACCAGCTGTTGAGGTCTTTGCTGTAAGTGTCGAATACTTCGGTGTATAGGCTCAAACACCTCGCTGTACGCGTTGAGAACCTCGTTGCAATGAGTCAAATACAGTGTACTCACCCCCGTCCCTTGGTTTACTCTGATGAGCCTTGCTTCTAGCAGGGCTGCAATAAAAAAGAAAAAAGCTGCCGAATATAGGTAGTTCCTGATGTGTCAGCAATAACAGACAGATCATCTCCCAAAATTCAGAAAAGGGTAAAAAATATGAAAACAGTTCTATCACTGCTTACAGCTTGTCTATTGAGCAGCGTAGCTAATGCTGCACTGGACACTGCCGCATTAGAGCGCGCGATGGCCAATCCAGACCGGCCAGCAGCAGATAAAGAGCGAGACGTTAATCGTAAAGCGCCTGAATTACTCGCATTCATGGGCCTAGAGAGTGGGATGACGGTATTGGATTTGATCGCTATCGGTGGTTGGTACACCGAAGTGCTTTCCTATGCGGTTGGCGACAGCGGCAAGGTTTATATGCAGAACAGCGAGTCTCCATTCGTTGAGCGTAATATGCCCATTATTAACGATAGGCTATCTCGATTGTCCAATGTCGAACATTGGATGAGCCCGGTTTCAGATATCCCGGCGGGTTCGGTTGATTTTGTGATGACGGCACTTAATTTTCATGACGTATACAATCCAGATCCTGTTGCGGCTCAAGGCTTCTTGGGTCAAATTGCCAATGTCATGAAAACAGGTGGCATCCTTGCCGTTGTGGACCACGAGGGTTCGGCTGGTGCAGATAATGCGACTTTGCACAGAATTGCGTTTGACGATGCTGTCATGGCGCTGGTTGCCAGCGGAGATTTCGCCTTGATAAGCACAAGCGACATGCTCAACAATCCAGCTGACGACCATAGTAAAGGGCCTTTTGATGAAAGCCTCGCTCGAAATACAGATCGCTTTGTATTAAAGCTGGTAAAAATCTAAACTATTTTCTGGTTTGATAGCTAAAAACAAGTGGGTCGATAAGTTCGGCTCCCTTTTTTGTTGTCTCCAACTTACAAAAAATACTTATAAATAAGGACTGATAAGAAGGGCTAATAAAAGGAGATAGGCCCAGAGCCAATACCCAGAACCCAGAACTATTTCTCTAAACTAACTGTGTTAAAATCCACGACTACATAATCCGCGTACCCTTAACTAGTAAACTTAAACTACCTCATCCCTAAGACTCCCGAGTAGACATTGGAAAATCAAGAACCTGTAAACCCGATTCGTAAATTCCTTTCGGTTTTCAAATACAGTGGCGTTGCCATTCGTATTGTTTGGAAGACCAGCGCTGGATTGACCTTGGCCATGGCGGCGACCACTTTTGTTTCAGGCCTCCTACCTGCTGCCATAGCGTCCGTGGGCGGTCTTTTTGTCGACGCTGTTTCAACTGCCTTCCAATCAACTGGTGACGTCGCCGAGGCCGCTCGAGGCGACCTGCTCAAATATGTGCTCATCGAAGCACTGCTTGTAGTATTGATGACTGCTGCGCAGAAAATAAACGGCGTTTGCCAGTCGATTCTTCGTGCGCTGTTGGGCAACGAAATCAATGTCATGATTCTTGAGAAGGCGCTTGGCCTGGAGCTTGCTCATTTCGAAGACGCCGAATACTACGACAAATTGGTGCGAGCACGCAGGGAAGCATCTAGTCGACCATTGAGTTTCGTAATTAAAACTTTCGATCTGCTGCGTGATACGACTTTGCTGATTACTATCGGTATCTTTCTTTTTCAGTTTTCTCCCTACGCAGTCCTGTTACTTGGGCTCGCCGGTATTCCAGCATTTCTAGTAGAAGCCAAATTCTCTGGCGAAGCTTTTCGACTTCAACGCCGCCGCTCTGCCGAAAGAAGAATGCAAATCTACTTAGAAATGGTTCTTACTCGCGAGGATGGAGTTAAAGAAGTAAAGCTGCTTAAGCTGGGCCGAATGTTTTTAGACCGATACGTAGATATATTTCGCCAAATGTACAAAGAGGACCGCAGCATTGTTATCCGCCGCGGTATTTGGGGCTACGTTTTAGGCCTTCTTGCCAGCGCTGCATTCTATTTCGCCTATGGCTGGGTGGGTTTTGCAGCGATAGCAGGTGTCATCACTATTGGTCAGATGACGATGTACATCGCGCAGTTCAGATTGGGCCAAAGCGCGGTGACCAATAGCCTAACTTCAATAAATGGCATGTATGAAGACAATCTTTATCTATCAAACCTAACCGAGTACTTGGATCATGAAGTTCCGGAGCAAAATGGGGAAGGAACTGAAGGGCCAAGTCCAAAAGATGGAATTCGCATTGAGAATGTAAGCTTTTCTTACCCGGGCAACGATACTCCTGCTCTGAAGAATGTTTCAATGCACATTAAGCCCGGTGAGAGTTTGGCTATTGTTGGTGAAAATGGCAGCGGCAAAACAACTTTGATTAAATTGCTCACCAGGCTGTATACCCCGACCGAGGGCAGCATATACCTTGAAGGTTTAGAACTAGGCGACTGGGATATAGAAACTTTGCGTCAAAAGATAGGTGTGATCTTTCAAGACTTTGCGCGCTATCAGTTGATAGTTGGTGAAAATATTGGAATCGGCGATGTCGACAATATCCAAGATAGAGATCAGGTAGAGGGTGCGGCCAAGCAGGGTATGGCTGACATATTTGTAAAAGACTTGCCTAAGGGTTATGACACTCAGCTTGGGACTTGGTTTAAAGACGGTAAGGAGCTATCCGGCGGACAATGGCAGAAAATAGCGCTGTCTCGAGCATTTATGCGCAACCAAGCAGATGTGCTGATCCTCGACGAGCCAACGGCTGCTATTGATGCTAAAGCAGAAGCGGAGATATTTGCTCATTTCAAAGACATTACGGCAAATAAGATTTCGATAATAATCTCTCATCGGTTTTCTACGGTCAGAATGGCCGATCATATAATTGTATTAGAAAAGTCAGTAATCACGGAAGAAGGTAGCCACGAAGAATTGTTGCAGGCCAATGGACAGTATGCCACGCTGTTTAATCTGCAGGCGCAAGGATACAAGTAGCATGGATAGCCCTCTTCTCTACTTTCTAGTTGGCATGGCTGCTTGCGTCATTGGCACGATACCTTTTGGGCCAATCAATCTCAACGTTGTGAAAACTTCAATCGACTACGATGCCCATCGCGGCACGCAGGTGGCGCTTGCCGCCTCTTTTGTCGAAGTTGGCATGGCGTTGATAGCGATTTGTTTCGGCTTCGTCATCAGCGCCTTTCTAGAAACTAACGCCATTGTAAAGCTGATCATAGCACTCGTGTTCATCGTACTAGCACTGGTGGTTTTTACTCGAAAATCTGACCTTAAACTGCAAGATCAAAAAAGTGAGCAGAAATCCTTTTTTAAGAAGGGGCTTCTCATTGCCTCGGTCAATCCTCAAGTCGTGCCTTTTTGGATTTTTGCATTGACCGCTATCGATCAAACTTTCAATTTTGATTATTTTGGCATTTATCAATTTGCTTTCTTATGTGGGATATTTTTCGGCAAGTTCATGGCTTTGTATGGCTTTGTTATTGCCAGCGGCTACCTCAAAACACACCTGCAGAAGAGTAGCCAGATGATAAATCGTCTTCTTGCTGTGATCCTGTTATTTATTGGGGTGACCCAAGGCTGGACTGCAGTCTCGGCACTTGTCTAACGGTTTTTCATTTGGTAAAAATTAGCGAGAATAAGCTATGCACAATAGCAACGAATCTGAGAATCAGAGTAACCGATTAATTGATCCCGCACGACGCAGCGGGGTGAGCATGGCTGCTCTGAAAAAAGTTTTAAGAGCGCGAACGCGGCTTCTGGTTTGTTTCGCTACATTCCCAGTTTATGCAGTAGGTGTTTGGTTTTTATTAAGTAGCGGTAGGAGTATTGATGGCTTTATGTTTGTCTACATGGGGCTTTGGTCTGCATTTGCTTTTGATATGACCATGCGAAAATGTCCCGCATGCAACGAGCAATTTTTTGTGCGCTCCATTCTTATGAGTCTGCGTAGTAAAAAATGCGTTCATTGCGGTTTGGATAAAGAAGCGATTAGTTCCACTCCAAGCAAACAGTCTTAGTCAGTGTATTAGGCCCCTGATACAGACAGCCCAATTAGGAAAATTACTTAGGTGATCTGAATAGTCGAAAAAGCTCCACTATTTTGGGTGGCTGACCTGTTCTTAGTACGCCGTGCTTGAATATCTTGCCCGACATCCAAAGCACCAATGCAATGCTGGCAATCAGCACAATAGTGGTTCCTATCACATCTATAAGTGGCGGATTTGCTGCGGCTCGATTCATCATCACATAAGGCGTGAACAGTGGAAACCAGGACATGATTCTTACCAAAGTATTGTTTGGGTCTAAGACGATAAAAAACATTGTGGCCAGTGGAACGACCTGAATCATGATCATTGGCGTCATCATTGCCTGTGCTTCTTTGAGCGTATTACAAAGACTACCAATAGCGAGAAAGACGCCAGAATAAAGCGCATAGCCCGCAAAGTAATAAAACACAAACCAAGGAATCAAATCCGAACTCAAAATAACTTCCAATATTTGCGAAATCAGCTCTGTCTCCGAGCTATCATACAAAGTGATGAACAGGTAGAAAGATAGAAGCCATACGGCAATGGTTGTTAACCCCGCTAATCCTATCCCAAAAAGTTTACCCATCATTAATTCACCTGCAGTCACCGATGCCAAAAGCACTTCGATAATACGATTGGATTTTTCTTCAATGGTGTTGGATAGCAGGTACTGCACGTTTTGCATTAATGAAATGAACATCAAATAGACAAAGCCAATGGGGGCAAACTGGCGGAAGGTATCCGCCATGCTCACGGCTTCTTCACCTGCTGCTGCAGAGGGGTCCAGCTGATTTAGCGGCATTCGAGTTCGTTGAATGTTTCGCACCAGTTCTGTATTAAGCTCTAGCTTCTCGTATTCCTGTTCACGAATTTCAGCATTAATACTGCCGGCAATGGCATCGGGTAGCCTCGAATCTGTAAGATTACTAGCCCAGTATTGAACGCCTGAATTTGGGTCGGGGGCTTGTGGGGCTGTGTTAGGTCTACTAATAGATTGGTCAACATTTTCAGGAATTAGAATCAGCGCAAACAACGGTCCCGAGTCTTCACCGGAGCCGATTAGTTTTCGCCCCGTTAAATAAGGGCGCAAAGCTTCTACAATCTCAGCAGGGGCCGCTGATGCGTCTACATCGCTGGGCAGGTCTGCGAGAATAAATTGGTTTTCTGGTTGCTCGAATGGTGGCGAATCTTTCTTGAGGTAGGGGGTCGCCATGACTAACGCAAAATCGAGTCCGCCGTTGCTAAGCCAGTCATCTAATGCGGCTACTTGGTTAGCATCAACATCATCCACAAATTCATCTGCAGCGCTGGATGCATTTGCCGCGGTAAGTTCAAAATTGGTTTCCACTCGGTTGTCCAATAGGTACTGAACAAATGCTTGTAGGACCCGCCTTTGGTGATTGCGCTCAATGGCCACATCCACCGCCTGCTCATATTTTCCCGACTGATCTATGAGTAAGTAATAGCGCGTGGGAGTGGCATCGGATAGGACTGACTGTAAGAAATAAATACCAATAAATATTACTGGGAATATTAGGATCGTGATCCAAAACCCTTTGGTGCGAACATTTTCAAGATATTCCCTAGACGCTATCAGCCAAACCATTCTCATCGAAATTGATGCTCCCGCGCTTCGTCGCCAACCAAGTGAACAAAAACATCGTGTAGGCTGGGTTCAGTAAATTCAAACCTACTCAGCCCAACATTTTTTTCGGCACAAAAGCGCAGGATCTCTTGAGGGTCAAATGAATCAGAAATATCCAACTGCCACTCGTTGGGAAAATCACTGTCGGTGCCGGTTATGTTATCGATTCCTGGCAGTTGATGAAGCTGAGTAATATCGTTTTTTGTCGCGACAATCACGCGCCTAGATACCGTTGCTTTGGCTTGATTAATCGTGCCGTCGAAAACCTTTTTACCCTTAGCGATAAGCAAAATGTGATCACACAGACGTTCGGCATGTTGCATAACGTGGGTAGAAAATATAACGGTTTGGCCATTATTGGCCATGTCATTAATCAGCTCTTCAAGCACTGATTGATTAATGGGGTCTAATCCTGAAAACGGCTCATCCAAAATGACCAGCTCAGGTTCGTGAGCAACAGCAGAGAGAACCTGCACCTTTTGTCCCATTCCCTTTGAGAGCGCTTCGACTTTCGATTCTGCGAAATCTTTCAGGCCGTATTTCTCCAGTAAGCTAAACGCTTGATCCCGTGCCTGCTTTTTTTGCATACCCTTTAGCATGGCAAAGTATTGAATAACCGCCCAGACCTTCATTTTTTTATAGAGGCCTTTCTCTTCAGGCAGATAACCAATGCGGTTACGAACGTCCAATGCTGAAGGACTGCCGAGAATCGAAATCGAGCCGCTACTTGGCTTGACGATATCAAGGATCATGCGAATAGTAGTGGTCTTGCCGGCACCGTTAGGGCCCAAGAATCCATAGATAGAGCCCTTAGGTATATTCAAGCTAATACCGTCAACGGCGGTAAAATCACCGTAGGTTTTGACTACGTTCTCAAGGCTAAGAACCGAATCTGGCATAAGGGGCTTCATTGGCTGAATTGATTACATACAGAGTATGTCAGAAAGCTCACTCGCTTAGGAAGTCTTTGCGCAGGACGAGAGACAAGAGTATCGCTATGTGAGCAGGGAGAAAAACAAGCAGTAGAAAAAATAGAGCAGTTAGGAGTAAAAGGTAAGGTGACAGCTGTTTTGGAGGCTGACGTGGCGCTAGGGATTGTGCTGAGCCTGTTTTGGCGATTCCTGCCAGTAGGGCCAAGTGTGGCTAAGTGAGGCGAATAGAGCGCTAGGGTAAAGATAGATTCACCCTAGCGTGCTGGTTCACTGAGAATCTAAGTAGTTGTCTATTTCTTCGGCCACTAAGCGACCTTCGTCGATGGCTCTAACCACCAACGATTGCCCTCTGCGGCAATCACCAGCGGCAAATACCTTCGCTGTGGAAGTCTGGAATTTTTTATATTCCGCTTTATAGTTTGAGCGGCCATCCAATTCTAGTTCCAAGGCTTCACTGACATAATGTTCTGGGCCAAGAAAGCCCATTGAAAGAAGAATAAGGTCGGCTTCCCAAAATTTAATAGTGCCGGGCACTTCTTTGAAGTTTTTGTCGACCTCGACAGTGTTAATGCCTAATAGCTTACCGTCTTCATCTCTAACAAATTCTTTGCCTGATATTGAATAGACTCGCGGGTCCTGGCCAAATTTCTTGGCTGCTTCTTCGTGTCCATAATCAACTCGGTGGATCTTCGGCCACAATGGCCAAGGGTTATCATCTGCGCGAGCTACAGGAGGTTTTTCCATGATTTCAAAATTAACTAAAGACTCGCAGCCGTGCCGTAGTGAAGTTCCTATACAGTCGGTCCCGGTATCACCACCGCCGATCACGATGACTTTTTTGCCCTTGGCAGAGAGATACTCGCCATTGTTCAATTGAGAATCGAGGAGGCTTTTAGTATTACGCCAGAGAAAATTCATTGCGAAGTGAATACCGTCGCCCGCGCGGTTGGGTATGTTCAAATCACGCGGAGTTGTGGCGCCGGTTGCAAGTAAAAGGGCGTCGGATTCTTCCAGCAATTTACTTACCGAAATACCTTTTTCGCCGGTCCCGCCAATGTCAGCGTTGACTACAAATCTAACACCTTCCGCTTTAAGCAAATCAACTCGTCTGTCGACCACATTTTTTTCAAGCTTCATATTGGGTATGCCGTACATCAACAAGCCGCCAATTCGGTCATCTCTTTCATATACAGTGACTTCATGACCGGACAGGTTGAGCTGAGCAGCTGCTGCAAGTCCGGCAGGGCCAGACCCTACTACGGCTATTTTTTTGCCGGTTCGCTGCGTTGGCGGATTAGCAACAACCCAGCCTTCTTCAAAGCCTTTGTCGACAATTGCACATTCGATATTTTTAATCGCGACAGGAGACTCATTAATACCTAACACACATGCTCCCTCGCAGGGAGCAGGGCAAACTCTTCCAGTAAACTCTGGAAAGTTGTTGGTCTTATGTAATCTTTCTAAAGCTTCTTTCCAGCGGTTGTTATAAATCAGATCATTCCACTCGGGAATTAGGTTGTAGACCGGGCAACCTTGTTCAGATTGGCAAAATGGTACTCCACAGTCCATACATCTGGCGCCTTGTGTGGCCAAGTGTTCTTCATTGCGGTCCGTATAAATCTCTTTAAAGTCTACGAGTCGCTGAGTTGCATCACGATAGGGTGCAGTCTCACGCTCAAATTCCTTAAATCCAGTAGGCTTTCCCATTTCTATCCTTAATTTCTTTTGTCATTAAACGAGCATTCAATTCTCAAGCTGCGGTTGCTGCTGCTGCCTGTTCTTCAAGTACGCGCTTATAATCTGTTGGCATCACTTTTACAAACTGACGGAGTGATTGCTCCCAATTTTCTAAAATAGATCTCGCTACCGGCGACTCGGTGTAGTCGGCATGGTTGCCGATTAATACTTTAAGCTCAAGAATGTCATTGGCCGCCGTTACGCGATCGAGTTCATAGGTTTCCATATTGCACTGTGCTGCCAATGCATTCTTTGGATCCCATACGTAGGCTATACCGCCACTCATCCCCGCACCAAAGTTGCGACCAGTTTTGCCAAGAATAACCACACGCCCACCTGTCATGTATTCACAGCCATGATCACCAATACCTTCAACTACTGCTGATGCGCCGCTATTTCGAACCGCAAACCTCTCTGCTACGATGCCTCTAAAATAGGCTTCGCCGCTAGTGGCTCCATAGAGATTTACATTACCTGCAATAACATTTTCTTCGGCTTTAAATGTGCTTTGCTTGGGTGGGTAAATAATAATCTTGCCACCGGAAAGACCTTTGCCGACAAAGTCATTGGCATCGCCTTCTACTGTAAGAGTAATACCTTTGGCTAGCCATGCTCCAAGGCTCTGGCCTGCTGAGCCATTGAGTTTAATATTGATCGTATCATCGGGAAGCATCTCTGCCTTCCAGCGCTTGGCTACTTCATTAGAAAGCATCGTGCCAACAACGCGATTGATGTTGATAATTTCGTGTTCAATATAAACTTTTTCACCAGTTTCTAAAGCCGGTTTGGCCAGCCGGATAAGCTCGTTATCAAGTGCTTTTTCTAGGCCATGATCTTGATCTTGAGTTTTATAGAATTCAGTTCCTTCGAAAATTACTTTCGCAGGCTCTAACATTGGGCTCAGATCCAGACCGTCTGCCTTCCAATGGTTTATGGCATCGTCAGTTTTTAGAAGATCAACTCGACCAACCATTTCATTGACAGTACGAACACCGAGTTCGGCCATGATGCCACGCAAGTCCTGTGCAACCATCCAAAGGTAATTTACGACATGTTCGGGCTTGCCTTTAAACTTCTTACGCAGTTCAGGATCTTGTGTCGCTATTCCTACCGGGCAAGTATTTAAATGACACTTACGCATCATGATGCAGCCAAGTGTGATGAGTGGCGCTGTTGCGAAACCGAATTCTTCAGCACCAAGCAAAGCAGCCACAGCGATATCGCGTCCTGTCTTTAACTGGCCATCAGTTTGTAATACCACACGCGACCTTAGATTATTCATCACCAAAGTTTGGTGCGTCTCTGCAACCCCCAACTCCCAGGGTAAGCCTGCGTGTTTAATAGAGGTAAGAGGTGATGCACCGGTGCCGCCGTCATGGCCGGCAATTACTAAATGATCTGCCTTGGCTTTTGTGACGCCAGCAGCAACTGTTCCGACACCTATTTCAGACACGAGCTTAACGCTTATACGGGCTTCACGATTTGCATTCTTAAGGTCGTGAATGAGCTGTGCAATATCTTCAATGGAGTAAATGTCATGGTGCGGAGGTGGACTTATTAGCCCGACTCCTGGGGTGGAGTGGCGAATGCGCGCGATATAGTCATCAACCTTGCCGCCGGGCAGTTCGCCGCCTTCACCAGGCTTCGCGCCCTGAGAGATTTTGATCTGTAGCTCATCTGCATTGGTGAGATACCAAGTGGTCACACCGAAGCGGCCAGATGCTACCTGCTTAATTGCTGAACGCTTTGAATCTCCGTTTGCCATTGGCTCAAACCGAGCGGGGTCTTCACCACCTTCGCCAGTATTGGATTTTCCGCCCATTCTGTTCATAGCAACAGCCAATGTTTCATGACTTTCTTGCGAGATTGAGCCAAAGCTCATCGCCCCAGTAGCAAATCGTTTGACGATTTCGCTTACCGGTTCAACTTCATCGATGCTGATAGCTTCATTCACAGTTTGATCAAACTTAAGCAAGCCGCGAAATGTGCAGCGACGAGTACTGTCCTCATTTGAATGTTTTGCAAATGCCGCGTAAGCCTCAGGGCTATTGTCTCTTGCTGCTATCTGCAAATTGGCAATAGTGTTGGGGTTCCACATATGGGCGTCGCCACCGGAGCGCCAATAGTAGTCGCCTGGGTTGGTCAGCTCAGGAATTCTGTCACTTTCCTTTTCAGGGAAACCAATGCGGTGTCTGCGCTTTGATTCTTCAATTAAAACGTCAAAGTTAATACCTTGGACACGGCTTGCTGTGCCAACAAAACAGACTTTAATAATATCGTCAGCAAGTCCAAGGGCTTCGAATATCTGTGCGCCTTTGTAGGACATCAACGTTGAGATGCCCATCTTGGCCATCACTTTAAGCATGCCTTTCTTGATGCCTTTCTTGTAAGCGGCAACAAGCTTGTCTTCTGTTTCATAGGCATCACCGAGTAAGCCTTCTTGATTGGCTTTCCACAGTGCCTCAAACGCGAGGTAAGGATTTATAGCGTCTGCCCCATAACTTGTAAGTAAGCAGTGGTGATGAACTTCTCTGGCCTCACCGGTTTCCAAAATTATGCCGATTTGGGTGCGTTGATGACTGCCAATCAGATGGTGATGAACAGCGCCGCAAGCAATTAATGCGCTTAATGGAATGCGTTTGTCAGACGTTGCTCGATCAGACAGAATGACAAAGGAAAAACCGTTATCAATGGCGTCATCAGTTTCAGCGCAGATTCTTTTTATCGCTTGGCGATATCCATCTGCTTCTTTGGCATCAAAAGTAGTATCGATCAGCTTGGATTTCATGCCCTTGAAATCCATATTTTTTATATCGGTAAGTTGCTGATTAGAAAGAATTGGATGCTTTAGGCTTAAGCGTCTTGCTTGTTCGGGCAGCGTTGTAAGCAGATTTCCTTCTGGTCCGATAAAACATTCCAGCGACATCACCACTTCTTCGCGTATGGAATCGATGGCAGGGTTGGTGACCTGCGCAAACAGCTGCTTGAAATAGTCATAGATCATGCGCGGCTTGTCGGAAAGACAGGCAAGGGCAGAATCGTTGCCCATTGAACCAAGAGGGTCACGTGCCTCAGTCACTAAGGGGATCAACATGAAACTCATGGTTTCGCTTGTATAGCCAAAAGCCTGCATGCGCTGCAAGGTGTGTTCACTATCAAGACTGTGATCGGCACTGCCACTGGCGATGTCGGCTAAGGTTACTTTCTGATTCGTCAGCCACTCGCCGTAAGGACGCTTGCCTGCTATACCAAGTTTAAGTTCCTCGTCTGGAATTAAACGGCCGGCCTCAAAGTCCAGTAGGAACATTTTTCCTGGCTCAAGCCGACCTTTTAGCTTCACATTTGCAGGATCCACATAAATCACACCAACTTCAGACGCCATAATGACGTTGTCATCGTGGGTCACATAATAACGGCTAGGGCGTAATCCATTTCTATCCAAGACTGCGCCGATGTAGTGGCCATCGGAAAAAACGATAGAAGCTGGGCCGTCCCAAGGCTCCATCAAAGCGGAGTGGTATTCGTAAAAATCTTTTTTGGATTGAGCCATATTGGCATCGGACTGCCAGGCTTCTGGAATCATCATCATTACGGATTCTGGTAATGAGCGGCCAGACAGCAACATGAATTCGAGTACCGAATCAAAACTGCCGGAATCTGAACAATCGGGTTCGATTACTGGGAAAATTGATGAGAGTTTGTCACCAAATACATCAGTGTTGGCTTTGCCTTCGCGAGCAACCATGGCGTTAACGTTGCCGCGCAGCGTATTAATTTCGCCATTATGGCTCATAAATCGATTGGGTTGAGCTCGGTCCCATGACGGGAATGTGTTGGTACTAAAACGTGAATGCACCATCGCTAAATGGGTTTCAAAACTGGTATTGGTTAGGTCTTTATAAAAAGGAAATAACTGACCCGGCGTCAACATGCCCTTATAGACAATGACCTTTGTTGAAAGGCTGCAGGCATACACTTGCTTCGCTTCGGTCAAGGACTCATCGTTACGAAGGAGGTGTGTAAAGCGCTTTCTAATTACATAAAGAACTCGCTCAAACGCGTCTTGATCCAGACCAGCGGCCGCAGCAATAAATAGCTGGTCAATATGAGGCTGTGCCATTAAAGCTGCTGGACCCACATCGGCGCCAATTGCATCAAGTGGTACTTCGCGCCAACCGATAAGGTCTTGGCCTTCTTCGGCGATAATGTCGTTAATCGCTTGGCGGCAAATTTCTCTTTCTTCGACGATCTGTGGAAGAAAAATATTTCCGACGGCGTAAGCGCCCGCTGCCGGCAATGTCCGGCCCAGCTGTTCGGCTGCTACTTTTGCAAAAAAGGTGTTAGGCAACGCCATTAAAATACCCGCTCCGTCACCGGTATTGGCTTCAAAGCCGCAACCGCCACGGTGGTCCATCCGCGAATTGAGATGGTAGGCGTCCAACATGATTTGGTGGCTTGGTTGGCCTTTTATATTGGCAACAAATCCGACACCGCATGAGTCTTTCTCAAAAGCGGGGTCGTAAAGTCCTGTCTTCTCAGGGTAACCAAATCGAAGAGATTGCTTGTTTGCGTTGCTCATAGGTTCGTTAATCTCGTTGTTCGTCGCCTCTCAATTCATTTTCTCGCTCCGTTACTCCTCTCCCGATGATGGCGGTTTGCCTCTCGGTACTCAGTCAGTAAATAAGCTGAAGTGTCATGATAGGACTAGACGGTAGCTAATACGCCCTCTCAGCCAAAGCTATTGTGGATGAGCTTTAGCATTTCAAAAGGGGTCGATAAAAATAACACCACGACAGAATATGTCAAGGTAGTTGCGCCTTTCCGCAGATTCTGCGGTCCGCTAACCTGCTGATTATCGCTAGTTATGCGTTGCCACGGCCTAACAAAGTGACAGCATATTAACAAAGAGTTTTCCGATCGCTCCATTGTCTGAAATTGAGTCATGTGTTCTGACTAGAAAGAATGGTTTTAATAAGGGGGACACTGGTTCGACGTGTTGGTCGGCGAAAGCCTTTTGTAGCTTTGAGCGCCACTTCTAAATCTAACTGAGAATCAATACTATTTAGATCGGTGGAGTCCAAGTGAAATAATACGTGAAACGACAGAATCACGGGGCATACGGGCCTTGGGCCAGCTTGCTAAAAGCAATCAGGTGATTTAATCTTGGCCTCTTCAAATGAAGTGCTATCAGATTCCGCTAGCTGCCAAATAGAGCAGCACCGAGCTTGTAGTCATAATAATTTCTTTCCCTACTAACGGAGGCGAGTGATCCCGTGAATTCAAAACTTTCCCGTAGACGCTTTATCAAAGGGGTAATTGCCTCTGGTGCAGCGGCAACCTCGACAGGCCTGTGGTATTCCGCTAATGGCCAAACTCGACCGGCAGGTGCCGTAGAACGCATGATTAGACTCAACGTCAATGGTCAAATGCGCAATGTAGACGTTGCTCCGCAAGAGACCCTGGCCTCAACGCTTCGCTACAAGTTAGGTCTGACCGGCACAAAGCTAGGTTGCAACCGCGGCGAATGTGGTGCCTGCACAGTATTGGTAAATAGCATACCAACCTACGCTTGTTCAGCGCTGACCCATTCAATGAAATCTATGGCAATAGAGACCGTCGAAGGCCTTGAGTCGCCTAACGGTGATCTCCATCCAGTGCAGCAGGCATTTGTTGAAGAGCTTTCTCCTCAATGCGGTTACTGCACACCGGGACAAATTATGTCCGCAGTTGGTCTGCTTCGTACGAATCCAAACCCAACTCGAGAAGAAGTGCGTCAAGGCTTGGCTGGCAACATTTGTCGCTGCGGTTCTTATGACTCTTACCTAGACGGCGTTATGCGCGCCGCACAAATAGGATAATCAACATGGCATATATGCATATTGGTAAAGATTTTGTTCCACCAGATGTGCCCGGTAAGGTCACTGGAAAAATTAAGTACGCAGAAGACTATACCCGTGAAGGTATGGTTTACGCGCGGCTCTTAACTAGCCCTCTGCCTCACGCTCGCGTTGTCAACATTGACGCCACTGAAGCTTTGGCGATGGAAGGCGTATTCGGCATCTTAACCGCTGATGACGTTTATCCTGACGGCGAAACTAATAGCACGGGTTTAAAAATTCTGACCAACCAGCCTACTATTATAGGTGAGCCTATTTTGGCGTTGGCGGCAATTGACGAAAAGACAGCCGAAACGGCTCTTGCAAAAATATCAGTAACTTTCGAGCGTTTACCCTTTGTGCTGGATCCGCTAGACAGTTTGACCGAAGGCGGTCCTGACGCTTACGACGGCGGTAATACTTATGTTTTCCGTGAAGGTTTTAAGTCGGAAAAATGGACCCGCGATCAGGTAGAAAGTTTCCGTGCAGGTAACGAACCTACTGCCGAGCCCCAGCAAACGGTCGCCTATGGCGATTTAGAGGCTGCTTTTGGTGAATCTGAATACATATACGAAAGCACTTTCACGACAGCCGGTTATCCTCACCAATCTATGGAGCCTCGCAGCGCCATGGCTTATTGGGAAGATGGCAAATTGTACTTACACGGCACGTCACAGAGTTTGACTGGCCTTGCTAATGACATGGCTGGCATTGTTGGTGTTCCGAAAGAAGATTTCGTTTTCATTAACGTAGCAACAGGCGGTGGTTTTGGTCAGCGAGCTCGCGCTAACAGCATTCCAAGCATGGCTATTCCTGCCAAACTATCTCAGAAAATTAATCGACCTGTGATGATGCGCATTACCCGTGAAGAAGAGTTCACTATCGGTGGTGCTCGTCAAGGATTCCAAGGCTGGATCAAAGTGGGATTCAAAGGCGACGGAACAATGGCTGGCTGCGATTTGTATATCGTGTCTGATAACGGCGGTAAAGGCGGCGGTGCTGATGCTTATTCAGCAGCGGATTGCATCAGCGTTTTATATCAAACTGACGCAGTAAGATTCCGCGGCACTTCAATCGGCAGTAATACTGGACACCGTGGCGCTCAACGTGGACCTGGACAGAATCAGATCGCACCAATCATTTCGCCAATCTTAGACAAGGCAGCAGATGAGCTAGGTATCGATCGTTTAGAGCTTCGTAAATTGAACGCCGCACAAACTGGTGATGTTGGCGGCCCTCGCCGCATTCCATTTACCAGTGCTTACATGCCTGAAGCATTAACGATGGCAGCCGATCGTTTTAACTGGACAGAGCGTCAATCACGTCGTCGCCAGCGCAATGGCAGCAAAGTGATCGGGCTCGGCATTGGCCAGGGTTATCACAATGCAGGCCGAAGCGGCATGGACGGCATCGTCATGATGGGCGTTGACGGCAGACTAAGAATTCACAACGGCGTTGGCAACCTAGGTACATATTCTTATGCATCTACGTCACGAGCGGCAGCAGAAGCGCTTAAAATGCCTTGGGAAAGTTGTGATGTGATTAATGGTCGCACCGACAACAATCTACCTATTACTTCACCGCAAGATGGCAGTAACTCTACATTCACGAATACTCGTACAATGTGGGGAGCGGCTCAAGATATGTTGGCTAAGATGAAAGAAATCGCAGCCACTGACCTTGGCGGCTTGGCCGCAGATTACGATGTTTCCGACGAGCGCGTCCACCAGATTGCAGATGCAACCGTAGGCATGACCTATGCGCAAGTTGCTCAGCGAGCAATGGAGCTAGGTGGCAGATACACCGGTGAGGCCGATCTGCCGGAAGAGCTACATGAGTTTACAGCGATTTCCGTTTCCCGCTTAGCAGGAACTGGATTTATGGGTGTTTTCCATGACAGTAATCATGAAGGTAACCCTCCGGGGTTCACTGTTACTTGTACTGAAATTGAACTCGATACTGAAACTGGCAAGTACGAAATTCTCGACATGATCAGTATCGGTGAGTGTGGCACGGTTCTTCACCCCCAAGGGTTGAAAAACCAGCTAGTAGGCGGCGCAGTTTGGGGTATCGGTTTGTCTGGCTATGAAAGACATTTATACGATCCACAGAATGGCCTACCAGCGAGTACGGGCTATTGGCAGAGCAAGGTTCCAACATTTTTGGACACTCCGTCTAAGATTCAAACCGGTTGGGTAGATTTACCTGATCCAGAGAATCCAGTGGGCGTCCGTGGAATCGGTGAGCCTGCTATGGGCGCGGTTTCTGCAGCTCTCACGGCGGCTATTTCCGATGCCCTAGATGGTCACATCTTTAATGCTGCACCAATTACCGCGGACATGATTATAAACCACGTTGCCGGTGTTGAATCAGAAGCAATCCCACTCGCACAAAACAATTTCAGAGGTTGATATGGTAGCCACTTCACATGATGTAATGCCCGATATTGAGCTTTATCAGCCAACTGATGAAGGCAACGCTCTCGCATTAGCAAGTTCGCTTGGCAAAGATGGTTGGCTGCTTGGTGGTGGTCAGGATACTTACGGCTGGTTAAAAGACCGCAATAAGTCTCCTTCCGCCATGATCGAGCTGACTCAGATCGATGCTTGGAAAGGAATTAAAGAAATATCAACGGGTGTGGAAATTGGCGCAGTTACAACGTTAACTGATATTGCCAATAATCCGCTTATCCAATCGCGTTACGGACTATTAGCCCAAGCTGCTGGTATCGTCGCTAGCCCGCAAATCAGAAACGTTGGCACAATTGCTGGCAACCTGGTGCAAGACGCTCGGTGTTGGTATTACCGACGCGGACTGGATTGCTACCGCGCTGGCGGCAATATTTGTTATGCCGATTCGCCTGAGGGTCTGAACCGAGAGCACGCTATTTTTGGTGCTAGCCGCTGCGTAGCAGTTAGCCCTTCGGATACTGCGCCTGCTTTAGTAGCTTTGAATGCCACAATGGTTATATCTAGCGAAGGTGGTGAGCGTTTGGTTAGTGCCGAGGACTTTTTCGTAGGTCCTGATCGCGACATTGTAAACATGACTGTTTTGAACGAAGGTGAGATTCTCACTGCAATTCGATTACCTTCTGAATGGGCGAATGCTGAATATTATTGGGAGAAGGTTGCTGACAGAAATGTTTGGGACTTTGCCTTGGTAAGTGTTGCGGCCGCGATGAAAGTATCAGGTGACACTATTCAAGAAGCTCGCATCGCATGCGGCGCTGTAGAATGTGTTCCTCGCCGGTTAAGCGATGTTGAAAATGCACTTCGCGGGCAGCAGCGCTCGGAAGCATTGGCCGAGAAAGTTGGTGCCATGGCTATCGAGGGTGCTAGACCTTTGAACTACAATCATTTTAAAGTGCCACTTATGGCTAACCTTGTTAAAAGAGCGGTCCGAGGATAATCCTCGGGCTTGCCCGTAGCATGTTAGCTAGATAATAAAAGCAGTTAAAAATAATAATTGAGAGGGCAGTAAAGTGGGAGAAATAGTCCGCTATAAACGAGATGTTTGGGGTGAAGAAGTAATTCTAGGTGTGTCTTGGGATTTGCTTTGGGTTGTTGCTGTAGCTGTTCTAGTTTTGTTAGCAGCTCACGCGATCATTATGGCCGCTTTGGCCAATAAGAAAATCGAAAAGGCTTCAACTGGTGGTCGTCGTGTAGTTCGCCATGAATCTGTTGACAGAATATTCCATTGGGTTATGGCCCTTAGCATTTTTGCACTTATTATTACCGGTGTTGCGCCAATACTTGGTCTACGGTTTGCGTGGTTGAGCATCCACTGGATTGCAGGACTTTTGCTTACCTTCATCACCATTTTTCACATTATCCGGTCGATGTTTTGGCAGGATTTTAAGTCAATGATCCTAGGGCCAAAAGATTTTGGCGAGCCCTTTAATGCCGAGCAGATGCCTGGCAAATATTCTTTCGAGCAGAAAGGTATGCATTGGGCTGTGACTGTCGTCGTTTTCGCCGTCATCATCACTGGTGTATTGATGTTCTTGCAAATCGATAGTCCGTTTTGGGAGCGTACAAACAGCATGCCAGAAGACCAGCTGGGACTAGTATTCCTTTTGCATGGTTTATCAACCTTGGCTTTGGTAGCGCTTGCAGCGACTCACATTTATTTCGCGCTGCGACCTGAAAAGCTCTTCTATACTCGCTCAATGGTAACTGGGTGGATGTCAGAAGATGAGGTGAAAGCAAATCATGACCCGAGCCTTTGGTCACCTAGAGAAGCTGATTAACTAATTGAGTGGTAAGTAGTGATAGAAAAAAATATTGAAGTAATTGAATCCGGTTATGAGTTTTTATTGGCGTTCGCCGCGCAGGGTAGGCCAGCTCAAACCGAATCGGGGCCAGGTCCACATGCACGGCCGACCCTTTCTGGTATGGCTGATGCGATGAAAAGCATGGCCGAGTCGTTTAACGAAAGTGAGGTTAGTTTCGAGAAGGTTATTGCAAATGACTGTCGAAACGCCGGAGCTGCATTGGAGTTTATTTTAGCTCAAGAAAAAATTGGGTCAGAAATGGTCGATAATTTGAATGCGTCGATTCATGTCCGTGCAGTGCTTACTGATTTGTTTTTATATAGTGAAGCTCTTGTTCCACTAGATATTAGCGAGCCGGTATCTCAAGCTTATGACGCGACCAAAACCTAAGATTTAGATGACGGCAAAAGTGATAGGCCAATCGGTTTATTTCAGTCAAAGATCTTAAGTAATCGCTAAACGGAAAGGAAGTTAAAACCTCCTTTCCGTTTTTTTGTTTGTGTTATTTATAATTTGAGCCAGCTTTATGGAAAACTAAGGCTGAGAATTAGTGTCGAAGATTAATGCTGAGAATTAATTTATCATGATTGAATTCCCCCCACGCCTAGACCTCGCGAATCTTCCCACGCCACTTACTGAGTTGTGTAACTTCACCGGTGCTCCTGCAGGCGTTTCAATTTGGATAAAGCATGATGAGCTGACGGGCATGGAAGTGTCGGGTAATAAAATTAGGAAGCTGGAATTTTCTATTGCGCATGCCAACTCGCAGGGCTGCGACACGCTCATAACCTGTGGTGGCATCCAGTCAAACCATTGCCGAGCGACAGCTGTTATTGGCGCTCGGTTAGGACTAAAAGTTCATTTGATCCTGCGCGGCGAAAAGCCAGCTGCCCCGGATGGAAATCTTTTGATGGGCTACCTGAGTGGCGCGACTATTACCTACCTCAGCACGAGTGAATGGGGTAGCCACGAAGAGAAGGCCGATGAGCTTACGGCTGAATACTTAGAAAAAGGCAGTAAAGCTTTTTTTATTCCGGTAGGCGCTAGTGACGAAATTGGGCTGTGGGGCTATATCGCCGCAGCGGCAGAGCTCAAACAAGACTTCGAGGATTTATCGATTAATCCGGAATACATTGTTTGTGCTACCGGTTCTGGAGGAACTCAGGGCGGGCTTTTGGTAGGTTCAAAATTGTTTGATCTAGATGCAAAATGCGTGGCTTTTAACGTTAGTGATGATGCCGCTTATTTTGAACGCAAGATTAAAGATGATGTGATGTTGTGGAAACAGCGTTACGGATTGGATTTTGATTTAAGCAGTATTGATATCAGAACAGCTGAAGGCTACCTCGGCCCGGGTTATGGCAAAGCTGATCCCTGTGTTTTCGATACTATTGCTGAGCTAGCTCAAGCTGATGGCGTTTTCTTAGATCCGGTTTATACGGGCAAAGCATTTCATGGCATGGTGAGTGAGTTAAACAAAGGTGAGGATGGACAGTTTCCTGGTGTGAAAAATATAGTTTTTGTTCACACTGGCGGCCTATTTGGCGTTTTTCCACAGAAGGAAAGTTTCACGTTTGACTAGCATTTATCAACGCCTCTACTAACACTTAAGAGAATTTCCCAACGGATTTTGAATTATGATATTTAACAATAAATTCAGTTTGTCGCCCGTAAAGTTATTTAAAGCAGCGTTCTCCACTTCAGTATCTACAATAGTTGCCCCAGTGATTACTATACTGGTTGCTAGTACAGGTCTCATTCCATTATCTGTTGAGGCCCAAGAAGCGGATGGTTATTCTGGTGCTTCGCCCGCCTATAGCGAGCCAGTCATTCCAGAGAACTGGAATACTGAGTACGAATCTGAGCTTTTGCCGAATACTAAGCAACTTATTACTACTGGCCTGCGATCAGGGGAGGGTTATTTTAGCGCGGATGGCTCTCAATTAATTTTTCAAAGTGAAGTGCCAGGTGATAATCCCTTCTATCAAATATATGTCAGGGACTTAAGCACTGGTTCAACAAGCTTGGTGTCGCCAGGGGTAGGTTTAACTTCTTGTAGCTGGATACATCCTACCGAAGAAAAAATCATGTTTTCGTCTACTCATGAAGACCCAGATGCTTTGGTAAAACAGGCCAAGGAAATTGAGATCAGAGAAAGTGGTATCGAAAGGCCCTATGGATGGGATTACGATACAGCGTATGATATTTACCAGGCAAATTCAGATGGCAGCAACATCATTAATCTTACAAAAAGTCTAGGCTATGATGCTGAAGGTTCGTATTCATCTGATGGCAGCAAAATTCTTTTTGCATCGAATCGAGATGCTTACGGTCGCACCCTTAGTCTTGCTGAAAAAAAATTACTTAAAGACGATAGCTCCTATTACATGGATCTCTACTTGATGGATGCTGATGGTGGTAACGTTCGGCAGCTGACCTTTTCACCGGGCTATGATGGCGGTCCATTTTTTAGCCCGGACAATAAAAAAGTATTGTGGCGTCGTTTTAATCCCGACGGCAATAGTGCAGAAATTTGGACTATGGACGTAGATGGCAGTAATCAGCGGCAACTTACCGCAGATTCCATGGTGGCTTGGGGGCCTTACTTTCACCCGTCCGGTGACTACATTATTTATTCTAGTAATGTTTTGGGGCATGCAAATTTTGAACTCTTTATGATCGACCCCGAAGGGCTTAAAGAACCAGTTCGTGTTACTAATACTGAGGGTACAGATATTCTTCCGGTATTTTCCCCAGATGGATTGAGCCTCGCGTGGAGTACAACTCGAACTCCTGGCGGTGCTTCGCAGATTCACATGAGTCAGTGGAATCACGTCCGCGCCTTAGAACTATTGGGCTTGAATTAGAGCGGTTGCGGGGAAGGTTTTGTTGATGTTAAAAATGGCTAGTGTATCTAAGGTTAAAGGTAGGGTTACAGTTAGAGCTCGGGTCACAGTTTTCGCTGTTTTTTTAAGTCTCAGTGGGTTTGCGAATAGTCAGCCTGTGAGCCAGGTGGCCATCGACGGGCCTCCTATATCTTCGTTGCCAGTGTCGCAAAATCCCACGCTTAGCCCCACACCAGACACGGTTATACAAGTTAAGCCCATTCATCATAGCCTGCGGATAGTTTTGGATCCTTTTAACCAATCGATTATTGTTGAAGACACAATAACGTTTCCAGAATCTACTGACCTTACAGAGCTTGAATTCAGTCTAAATAGAAACCTCGCCATTACCAACAATTCTGGCAGCCTCAGCAAATTACCAGCCTCAACTCCTACACGGGGAATAGGTATCAACAATACTGGCTCTCAAACAGCTGATCTGAATAACTACACGTTACGCTTAACGCGCCGCGCAAATAATCAGGCGTCATTAATCTATTCTGGTTCGGTTTATGACTTAGCTGAACAAGAAAGCGCCGAATATGCTCAAAGTTTCGCCGAGACTTCCGGCATCATCGGTGAGCAGGGCGTTTACTTGAATAAGGGCAGTCTGTGGGTTCCAGATTTTGGCAATGAGTTGATCACTTTTGATCTTCAAGTCGAATTTGCTGACTCTGCTAGCTCTTGGACAGCGGTGAGCCAAGGTGACCGCAGTGGTGAAAATAGCTGGCGCAGCGATGATCCCATGGAAGAGATCTATCTTATTGCAGCAGACTTTACCGACTATGCGTCCACGTATAACGATATAGAAGTTTTGGCTTATCTAAGAACGCCAGATCAGATTCTAGCAACGAAATATCTGGATGCTACGATACGCTACCTTGCTTTGTATGAACCGCTTTTGGGTGATTACCCCTATAGCAAATTTGCGCTTATAGAAAATTTTTGGGAAACAGGTTATGGCATGCCGTCTTTCACTTTGCTGGGAGAGCAGGTCATTCGCTTTCCCTTTATTTTGGAATCGTCCTATCCCCATGAGATCCTCCACAACTGGTGGGGCAATGGAGTTTATCCCGACTATGAAAGTGGCAACTGGAGCGAAGGTTTAACTTCCTATCTGGCCGATCATTTATTTCGCGAGATGGACGGCGCAGGTGCTGACTACCGAAAGGAAATGCTGGCTCGTTACAAAAATTATGTCGCTGACGATGATGATTTCGCTCTGTCCAGATTCACTTCGCGTAATTCTGCGGCGAGTCAAGCGGTAGGCTATGGCAAGACACTAATGGTTTGGCATATGCTCAGAACAGAAATCGGGGACGATTTGTTCTTAGCAGGTCTGCGTAAATTCTATCAGGATTTTAAGTTTAGACGTGCCGCGTTCTCCGACATTGCTCAACTTTTTACAGAGGTTACAGATGTTGACCTGACGCCATTTTTTGACCAGTGGATAAACAGAATTGGGGCGCCTTCTCTTTCTTTTACTGTTACCGAGGTTAGCGATAACCAGGCGCGCATCATGTTCGCTCAGATACAACCAGATGACCCTTATGCCATCACCTTGCCTGTCGCTTTATTTTATCAGGGAGAAGAGTATCCCCAAATTTACAATATCGCGCTAAGCCAAAAGATCGACGGTGTAATTGCAGACAATTATGACCAGCTTGAAGGGATATTGGTCGACCCCTATTTTGATGTATTTCGAAGCCTCGATAGGGAAGAGACGCCGCCTACGATAGGAGAGCTTTTTGGTGCCAATGAGATCACTTTTATTTTACCACTGTCCAATCGCCAGTATTGGCTACAACTGGCGGAGTCTTTCGCTGATGGCGTGGACGCAAACATTGTTTTTGAGAATGAGCTCGAATCCTTGCCTAGCGATCGGTCGATTTGGGTGCTAGGTAAAAACAATAGGTTCGCTGTGAATGTGTCCAGCCAGATAGCAAGCTTTGATTCGGATATTGGAAACGCATCAATAAATATTGCAGGGCAAGAGATAGAGTTTTCTGATCGAAGCTCGGTCTTGGTTGCCCGTCATCCAAGCAATGAAGATTTGGCTATCGGCTGGATTGGGATAGACGACATGATAGCCGTTTCTGGCATGGTCGAAAAATTACCCCACTACGGAAAATATTCTTATCTAAGTTTTGTTGGCGCAGAACCAACCAACGATATTAAGGGAGTATGGTCCAGCAAGGCGTCGCCAATGCGGTGGATCAAGCCTGAACTTCAGGCTGATATTAATTGGGAGAAACTTCCAACTACAGCTCCACTGGCTACTTTGCCAGCGAAGTACCTGACCGATCGGTTATTAAGCCATGTTGCTGAGTTAACAAGTGTAGAAATGGCCGGTCGTGGTATAGGGTCCGATGGTATAGAAGCGGCCTCGTCCTACATCGCTCGCGAATTTAGAGCCGCAGGCATAGAGCCCCTTTCAAGAAATTATACCCAAACTTGGATTGAGCAAATTGACGGCGAAAAAAAAGGAGAAGAGGAGAGCTCAGTCCAGCTATCAAACGTATTTGGGGTGATCCCTGGCAGTAACCCCGACTTAAGCGGTCAGCCTTTGGTTGTAGGTGCGCACTTCGATCACTTAGGCATCAGCGCTACTGGTGAAATTTTTCCTGGAGCCGACGATAACGCATCTGGGGTGGCTATAATGTTAGAGGTGGCCGCTAAACTTAGCTCATCTTTTGCGCCACAAAGACCCATAATCTTTGCGGCTTTCACCGGTGAAGAGAAAGGCCTGCTGGGCTCCAAATATTTCTTAGAAAATTTACCGGCTCTGTTTAACAAAGATGACGTTTACGCGATGATAAATCTTGATTCGGTTGGCAGGCTTGATGGTCGTCAATTACAAGTGTTCGGAACAAACAGTGCTTATGAGTTGCCATTTATGGCGCAAGGGATCGGGTTTACCATAGGCTTGCAGTCTAGTTTTCCCGAGCAGACCATAGCCAGCAGCGACCACGTGAGCTTTCTGAACGAAGGTATTCCTGCTATCCACCTGTTTGCCGGAGTCACCGAAAACTATCATCGACAAAGTGATACTGCCGATAAGTTAGACCTTGATGGGATGTCTGATATTGCGCTGTGGTTAGAGGAGGCGATCTTCTATTTGGCGGACAACACGCAGCCACTAGGGGTTACTTTGAAAGGCGCGAGTGTCGCTGTTCAATCGGCAGCAGGGGCGCGCGAAGCCAGTCTCGGAACGGTGCCAGATTTTTCTTACTCCGGTGAAGGTGTAAGAATCTCCGCTGCAACTCCCGGCGGCGCGGCGGCCGAATCTGGTTTACAGCCAGGAGATGTTTTACTAAGCTTTAATGGAGCGTCACTTACGGACCTGCAGGTCTATTCGAATCTGATTCGAGAGTCTATAGCAGGTGATATTGTGACTTTGGAAGTTAGCCGCGAGGGACGGATTATTTCGGTCCAAGTTACTCTTAAAGCACGCTAAACAATAACCCAGATGCGATAAACAGAATCGATAGGCCAATCAGCTTTTTACTGGCTGACGATTTAGGTGAGGCCCAGTTATAATGTTCCTCTTCAACAAAAAGGCAGTTACGGTTTTTTCTGAACAATTTCACTTTTTTCTCCGACAATTAAACTTCAGTAAGGACAAGTAAAACGCATGTGCGGGTTTTTTCGATGCGGACACTAGGGCAATCCAGCGAATAAATGTGTCTAAAAAGTGGCAGCTGTCGCTTCGATTTCTTTTGCAACTAATTGTTTCTAATTGAGAAAACTGAAGTTTTTTGGTTTATAGTCTCGAAATTAAAATTGGTGCAAATACCTGTGCCGAGTTAAAATAAGACGCAAAGTTATGCGAAGAGGTTTCATGTTCATCCAATCACAGCGTAGTTTGCTTTGCTGTATTATCATTTTATTTTCTATTTCTGCATTCTCGCAATCCAATCTTCCTCAGCTTATTCAGATCGACCACGCGGCCGCGGGCATTACACTTGATGGCTTTATAGACGAATCAGTCTGGGACGATCTGCCGGTTGTCGACGGAATGAAAGTCATCGTCCCCGATACATTAGAAGACGCACCTTACGAGACGCATATCCGTTTCTTTTATACTGAGCGTGGTATTTACGTCAGCTCTATGAACTTTCAGCCAAAGGAAACGCTGATTGCGCGAATGACCTCACGGGATCAATTTCTTCCCCGTGACGGTTTCGTTGTTACCATAGACGCTTCCGGCGAGGGTCTATACGGTTATTTTCTTCGTTTGAATTTGGGGGGGACTCTCACCGATGCGACTGTGCTCGCGGAACGTCAATTTAACCGTCAATGGAATGGGGCTTGGGACGGCCGCACTCAAGAGCTGGAAAACGGCTGGAGCGCGGAGATGTTTATTCCCTGGTCTATGATGGCGCTGCCACAAACAGACGACACGGTGAATTCGACTCGGACAATGGGTTTGTATTTTGAGCGGCAAATAGGTCACATGAGCGGTAACCAAATTGCTAACCCCGCGCTTCCACGAACTGTGAACGAATATCTTTCGGCATTTACGAAATACGAATATAAGAATATTAAACCCGCTAAGCAGCGGACTTACTTTCCTTTTATCGCTGGAACTTTTGATAGCTTACGCAATGATACTGAGATGAAAGTAGGAGCTGACATTTTCTGGCGACCTACCACCAACACTCAATTTTCAACCACACTAAACCCAGATTTTGGCAGCGTCGCCGCTGATGATGTCGTCGTTAATCTATCTGCATTTGAAGTTTTTTTTCGTGAGCAGCGTCAGTTCTTTTTAGAGGGGCAAGATGTTTTTCTTACCCATCCTCGCAACACCAATCCAGGTGGTCCAGGGGGCCCCATCTCTATGCTTAATACCCGGCGCATTGGCAGTGCACCAATTTTTGACATCCCTGATGAGGTTGATACGGTAGCCACCGATGTCAGCAGACCAAGCGATCTGCTGGGTGCTGCAAAATTTACTGGCCAAAGCGGTAAGCTTCGCTATGGAATATTGGCAGCGTCGGAAGCTAATTCACAGATACAAGGCACTCGAGAAGATGGCACCGTGGTTGAGATTGACGCCGACGGAAGGGATTTCCTTGTCGGGCGACTTATTTATGAAGACACAGGCGCGGGTGGACGACGCAGCATAGGTTGGATGGGTACAGATATTTCTCACAGTAGTATTGATGCAACTGTTAACGGCATTGATGCACACTATTTTTCTGCAGATAACCGACTGGTTTTTGATGGCCAGTTTTTCCACAGCAATGTTGAAGGTGAGACCGGCATGGGTGGCATGGCAGATTTTCGTTTTCGCCCAGACCGCGGGAAGCAGCATACGCTTCGTGCCACCTACTTTGATGAAACCCTAGATATCAATGACCTTGGATTCTTAACTCGAAACGACCAAATGAATCTTGACTACAACTACAATTTGGTAGAGTCGGATATAGAGGGTTTAAGAAATAGAACAACCACTTATATTATTACCAATCAATGGAACATTGAGGGGCGTCCTGTTCGTCTTGGCTTGTTTTTCAATCAAGAATATAATTTCCTAAACAACGATACCTTTGCCTTTAGTTTGCGGCATTTCCCTAAGCGGGCAGATGATAGGCTTGGCGGTGGCACAGGCGATTTTGAAATACCTGGTCGCAGTGGCTTAGATTTCTCATATGAGACTGACCCGTCAAAGAAAGTGTCGCTTTTTGGAGGAATCGAGTTAGGCCAAGACGCCCTAGGTCCTGCTCGTTATAACTATGATGCCGGCATAGAATGGCGTCCAACCGACAGTTTCTCAACGAGTCTAAGTGCTCGTTACACTGACTCTGAAGCAATCCTGGTTCATCAAGGAGATGGGGCTTACACATCATTCGAAGGCCATCAGTGGTCGCCAAATCTCGAGCTAAATTATTTCATTTCTAACTGGCAGCAACTGCGCCTCAGTGTCCAATGGAATGCACTTAAGGCATTTGAAGACAGGTTTTGGCAGGTTGATTCTGATAAATTCCGACCGCTAGTTCCGGTTAGCAAACCCAACAGCGAATCCGACGACTTTGTGGTTAGTCGTATGACTTTTCAGGCCCGCTATAGGTGGGAACTCGCGCCGCTTTCTGATTTGTTTCTGGTCTACACCCGTGGCAGTAACCTACCACGAGATGAGTTTGATACATTCCCTAACCTGCTCGAACAGTCTTTTAATGATCGGGTTGTTGATACAGTGGCCTTCCGGCTCCGCTATCGCTTTGGGTCCTAGCTTTAGGGCTCCATCGGCAGGATTCAAATGATAGGGCTCAAACCATAGAGTTCAAAAATTCAATTTGGGCTCGCGCTTTTTCATTTCTAATTGTCATACTGTGGAAAACATGGTTTGCTAAGCTTCGAATCTGGTAAACCAAATCGCCTATCAAATGGGCCGTAAATGTCAGGTTTATGATATTTGGCTCAACTAACACAGCGAGCGAGACCGATGCGAAAATTAAAAATTCTAAGTATTATTGTAGTTGTTTCAACACTGGCGGGGCAGGCGATGGCACAAAAACTAGTGATAGCACATAGGGGGGCGAGTGGGTATTTACCCGAGCATACCCTAGAGGCGAAAGCGATGGCTTACGCCATGGGAGCCGACTATATCGAGCAGGACGTCGTTATGACCAAAGACGATCAGCTCATCGTCCTTCATGACATCACGCTAGATCGTACAACCGACGTCGATGAATTATACCCCGACAGGATAAGAACAGACGGTCGTTTTTACGCCATAGATTTTACCCTTGCCGAAATCAAGCGACTTAGCGCCAGCGAAGGTTTTCGAATTATTGATGGAGAAAAGGAACAAGGTTTCCCAGCAAGGTTTCCCATGGGCGCGTCTACTTTTCGTGTGCCAACCCTGCAAGAAGAAATAGAATTAATTCAGGGCTTGAATAAATCCACTGGCAAAAACGTTGGTATCTATCCTGAAATAAAATCCCCAGAATTTCATCGAGACGCAGGTAAAGATATCAGCACGGCCGTAGTTAAAGTGCTTAAAGAATATGGTTACACCTCAAAGCAGGACAGAATTTTTTTACAGACCTTTAGTTTTGATGAGCTAAAAATTATTCACGAAGAAGTGCTTCCCGCTGCTGGAATTGATCTTAAACTAGTTATGCTTTTGAGTAACACTGAGGATTATCCTTGGATTTTTCAAGATGGTGGCATGGAAACTCTTGCGGCAATGGCCGACGGCGTCGGTCCAGCACATTCAATGGTTGTGGCCGGCGACTCAATCAAAGGCAATATAAAAGTAACCGGGCTAGTTGCCGCCGCTCACGGGGCTGGCATGCAAGTGCACCCATACACTTATCGAAAAGACAGGGGGCAGGTGCCACCCTATGCGAACAGCTATGACGACCTCTTGGAGATCCATTTTTTCAATGCCGATATAGATGGCGTTTTCACAGATTTTCCCGATCTGGCAGTAGATTTTCTAAAATCCAGATAGTATTGATCCAGCCGGTTTCTCCCTCTGTCTAGGAGCCGGTTCATTTTGGTCTGCACCAAAATAGCTCTCGCCGCACCGTTTCAGATAGAGTTCCCTTGTTAAACCTCCCATACGCATATATACCCTCCCCAAACCATTTAACTACAGGCAGTAGACTGCAATTTTCGTGATTGTCACGTCGATCTATGAGAATATTTGTTCAATTGAAATTTAGTTATTTTCACAGTCCTCAAGAACTTCAGGAGAAATGGTTTGAACATCAAGAAAATTCTATCCGTAAGTCTAATTGGTTTAATGGCAAGCCATGCCAATGGACAATCTATCGAAGATGAAGCTGTTGCTTGGCTGCAAGAGTTTATTCAAGTGGACACTATTAACCCACCGGGAAACGAATTTCGCGCAGTTGATTTTTACTCGAAGATCTTTGAAGCAGAAGGAATCGAATTTGAGACAGCAGAAAGTGCGCCTGGCCGAGGGAATATTTGGGCGCGCTTAGAGGGGGGCGATGAACCCGGGTTAATGTTACTTCAGCATACCGATGTTGTTCCTGCCGACCCCGCCTACTGGACTACCGAAACTCTATCTGGTGAGATGCGTGACGGCTATATCTTGGGCCGAGGTGCACGTGATATGAAAGGCACTGGGATCTCTCATCTTGCAGCATTCTTAACTTTGCATCGAAGTGGTCGCGCGCTTAATAGAGATGTGGTTTTTGTGGCGTCCGCTGATGAAGAGGCCGGCGGTTTATTTGGCGTTGGTTGGTTAATTGATAATCGCCCTGAGATATTTGAAGGCATTGGGCTACTAATGAACGAAGGAGGTTCGGGTAGTCAAGATTCGGACGAAATAGTCTTCGGTGTTGAAGTTACTCAAAAGGTACCGGTTTGGCTTCGCCTCACCGCTATAGATGAGCCTGGGCATGGCTCGTCGCCTCGGCCGACCAGTTCACTGACTCGCATCGTTGATGCATTGGCGATACTTCGAGAGAACCCTTTTCCTGCTCGCATTATCCCACCGGTAGCAACCTATTTTGCAGGCATCGCGCAATCGCTAGATAACGAATGGGCACCAGCTTATGCGAATATTGAACAAGCGATTACCGACCCTGAGTTCCTCCCGGCTTTTCAGGAATACCGTCCAGGCCATCATGCGCTGACTAGAGATACCTGCTCTATTACTCGGTTAAGTGGCTCAAATAAAATAAATGTTGTACCGCCAGAAGCCTGGGCAGAGCTGGATTGCAGGATGCTGCCAGATCGACCAGCAGAAGAGTTTATTGCCGACCTTACCGCCTTAGTAGAAGGCACGGGTGTTGAGGTAAGTGTAATCATGGCATTTACGCCAGCGATTTCATCAACTAACTCGCGTTTGTTCAGCGCTATAGAGAATGTCACCCGTGAGCTTTATCCCAACTCCCGTGTTATGCCATCGGTAAGCACTGGCTTTACCGATAGCCACTTTACTCGCGACTTAGGTATTGTGAGTTACGGTTTCGATCCGATCATTACTAAACCCGGTGAACCTACAGGTGTGCATGGCAACGACGAACGTATTCCAGTCGATGCTTTTCGCCGAGGTGTAGGTGATATGATTTCTATCATTCGTAATGTGGTGCATAACTAGCAGTCGATAGCCGACATTGCATTAGCGGGGTTAAGCTAGTGCGATGTCTTTGTTAACACCGACTAGTCTTATAAGATTAAAAGTTAGAAAAATTAGTACCTGCGAATGAGCAGAATACAACCATCTTTAGATCTAACTCATATCGAGTCCATTTGGCGGCACCAAGCTTGAATACTCTGATTTGATAGGTAGCTGAATGATAAGGTCATTATTGATTGATGAATTTATTCATCGAATCGATAGGCAGCACTGTTGCTTGCAAATAGTCTCTTCAGCATCCTGCTCGCTGTCCGCCACCGTGCCGTGGGCATCGGCAACAAGACACACCTCGAAGCCAAGCCTCAAGGCTGAAAGACTAGTTTCTGTTACACAATACTCGCTCCAAATTCCGCAAGTGATCACAGATTTTATTTTGAGTTCTCGTAAAATCTGTTCTAGGGTAGTGTCGTCAAAACCACTACAGCCTGGTTTGAACACTACCCTATCTTCTGGTTTTACTGATATTGAAGGATGAATTTCCCAGCCATGGGTGTCTTTAGCATAGGGTTGCCCATCTAAAGCACAGGTTTGAATAAAAATAATAGGCAGATTGTTGGAGCGAATTGTATGTATGGTTTGTGACACTTGTTCCAGAACGCGATCACCATTAGTAATTGCTGGCGTAATTACTCCATCAAACGCCACAAGCTGCATGTCTATGACTAAAAGAGCGATTTTTGATTTCATGCCAAATAGCTTAACAGAGACAGTCGTGATCGCTTTCTCTGCGCCTATGAGTGAAGTGGGTACTTTATGAACATGAACGTCCGCGAGACGAGTCTTTAGTTCGCACCAACGGTTAAGGATATCGACGTGAATTGCAGCGTCCAAGTTAGCTCGATAGTCAGCCCCGCTTAGCTAGTCATAAACGGTCCCTTTTCTTATCCTAGTTCCTCATCGGTCCGGTCAATGCTTAAGTTTTCGAGAAAACAAATGTTGCGAATGAGAATGATTCGCATTACTATTGTGAAAAGTAGCCGATAGACAACAATGAAACAAGATGACAGTAAACATAGCAAAGCCTTGAATTCCTTAGCTCTTGGGGAGATTTCAAGTGCCGAATTGACTGGCCAGAGCAAAGAACTGGTCATCATTCACAATAACGAACGATACCTGTTGCGGATCACCTCAAATAACAAACTTATTTTAACCAAGTAACTCTGAGTACTATTTCAGTCACGCCAGCCACCCAAACCGATACTCTTCGGTACTAGGCAGCAAGCCAGACATTATTCCTAATTAGGAGCATAGAATGAATCTTGCTGCCGGGCGCAAACTCGCCCTGACTTCCGCTATAGCGTCCATTTGCGCAGTAAATGCCGCATCAGCCGCCGACAACAATTTAGAAACAATCACCGTAACTGCCGCCCGCGCAGAGCGCTCGATTAGCGATGTTGCTGGCACCGTTTCGGTAATTAGTGCAGAAACTATCGAAGAAAACATGATTCGCGATATTCGCGATTTGATTCGCTACGAGCCGGGTATCTCGGTCAGCGGAGGCGGCCGCTTTGGTCTCAGTGGTTTCACGATTAGAGGCATTGGCGGTGATCGCGTTCTCACTCAGATAGATGGAGCTCCAGCCTCCGATGAATTCAGTTTTGGACCATTCCTGTCCTCGCGCCGAGATTTTGTCGACGTCGATGCAGTCAAGGCTGTGGAAATCATTCGCGGTCCGGCATCGTCACTTTACGGCAGTGACGCTTTAGGTGGTGTAGTTTCCTTTCTGACCAAGGACCCTGGTGACTACTTAAGTAATTCCCCAAGCCCGGTATATGCATCTGTAAAAGGGGGCTATACCTCAGAAGATAATAGCTATGTAACATCGACTACACTGGCTGTGGGTAACGATCTAGTTCAAGGGATGCTACTTGCTACCTATCGGGAAGGTGAGCAGACAGAAACGTTTTTTGACGAAGATAGTAACGACACAGGTTTGGCTCGGGCAGGTGCTGACCCTTTCAATTTTGACAGTGTGAATTTGCTTGCAAAAGTTATTTTCACGCCGAATGAAAACCATAGATTCCGTTTAATTGCAGAAACCTTTGAAAGTGACTCTGCAGCCAATGCCATCTCTGCTGCCAACACTTCCGTACGCGGTGTAGTAACGGCGGTCAGCTTGGCGGACGACACACGAGATAGAACTAGATTCAGTTTATCCCATGAATTTGATTCTTCGAATTCAGTGTTTGACCGCTCTTTTGCTCAGGTATACCGCCAGGAATCTGAAGCAGATCAACGGACTCGGCAAGAGCAGCTTAGCCGAGGTTCGCCACGAAACAGGACTCGCGACTCAGTATTCAACCAGACAGTTACGGGCCTAGAGCTACAGTTTGATAAGTCGTTCGCGCTTGCTGGCGCTGACCATTATGTAGTTTTTGGTTTCGACTATGAGCTAACGGAAAGTTTCAACATTCGAAATGGCGGCACCACCGATGCCATTACAAATGCCTCGATCGATGAGTTCAATCCATTGCCTACCAGAGATTTCCCTAACTCAGAAACCACAGAGACTTCATTTTATATTCAAGATGAAATTGCCCTGCTCAATGGCAGACTTACTCTTACGCCTGGTTTGCGTTGGGATCGATTTGAACTAGACCCAGATTTAGATCCCGTGTTCTTAGCCGGTAACGCAGGTTCTGCACCTCCTAAGCCTTTTGCAGATGATCGGGTGACGGCCAAATTAGGTGCGGTGTATGATTTTAATGACACCTACTCAATGTTCGCGCAATTCGCTCAAGGTTTCAGAGCGCCGCCTTTCGACGACGTTAATGTTGGATTTACCAACCTTTTAGGCGGATACATAACACTTCCTAACGCCAATCTTGAGTCAGAAACCAGCAACAGCTTTGAAGTTGGGCTGCGAGCATTCACAGAAAATGGCAGTTTAAGTATTACCGCTTTTCACAATGAATATGACAACTTCATCGAGGGCCTCGCGTCTCAAGGCGTTAACCAAGTCACTGGGCTGCTTGAGTTCCAAGCTATTAACAGAGAAGCGGTAGACATCCGAGGAGTAGAGTTTAAGGGTGACTGGCGTTTCTCGGCGGTCGATGGTCTTTCTGCTATCGCGAGCGCTGCCTACTCAAGAGGCGAGGACAAACAAACAGGTCAGCCAGTCAATACAGTAGATCCAATGCGGATGGTTGTAGGTTTAGCCTATCAGCCTACGACCGTTTGGAATGCACAATTAATTCTTACCGTTGTAGACCGACAGGATCGAATTGATAGCACTGCCGCCGCCGTAGAGTTTTTTGAAACACCAGGCTACGCCACACTAGATTTGCTAGGGGAATATAACTTCTCTGACAAGGCGAGTTTAAATGTTGGTATTTTTAATCTAACTGATAGGAAATATTGGGAATGGGGTGACGTTGTTGGAAGAGAGTTTGATGATGTTGCTTTAAATAGATTTACGCGACCAGGGATCAACGCATCGGTGTCTCTTCGCTATGAGCTTTAATCGCTGGGATGAAACCTTTTCCCGCTTTTGCGTTAGCCGAGGATGCCAAAAGTAATAACCAAGCCAGTGGCCGTCGGAACATGGACAAAACACGTGGTTAACTTTTAGCGACGATTTCCAATCTAATAAATTAGGTAGCAAAATTATGATTTCTAGTAATAATATCAGGCGACTCATTCGATCATTTGTTCTTGTAATGACAGGCGCGCTGACAGCTTGTGCCTCTTTAGAAACCAGCGAGACTATTGTGGTCGACAACCTAACGGCTGAGAAATTCGGCGTATTAGTAATGGCGCATGGCGGCTCAGATGACTGGAACAAGGGGGTCGAAAATTCATTGAACAACCTTCGGTCCGAGTATCCAGTGGAAATTGCCTTTGGTATGGCAGATGCCGGAAGCATTGAGAATGGGGTTAGAAATCTGGAGGCACAAGGCGTAGAGCAAGTAGGAGTGGTGCGGCTATTCATCTCAGGAGAAAGTTGGCGGCAACGAACGGCACAAATATTAGGCATCGAAAACGGTGCGCCTGTGAAACCCACAGACCATTGTGCTATGGACCATTGCGCCATGGATCACGGAACGATGCCGATGGGATTTTGGAAAATCGATTCCGACCTTCGATTTTATTTAAGCGAGGAGGGTTTGTCCGAGGCGCAAGAAATGGATCAAGTCTTACTTAGTCGAGTCAGGGCTCTGAGTACTGACCCGACTTCAGAAGTGGTCGTAATAATTGCACACGGCCCAGCTGATGATGAAGAAAATGCCCGATGGATTTCAGAGATTAGTGAGCGAACTAAATTAATTAAGCGAGAAATGAATGTACGGGATGTACAAGTTTTCACTCTACGCGAAGATTGGGAGCAGAAAAGAGAGGGTGCTGAAGAGTTGATTCGTAAGTATGTGAAAGAGGCGGGAGCCAACTCACTCACGCCAATTGTCGTGCCGTTTCGAGTTCATGGCTTTGGGCCATACGCTAGTGTGTTGGCAGGACTAAATTATAACGCTGAACAGAAAGGCTTGATTCCCCACACAAACGTCGTACTTTGGATAAAAAATCAAGCAAAAGTACTTAGGACTCAGGCGCAAGCAGATTAAACTGACACCGGCCGAGTTCAAAACGTCATGTTGTCGCTAAAAAACTGATTCATCCACAGCAATGTGTTGGGTGGGTGAGGTCACAGCCTAAAGCAGACACTTGGTGTTTCGAAAAATCTCACCACCTGCCCATTGAACCGGCCTCTAATGAAGCTAGTTTTTGCGTATGCTAAACTCCGCGTCTAAATAAAAAGTAACGGAACTGGACCCACATATGGGAAGTGTGATTGTGCTCGGCGGTGGCGCGGCAGGTTTAATGTGCGCCCTGACTGCTGCGAAGCGTGGCCGTCAAGTGCTGGTACTCGAAACAGCGAACAAGATTGGTAAGAAAATACTGATGTCTGGTGGTGGGCGCTGTAATTTTACTAACCTGAGTATTGAGCCCGAAAATTTCTTATCCGCCAACCCACACTTCTGCAAGTCCGCACTCAAGCTTTATACGCAGTGGGACTTTATCAAGCTGGTCGAGCAACATGGCATCGACTATGAAGAGCGTAAACATCAGCAGCTATTCTGCAAGGGTTCCGCTAAGCAGATTCTAGAAATGCTTCGGAGTGAATGTGAGCAAGCAGGTGTGAGGATTTGGACCCATTGTGAGATCAACAGCATAGTTGCTCTGAAATCCTCGGCCGAGACAAATGACAATCGTTATAAGCTGAATTTTTCACGAGGTAAAGCAGATGCGGCTGTTGACCACAGTTTCTCTGTTGAATCTCTGGTCGTTGCCACTGGCGCCCTGTCAATTCCAAGTTTGGGTGGCAGTGATATGGGCTATGACATCGCCAAGCAGTTCTCCTTAAAGCTTACCGAACGCAGTGCAGGGCTGGTGCCTTTTATGTTCAGCGATAGTTTTAAGCCTGTCTGCGAGCGTCTTTCCGGTTTATCTGTAGAAGTAGAAGTAAGCTGCAACGGGCAAAGTTTCAGTGAAAGCTTGTTATTTACCCACCGTGGAATCAGCGGTCCGGCAATACTTCAAATCTCCAGTTATTGGCGCCCCGGCGAGTCGATATCACTGAATCTGTTGCCTGACATAGTAGCCGAAGAATGGCTCTGTGAAGCGAAGCATGCGAAGGGTAAGAGTCTGCTAAAAACCGTCTTGCAGCACAAACTGGGCAAGGCTTTGGTGGCGGAGTTACAGAATCTGTACTGGCCTAATCAGGCGGAAAAAATATTGGCTGAATTCACCGATCAGCAACTTAAAGATATTGGTAGACAGCTCAACCAGTGGCAATTGAAACCATCGGCCACTGAAGGCTATCGCACGGCAGAAGTGACACTGGGCGGTGTTGATACCGACGGCATCAGCTCCAAAACGATGGAAGCCAAGCATCAGCCAGGACTGTTCTTTATCGGCGAAGTGCTCGATGTTAGCGGCCATCTTGGTGGCTTTAATTTTCAGTGGGCTTGGTCCTCAGGTACCGCCGCCGGGCTATATGTGTAAGTCCTATGGCATATTGCCGTTTCGACCATGTTATCCCCACCTCCTGAAGAAAATACAGACAACTCAGCGCTAACCACATTTTCGCTGCCCTTAACCGAGCCACGTTCGCAAAGTTATTTTCCTAATTAGCGAATCCATTTTCTTAAGAAGCTGACCAACGTAAAGCCAATAATATAGATGCGAGCGAGCACATCGGCTAAGCTGGGATACATCTATTTGATAAAAATCTATCGCGCTTGCTTGAAAAGGTAGCTTGAGCAGAAGCTGTGATTGGCTTTTGTATCCTATAGTCAGAGTTGGGATAAACCCATAGTCATCTTGCAAGGTGGATCTCTATAGGTTGGCTCTGGGTATTCAAGCACTTCTTCTTGTGGAGATAATAGATCTCTCCTTAGTAAAAAATCGGCAGAGGCACGGTTTATTCTTGGCCGCGGGTTTCGTCGTGTGATGCCGCCTATCGAGTTAAGCTCCAATCTTGTGGGTACATGCCTGCAAACTTAGGCTGTTTTACTTATTACGTTCTAAATCTGCAAGCAAGGTATAGATATGCGAAAGCGTTTGAGCCGGTGTTGGAGTTTTATGCGGGACAATATCCAGCAGGCATAGGTGTGGTGGCAGTGGGAAGAGAAAATGTCGGAATAGGAAAAAATCTGAGCTGGGAAGCCTGTGTTATTTTGGGCTTAGGCAATGATAGTCCCGATCAGTCATTCCGCTTTTTGCTAGAGTTTGAGTTCTAGGCTTGAGTTTCCGATTAAGAAAAGCGTAGATGTGGTTTTATCTAAACGAGGTCTGAAACCAGCGATAAATATTTTCTTGCTTAGCTGCTAATAACAAATCAGAACTCTATTAATACGAATTGGCAGGTTTATATTCAGTAGGCTACAGCCTTGTATATGCTGTCATTGTTGAGCAGTTTTCGCAGAGCCACGTCAGCTACTTGTTGCGGACTTAGTGACATCATACATCGACTGTCTGCAACACAATGCTTGTTCTTGCATGCAAACTTGCAGCCCAGTGTCCCTCTTAGCACTTTGCTATTACTTCCTAGCGGCGCCCAAATAGCATCGTTGGTTACCCCAAACAAGCCGATAACAGGAGTGCCTGTAGAAGCTGCAACATGCATGGGTCCGCTGTCAGCGCCAATAAATAAACTTGCAGATTTCAGCAAAGAAATTAATTCTACGCAAGAGAGCTTTCCACAAAAGTTAAATGAATTAGTACCCTTTAATTGGCATTCGATTTGTTCAGCGATTTGTTGATCTTCTTTATCAGCCCCAATCCATGCAACCTTATAGCCATGGTTTGATAGATCAGTAGCCAATCCAACAAAGTGAGAGACAGGCCATCTTTTGGTATAACTGCTCGCTCCAACGTGAATAGCTACTAACGGAAGTCGCAATCGGGAAGTTTGACCCAACTGATGAACAAAGTTCAAAGTCAAGTTTGGCAATGCATATTCGATTTTACTGAGAGGGGTCTTGATGTCTTGCCATTGACTAATGAGTTCACCGTAGGAGTCAAATCTGTGGTGAGCGTAGTTCAGGTCGTGAGATTGAGTGTAGAACCAATTAGAGTGCTTTTGAGTTGGCCCTATTCTACGCTTATTTGCGCTTAAGAGTGATAACACTCCGGTGAATCGCTCGCCTTCTAAATCTATAAGATCTAATGATTTGTATTTCCGTAGCTGCCTAATAAAATTTAAAAAATGAATTAACCTAGACCCTAAGTCTAGCTCTTTAGACAGCCTAACTCTTGGATAAAAAATTATGCGTTTGGGCTTTATTGAAGCCGTATTTAGCAAACCTGAAAATCTTGGGTCAATGACCAATACAGTGTCTGGATACTGTGCAACAATGTCTCTTATCCAAGGTAGGCACAGAACAAAGTTCCCTAAATAATGAGTTGGAAAGAGAAGTATTGGGCCTTTCATCATAGCACTCGCCTGCATTAAACCTAGTTGTGTATAGCACAATTACATGTCAGTTACATTTCAGAATTTAATACCATTTTAAGTCAATATCCTTAAGGGAATCTTAAGAGGCCGACTGCTGGATGAGTCAATTGGTCTATTATTCATCAGCATGGTCAGAGATGGTGCGTTTCCAATTACCGTTCGAATTATTGTCCGTACCTGCTTCAGCTTTAGTTTGTGTTAATAAGCAGTTAAAGGAGGCTCGAGAATCGATAATGAAATAAATAGAAGCACGTTTAGTCTGGGCTGACGCTTTGGGAAAGCGGCTTTCAAAACGTTCATTGACGTTAAGTCATGGCTTGTTTTTCAAAAATAATATCATTAAGTAAAGTTAGTTAGGATAATTTAACAAACCTTACCGATTATCTAAATGGGAATGAAACGTTCCAGCAGCCACTCTCATGGCTGCCGAGTTCACTAAATTAAAACTGCCGAATAATGGTGTTGATTGTATCTTTGGCATCACCAAAAATCATGCGGGCGTTGTCTTTAAAGAACAAAGGGTTATCGATGCCAGCAAAGCCTGATGCCATACCGCGCTTTAAGATAAACACGTTCTTAGCTAAATCTGCGTTGATGACCGGCATGCCGTAGATGGGGCTGTCTTTGATTTCACGTGCGGACGGATTAACAACGTCGTTGGCACCGATAACGATGGCAACATCAAAGCTTTCCATTCTTGGATTAACCTCGTCCATCTCCAGTAATAACTCATAAGGAACGTCGGCTTCGGCTAACAAGACGTTCATGTGACCAGGCATTCTGCCTGCCACTGGGTGAATGCCATATACGACTTCCGTGCCGTTTCCTTCGAGCAAACCTTGTAGCTCTTTCATTGCATGCTGAGCCTGGGCCACTGCCATTCCGTAACCTGGGATAACGACAACAGACTGTGAGGCTTCCAACACGTAGTAGGCATCCTCCGCTGACATGGGCTTTACTTCGCCTTCTATTTCCATGGTTGAGGTCTTTACCGCTTGGAAGCCAGAAAAGAGCACGTTAGTGAGAGAGCGGTTCATTGCCTTACACATGACACTAGTTAAAATAATACCGCTGGCACCTACTAAAGCACCGGCAACGATCAGCAAATTATTGCCGATCGCAAGGCCTGTAGCGCAGGCCGCTAAACCTGAGTAGCTGTTAAGCAGTGATATAACCACCGGCATGTCGGCACCACCAATGGGAATAACCAGCATGACCCCTAGGATGATTGCCAGTGCAACAAAGCCATAGGCATAGGTAGCGTTTCCTGGCGCTAGGGTAAGCAGAACGCCAAGTACGACTAAAACAATGACAATTAAGCCGTTTACAAACGCTTGGCCGGTAAAAACCGTAGATCCGCTGCTGACTAACTTAGCTACCTTGCCGCTAAGTTTTGCCCATGCAATGACGCTGCCGGAAAAAGTGATACCGCCAATAGCGATCGCAACCAGAGTAATCACTAGTAAGTAGGTTTCAAGAGAGACACCGGATTTAACGATGGCAAGAGCAATCAATAAACTCGCTAATCCTCCTATGCCATTAAGCAGCGATACCATTTCAGGCATCTGCGTTAGTTCAATTTTCTTGGCAATAAACAGACCGAGCGCGCCGCCGGCAATCATGGCCACGATAATTAGTTCGAACGCAATGATGCCTTGGTCCAGAAGTGTCACCACTATGGCAAGCAGCATGCCTATCGCTGAAAGCGTATTGCCTTTTCTCGCAGTTGATGGATGACCAAGTAGCTTAAGGCCAAAAATGAATAGGGCGGCACACACGACGTAGGTAGCGTTTATTATGATGCTAATATTTTCCATAGCTTATTTGCCTTTAAACATTGCGAGCATGCGGTCAGTAACAACATAGCCGCCGACGACATTAATAGTGGCTAAAAACACTGATATAGCACCTAGTATTTGCGGCAAAGTTTCATAGTCACCGCCTGCATAGGCCAGAGCTCCAATCAAAGTAATTCCGGAAACCGCATTGGCACCTGACATCAAGGGTGTATGTAAGGTTGCGGGTACTTTGTGAATGAGTTCGAAGCCGAGGAAAATTGCCAGCATCAGAATCATCGAGAGATAGATAAAAGTCATTAGACAGCTTCCTCGCTTAGTAACGCTTTGATAGTAGGGTTGATCAGCTCACCTTGATGGGTGATCAGTGCAGACTGCAATATGTCATCATTAAGATCGAGTACCGCGGTTTGTTTCTCTGCGTCCCAGAACTCCAAAAGCAGCGCCTGTAAATTATTGGCGTACATTTGGCTAGCGTCTAGTGCGACTTCGCTGGCCCAATGGCCGGTGCCGATTATGCTTACCCCGGCTACAATTGTTGTTTCTCCCGCCACACTGCCTTCCACGTTGCCGCCGCCCTCGGCGGCCATATCAACAATGACGCTGCCAGGCTTCATGCTTTTAACTGTGCCTATACTAATAAGGACGGGCGGCTTTCGGCCAAATAATTGAGCGGTGGTTATTACTACATCAGAATCGGCAATACAGGCAGCCTGAGCGTCCTGTTGTATTTGCATTTGTTCTTCGGTTAATGCTTTTGCATAGCCTTGATCGGTTTGACCGGTCTCACCTACATCAATGGCCAAGAACTTGGCGCCGAGGGACTTAACCTGTTCGGCAACAACCTCACGGGTGTCATATGCAATGACGCTTGCACCTAATCTTTTCGCTGTTGCGATGGCTTGCAAGCCAGCGACTCCGGCGCCAATGACAAAGACCTTGGCCGGTTTTAAAGTTCCAGCAGGAGTCATCATCATCGGGAATACCCTGGGCAGGTTTGACATGGCTTTGGCGACCATCACATAACCTGCCAAGCTTGCTTGTGAACTAAGTGCATCCATTTTCTGGCAGCGGCTACTGCGGGGAATCATTTCAACGCTAATGGCAGATCTGCCAGAATCCCGTAGCCACTTAATATGTTCTTGAGAGTTAAACGGATCAAGAAAGCTGATACAACACACAGATTGCTTAGAAGTCGCTAGATCGTCTTTGCTCAGTGGTTGAACACTCAATATGAAATCCGCTTTGGCAATGATCGCTTTGCGATCGTCAACGATCTCGGCCCCCATGGCTTCGTATTCGGAATCTGCTATATTGATCGATGTGCCAAAACCTGCCTCAACCAGCACTTGGGCGCCAGCTTTTATGAAGGCTTTAGCATTTGCTGGTAGCAATGCGCAGCGGCGTTCACCCTTAGCCACCTCTTTTATAAACACTAAAGTGCTCATGTATCTCCCTTTGCTTCTCTGACGAGTTGCGGTATCGATTGTGATGTAAAAATGTAACTAACGATATAATGGCCCCAGTGACAGAAAATCTCTATTAAAAGCCATTGCTCATCATTTATTGCATCAGACGTTTCTAATTTTTAAACTATATGGACTGTCCCAGCCACATCCCAATTTGATAGAGGACGCTTCGAAAAATCAAGCGATAAAGACAGTAAATACTCGAAAATTTGGAAGTGTGGTAGTAGATTGGGTCTAAGGATGAACTAACAGGGGAAAAAAAGCCTCTGCGACCGCTACATATCACCTAAATACGTTATTCTACTAAAATCAGATTAATCAGAGCGATAAGTAAACCGTGAAGATAAAAGAGCACTTCAGTTCCGAAGAAATTCAGCAATTTTGCCGCCGCAGTGATCTGTTGGGCTGGACCGCTGTGGCCACAAACTGGGGAATAATTGCCTTTGCTTTTGTGTTAGTGGCGCGTTGGCCAAACCCTTTCACAATAGTTCTTGCGATGATTTTACTGGGCGGGCGACACCTAGGCCTAGGGGTGCTAATGCATGAGTGTGGCCATGGCACGCTGTTTAGATCGAAAAAGCTAAATCGATTTGTCGGCACTTGGCTTTGTGCTGCCCCGGTGATGTACCGGTTGGATGACTATATGAGCAATCATCTTAGTCATCACAGCAAAGCTGGAACTAATGCGGACCCAGATCTCTATCGATATCAAAATTACCCCGTAGAGAAAAAGTCTTTGCAGCGCAAGCTGCTAAGAGATGTGAGCGGGCAAACATCTTTAAATTTTTTAGAAACCTCATTAAAACGAAATCAGGTGATAACTCGCAGCAAGGAGGGCAAAACCATACTCGATTATCAGCAGCTGTTTAGTCGCTTCTATGCCCCCATCATTATAAATTCGTTGTTGCTCCTTTTATTGATGTGGTTTGGTTTTGCAGAGCTATACCTGCTTTGGCTTGCTGCTTATTTTAGTATTTATATGGTCTTTTCACGTATTAGGAATCTTGCCGAACATGCCTGTGTTCCCGATCTTCTCGATCCTGATCCGATGCTGCACACGCGTACTATGGTTGCAAGCTGGTGGGAGCGACTAACCTTTGCACCTAACTCTGTGAACTACCATTTAGAGCATCATTTATTACCCTCCGTTCCAAATTATCGGCTGGCTTCGTTCCATGCCGCTTTAAAAGATAAAGGTCTTTTAGACAATGCAGATATTGAAAGCGGCTACTTAGCCTTTATTAGGAAGCTAATAATTGAGCCACAATCAGTCTGAACTACGGATTAATCCGCGGGGTCTAACAATGAAAGCGATGCACTGTACCGGCTACGGATCTTGCGAAGTGCTAAAGCTCAAAGAAGTCGCAAAACCTAAGCCACTTAAGTCAGAGTTGCTTATTAAGATCGCGGCGACTTCTGTGACCCCCGGCGACTGTGAAATACGAACCTGTACTGTGCATCCAACAATGTATCTGTTTTTTCGGATTTTTATAGGTATAACGAAACCTCGCCAGCCAATTTTAGGGATGTACTTTTCAGGAACTATAGAGGCTATAGGAGGCGATGTTAAAGGCCATAGGGTTGGCGATGAAGTATTCGGAACCACCGGTTTCACCATGGGCACGAATGCTGAATATGTCTGTGTTCCTACTAGCCGCAGCTTCATTAAAAAACCAAAGTGTCTAAGTCACTGTGAAGCGGCCGCTGCTCCCATAGGTGCTTGGAATGCTCTTCATTTTATCGGATTAGCAAAGCTTAAAGCTGGAGAAAAAATCCTAGTGTTTGGCGCTGGCGGGGCCATCGGGACATTTGCCATTGAGCTGGCGAAACTTGCAGGGGCCGTTGTTACAGCTATCGATAGTAAAGATAAGTTACCGATGTTGAAGAAAATGGGTGCTGACATTGTTATTGATTATGAAATGAAGGATTTTACTCAAAGCGAGTTAAAATACGACGTAATCTTTGATGTGGTTGGTAAAAGTCCCTACAGGAAAAGTCTGAGATGTCTAAACCCAAAAGGGCGTTACCTACTGGCCAACGTTGGTTTTACCTCAATGCTTAGAGGGGTGTGGACTTCTAAAATGACCGACAAAACTGTAATTTCAGCTCCAGCCGACGAAAGTAAGTCTGAGCTCACCGAAATAAGTGAGCTGCTAGAGGCAGGCAAGATTCACAGCGTTATCGATCGGACCTTTACTCTTGAGGAAATACCCAAAGCCCACTGCTATATCGACTCCGGCCAAAGAAAAGGAAACACCGTCGTGGTTATGCCGGTGGATTAGTTCTTCTGCGTGCCATCTCCATTCATTCCCATTGCTTCATAGCGACGCCAACCAGCCAAGATGCCTGCTAGGCCATGGTTACCCTCGTGACAGGCATACTCATAAAGTGGCATATCGGTTCTTCTTATAGGTACCTTAGCAGACCATGGCTGATCCCAAGTTAAGGGGTCTTCAATTGTAAAATCATATTCTAAGGTGTTTTCACCCACCCAGCTAAATCGTTCGGTAAGAGTCATGCTGGGCGACGATCCTCTGGAATTTTGGTCGTAATAAAAATTCTGCGTGTGAATCAATAGATCATCACCATCCCAACTCGCTATCGAATCACCGTCCCACTTCAACTGTCTAGTATGGTGTTCGCTGTCCAGCCTTATGATCCGCGCACGATGGATCATCTCATTAACAATCATAATGTGGTTTTTGGTCTGAACCAGTTGAATATTGTTGTTGTAAGCGCCGGGTATCATTGGCGGTCCAGCACCGCCACTCATTAAACAGCGATCGGCTAAGGTTCTTGCTTCTGGACCCTCGCTTAACTGTCTGCGCAGGGCAACTTGTTCTGCTCGTGCCTGCCCGGCCTCGTTTCGCGCGGGCATTTTACCGTCGGGTGGATCATAGATCAGTGAGGTTCGGCGATCGCCGATCGTTTCGATGCCTCGCTCATACCAGAATTCATTATAGGAGATGACTCCGGGAGGATAGCCAGCACCACCGACAGTATCGACAATTAAGTCTCTATTCTGGCGACGGTTTTCGAACGTTTCCCACTCTTTTGCTTCTTCAACAGTCAGCGTGGCTTTGTCCGCGAGTTCTGGGGGGCGGTTTAGCGGTGTTAGGGTTCGATAGGTGTAGGTTCCCTGCAGATCGGGGTGACCATATTCTGTACGTGGAACTTCCTGTGCGCTCGAGAAAGAGCTCAGATTTAAGCAAACAGCAGGGATAAGAAAAAGTCGAATTACTGGATTAGCCATTAATACCTCCATCAGTATCGATTGTTTTTATTTTCGATGAGGTGAGCTTCTGAAAATAGGCTGAAGAAGAGTAATATGCAAGCAAAAACCGCAGCTGCTCGAGCTGTATCACAATCTATAATACTTTTGGGGTGCTGCCGCATTATTGGACTGAATGATTCATAAAACAGTTTATTCTATGAGTCACCCACATTTATAAGGATCAAGTTGCAGACTTCTCTTATCTAAAGCTGTATCTAACACCAACAAAGGTCGCTCTGGGCGCGGCTGCGCCTAAAAATCGTGGCACGGTTAGATTTTCGATGATTGGTACTTCTAATTCACCTGGCTCTTCTCCAAGTATACCGAATGTTTCAAACTCTTCGTCAAATAGGTTGTTGACCCTCGCGAAAACCTCGAAGTTTTCTGCTATCTGATACCGTGCGCGAAAGCTGACTACAGAATAGCCATCAATTTGGGCTAACTGATTAGATTCGTCCCCACGTAACCTTTGACCGCTGTTGCTAAGCAAATCCAAACCAATGTTTAAGCCGTTATCAAACATATAGTCAGCAACCACTTTAAATTGATTTCGAGGAATGCCTGGGATTGAGTCGCCACGGGAAATAAGTATGTCACCGTCATCATTAGCGAAGTCATGATTTGGACTGAGCGCTTTAAAATCATCCTCGAATGTTGCATCGACAAAACTATAAGATGCCATCCAGTTTAAATTTTGCCACTTGCCGCGAAGGCTGGATTCAAATCCTTGGCGCCGTGTTTTGTCTACGTTGGCAAACAATCCGGTAGATCTTCCAGTGGTTTGAAAAAGAATATCGTCTTTGCTTGTTGTGTAATAAACACCGGCCGAATAGATTAGATCTTGTATTGTGCCTCTTGTGCCGAATTCAAAACTCTCAGCAACGACATCACTCAACGGCGGATCGGCTAAGAATGCGTTGGGTAGGCGGCATTCAAAATTCACATCGTCTGGATCGTCTCCGCGCTTGATTGCAAACTCGACGGCTAGATCGAAAACCCCTTCGTTACAGGCAAGCTCAATGGGAGTTGGGGCTCTGGATGATTCGCTATAGGAGCCATACAGATTTAATCCCTCGGCGGCTTGCCAAGTAATGCCTAAGGAAGGGTTCAGACGGGTAAATCGATGACTGCCATTGAGCTCCGGGCGAAGGCCAGAGCGGTCTCTCAGATCGACTTCAGTGCGGTTGCCTCGCGCAGAAAATGTCATCGCGACAGTGTCAGAAAAATCGACAGTGTTGGTAAAGTACAGGCTTGTTGTCTCTGTTTCCGTATTAATTGACGTGGCTCCTTCGTCGACAAATGTCCCTGTGCCGAGTCCTCGAGTTAGTCTTGATATGGGATCAATATTTGCAAGCTCAAGTACAGAATTAAAGTCAGACTCTCCGTTGAAGTAGGACGCGCCGATAACCAATTGTCCGTCATAGCCAAAGAAATTTCCCAAAACAGTGGTTTGAAAAACTACACCTTTGCTTACTTGAGTGCGATTACTGATGTTATTAATTGCTTGATCTGAAAGGGCGCCAGTTCCGGTAAGATCGCCTACACCAAATCCTTGAAGGTTAAATTCCTCGTCCTCTCCTGCCTCGGCCACTGCAAGGTTCAAAAAACCTTCCAACTCATCAGCATTGGAGAACTGGTTGTCGCAGACATCATCATCGTCAAAACCAAGTTCTTCCAAATCATCGTCTTCTAATCCCTCTATCAAAGTAGGAGAATTTCCCAGATTGCAAACGCTAAAATCTGAGCCATCACCGTTAAAGGCGTCCGTATCATTGTTTCGATAAAACGCGTTTGCAGCAATATTAATGTTGGATGAGACCTCATGACTGAAATCAAAATGATACATAGACATGTTGTTGGCGGTGATGTCTGGGCCAGTGAAAATAGCTTCACGGTCCAATGCAAGCAATTCTGCTGGGGAAGAGCCATTGCCTGTAAGGTCGGATTCCCCTAGCTGGTAATTAAATTCCGCCTTGGTAGTTTGTGACCGCCAAGCGAGGCTGCCATAAAAATTTATCGCATCGGAATCGGATTCATCTCTCCAGCCTTCTTCATCAAAATACTCAACGTTAACGTAATAAGCGAAGCCTTCGTCAGGTTTGTCACTGCTAGGATTAAAATTCCCGCCGAACTCAGCATTTGCTCTTGTGCGGCCAAACGAACCACCTGAAAATTCTATGTTGTTGTCTTGGAAATTAAAGCCATTTTTCATGTTAATAGCTAGCGAACCACCGAGACTGTTTTGACCAAAAAGTGGATTGGCCCCGCCGGATAGCGTGATGCTGTGAATAGCGGACTGCGGCAGAAGGTCCCAATTTACGGCGTCGCCTAGAGGTTCGTTGATGCGATTTCCATTTTGGTAAACAGCAAGGCCCTGAGCGAGGCCCAACAGAGGAGATGCAGTAAACCCGCGATATTGTAAGTCTGGCTGGAGAGGATTGTTCTGTGCATCATTCAGAGAAACGCTGGTAAAACTTTGCTTTAGAAAATCAGCGATACTTTGTGAATTGCTGTTTTTGAGATCTTCTGCCGAGCCGGTTTGAACGGGAAAGGGGACTTTGCCTCTTTCTATGCCAGCGCCGAACGGGACGACTCCAATAACGACAATTTCTTCGGTGGTCTGAGCTGTCGCCGCCATTCCATAGCATGTGGCGAGTAACAGTACGGCTTTTACCACGGGTCTCGTCATTGTTTATTTTCCAGTGTTGAAAGTCGCAAACTGGCCCACTTATGCGAAATTCCTAAAATTAGTTCCAAGCCTACAAGTCAGGGGCTGGGGTGTTGTTTGCGAGCTATCAGACGCTAAGCGTGGTTAGCAAATAATATCCCGGGCCGAGACGGCTTGATTAAAAAATGTAACAGACTTGGCTTCGCTATTCATAACCGGGAACCTTTACTACTTATAATCTGAAAATAGAAGCCGTATCGGCAAGGCAGTATCCGATATTTTTGAGAGGGTATCTCCGGGCGCGAGTATAACAGAGCCTTAAATTCAAGCTAAAGAATATGCCGAACTTAGCCTGCGTTGGTTTCAGTTTTAACGTATTGCAATATCTGCTAAGTGAGAAATATCATTGATTTCCCGCGGGTTTGACCCAAATCTGATAGGACTGTAGATTACCGGCTTTGTTGTTTAGCTTTTGGAGATGAGATGGCTACTATATTAATTACTGGAACAAACAGGGGTATTGGGCTTGAATTTGTCGAACAGTTTTTGGCGCAAGGCGATAAAGTTATTGCCAGTTGCAGGCATCCGTTAGACCAAGGAGCACTCCAAACATTGGCGAAGAACAACTCATCCTTGCAGCTGGTTGAATTAGATGTGAGTAGTCAGGCCTCTATGGAAGCTCTTCCCGATCGGTTAGCTGGGGCTCAAATAGATGTGTTCGTTAATAATGCTGGCATTTACGGTCCGCGTGTAGGCTTTGGTGAACTAGAAGCGGAGGCTTGGGCTGAGGTGTTTCACGTCAACAGCGCCGCGCCTATTATCCTTACCCAGCTTTTGATGGAGAATTTTGCCAAGGGTGGCGATAAAAAGCTGGTCTACCTCACGTCTAAAATGGGATCTATAGGAGACAATCAAGGCGGCGGGTCTTATATTTATCGCAGTTCTAAGGCGGCGCTAAACGCTGCAGTAAAGAGCTTGGCGATTGATTTGAGTGACAAAGGGTTCTCGGTAGCGTTGCTGCATCCGGGCTGGGTAAGAACTGACATGGGCGGCCCCAACGGTTTAATCGATACTAAGACCAGTGTCACCGGTCTCATGGAAGTCATCGCGGGCCTGGATCAAGAGAGAAGTGGGTGTTTCCTTAATTATGATGGCAGTGTCATTCCTTGGTAATAGGTATTAACAAACGGGCAGTAAACTGTCACTTTAGTTCGCGTGTAAATTAGCCTACATCGAACAGGTATCCCAATTATGCTATTCTAAGGGCCTTATTTGGTCTTCCAGCAGGGTAATGGTTCCCTATTTAATGACGTATTCAATTCAAAATAAAACGCTGTGTATTTTACTCAGCCTAGGCTTGTCACTGCTCCCTAGTCTTTCGTTCGGCCACGGGGGAGTCGCTCTGCAGGGCGACCTTTGTGTTGTCAATATTAATTTTTTGACAGCCCATTTTACGGTGTTTCAGCCGGAAACTAGGGAGACTGACGAGTTCTGTGAAGACATACCTGATGTCGGCCGCTCGGTATTCGTTATGGAATATCTTCATGATTTGTTGGAGCAGATGGAAATTGATTTCCGAATTATTCGAGATGTAAACAATGTCGGCAAATACGCCACTTGGAGTGACGTGCTAGACATCGTTGACCTTGAAGAGGCCACCGTTTACTACGAAGAGCCGAGAATTGAACAGGGTGGTTTTTATACCGCCAGTTACTCGTTTGAAGAGCCAGGCACTTACATCGGTATCGTTAATGCTTCGCACCCAACCGAGGATAGAGACTACAACGCGGTCTTCTATTTTCAAGTTGGCGGCGCGGACTGGGGAACACTGCCATTATTTGCTGGCATGTTAGTTCTTCTTCAGGTTGGTTATTGGTTTAGTAATGGAGGCTGGGAAAGGCGCAAGCAAAAAAAGCTCGCGGGAGCGGTGAACTAGTTTCTAGTTACCTAAGTTTGACGCTGTTGAGAATGATGGTGTTATTTGAGATAGAGATTTTAGTGAAGGCGTTCGGAGCCGATAGATTTAACAAACAAGCTTTGTAATTTCATTTAGTCATCCGGTGATTTTGCGTGAATACGAAGATTCTGAGATTGAATAAAGCGGGCGTTCCGGTTAGCTGGTTGACCCGCGAAGAAACGGCAACACTCTTAGTCAAAGATCAAGTGATCTGGTCTATGGGTGATACAGTGATGGAAATCCGCGGGGGCATCAATCGCAGTGGGGTCCAGTCGGTCCTCAAGTTACCCAGCATTGTTGCCTGCGATGGCAAAGTTCATCAAGATCACTACGATCCCCCCTTAGAAAATAGATTTCTTTACCGCCGAGACAAAAACATTTGCCTCTACTGTGGTGTTGCTTTTTTGTGGGAAGACCTTTCTCGAGACCATGTGCAGCCGATTTCCAAAGGAGGCCAGGATATCTGGACCAACGTGGTTACTTCATGTCGTCGCTGTAATAACCGCAAAGCAAATAGAAACCCAGAGGAAGCGAAGATGGAGTTGCTTGCGATTCCCTTTGTGCCGAACACGTATGAATTTCTATACCTGTCCAATCATAATGTATTAGTGGATCAGATGGAGTTTCTGAGTGCTAGATTTTCCATTCATATTAAGGTCTCTTAATCAGTGCCAGAAAGTTCACTTATCCTGCCTAAAGCTATGTCTGGCAGAGGCTATATTGGTTTACCGTGGTAGCATACGGCTTTGCCTAACTTAGACTTTTTTGTAATGAACCCTCCTGCTCTTCAAACCCCATCTCAAAAGCCCGTGGCAGGATTTCTTCTGTCTCTGGTTGCGGCAGGACTGTGGGGAATTCTTCCTATCGCTCTTAAAGAGTTGTTGGCTGGCATGGATGCAACCACCATTGTTTGGTACCGTTTTTTTGCCGCAGGATTGGTGCTGACAGCTTGGTTGGCCGTAAAGGGCAACTTGCCCAATCTCGTAAAAGCAGCGCCTTCGGTTCGCTGGATATTGATTATTGCAGCATTAGGATTGTGTGCTAATTATTCTTTATTTTCACAAAGCCTAAATTACGTGAATGGCGAGACTAGCGAAGCGGTTATTCAGCTAACTACCCTATTTTTAATTTTGGGTGGTGTTATTTTTTACAAAGAGCCTTTCGATGGTATTCAAAAGCTAGGCACAGCACTGATTATTGTTGGATTGATTTTGTTTTTCCACGACCGACTTGCTTCTTTCGGCAGTTTTGAAAATCAAGAAACCATCGGCGTATTGATTGTTTTTGTGGCAGCTGTCACATGGACCGTTTATGCCTTGCTACAAAAGAAGTTGTTAAAAAGTTTTTCATCTGTCCAAATTTTATTTCTGATCTATGCCTTTTCTATCGTTGTGCTGTTGCCATTTGTTTCACCGGCAAAGCTGTTTCAACTTAGTAGTTTTGAGCTGGCGCTATTGGGTTTCTGTTGTATTAATACGTTAATAGCCTATGGCTGCTTTGCCGAGGCTCTTAATCTTTGGGACGCGTCTAAAGTTAGTGCCGTTCTCGCCTTGGCTCCGCTTTTCACCATTGGAACATTAAAAGTTATTGTTTTCTTTGATCCGGGCTATGCGTTCTCCGACCGCTTAACGATTATCTCTCTGATGGGGGCTGCGTTTTTAGTGGTTGGCTCTGTACTTGCCGCTTTAATGCCGGTGATTAAGTACAAGCTTCGGCAAAAATATCGCTAGTTGTGCGCTCTTCCGTGATTTTCCTATTTCCTGCACATTGACAGCGTTGACAAAATGCTAATAACGTTTTTTAATCCAAAATAACAATTAAGCGAGTTTACCTATGGGCACGAAATCTTCAATTCTTCTGATAGCCAGCTTTTTAGCGATATTTATAACTAATCCACTGGTCGCCGACGTATCCCGTTTAGAAATTACTGAACAAGAAACATTAGCCGGCGCGAGCCCACAATCAAGCTATACCTCCATTACCGGGGTAGCGCATTTTGTCCTAGACCCAACCGCGGAGGCCAATCAAGCAATCACCGACATTGCCTACGCACCGCTCAACAGCAGCGGCTTGATTGAGTTCTCAACCGATTTCAGGATTCTTGTGCCCGAGGCAGCTGTAGCCAACGGCACCTTGCTCTACAATGTTAACAATCGCGGTGGTAGCCGTTTTCCTCCCGAAATCTCCTCAGATCACCCGTTGACTAAAATGGGATTCACCTATCTCGCCACCGGCTGGATCAACGAACTTGTTTCTGAGGAAGGGCGGCTGCGGCTGCATGCGCCAATTGTAAGCGAGCTGTCGGCTTCGATTGTTGGGCAGGTGCGCTATGAGGTTACAGTAGGGGCTTCAGTGGATAGGGTGAATATCGCCGGAGCACGCCACTTGGCCTATAGGCCAACCAATGCCGGGCTGCGCGGTGCAACTTTAACTCGGCGTCAATATCAAAATGAACCTCGTGTTCCAATAGAGGGATCTCAGTTTGAGCTAAAAGTCTCCGAAGTCCAGGACAGCACTCAGCCTATGGTAAGCCTTGTTTTAGAAGGTGGGTTTGTGCCGGGAGTTATTTATGAACTGCTCTATGAAGCTCAAGACCCTGTGCTTGCAGGCGTGGGGATGGCAGGTATTCGAGATTTAGTTTCTCTTATTCGTCAGAAAGCGGCTACTGCCAGTGAGCTACAAGCGCTAAATCTTTCTGTCATTGAGAACACCGTTGCTTGGGGAAATTCCCAAAGCGGCAGACTTCTGCGTCAGTTTATTTATGACGGGTTTAATGCGGACCTTTCCGGACAGAAAGTCTTTGACGGTATTATCCCCGTGATTGCCGGAGGCGGTTATGGGATGTTTAACAATCGTTTCGCAATGCCGACACGAACCAATGGCCAGCATTCAAACCATCTCTATCCCAATGATTATTTTCCCTTCACCTACGGGATAAGCACCGATCCTTTTACCGGCCGAACCGGAAGTGTATTAGCTAAGTCACGAAGCAGTAATACGGTGCCAAAAATTATGCATCTGCAAACCTCTAACGAATACTGGGTAAGGGCGGGTTCTTTGCCACATACAAACCCAGAAGGCACAGCGGATGCCGTTATTCCCGATGAAGTGCGTTTTTATACTATTGGCGGGTCACAGCACGGTTCGGGCAACGGTATTCCCCGAGCAGCAAGCAACGGCCAGCTACCTCCTAACCCTAATATGTGGGCACCATTTTCCTACTCACTAATTGTTGCTATGCATAACTGGGTTTCGCAAGGTGTTGAACCGCCTGCTTCTCGCTACCCCAAGATAGCTGACGGCAGTCTTGTGCCTTCTCATCTAGACGGGGCGATTAATAAATCGGCATGGCGACAAATGAAAGGCGTGAATCACCCCCGTGCGATGTATCAACCTGCCTCCGCTGACTATGGCGATCTATGGCAGTCAGAGCGCATTATCAGTCGCCACCCTAAGTTCAGTAACGACCTCTACGGAGCATTGGTGCCATCTGTTAACGCTGACAATAATGATTCTCCTGTCAGCACACTGTTGCCGCCGATGACCCAGGTGCCTCTTGCAACGTTTATGTCATGGAACTTAAGGTCACTTACAAGTGGTTCGGAGCAATCCCTAGCCAGATTGTCTGGTGCTTATATTCCTTTTGCTGCTAATCCGGCTATTGCAAATCAGATGGAGGACTCTCGCAGCACAATTTCGGGATTATATAAGTCTTTTGAGGACTACTTAAATCAATACGAGCAAGCTACCGATGGGCTTATAAGTGAGGGTTATCTGCTGCCAGAGTTTAAAGAAAAAATAATGACTATCGCGCGTTCAAACAAGAGTGTTTTTGAGCAATAGAGGGTGACCAATGGCGAGTGTACAATAGCCAGTGGAAGACGTTGGTTTTAGGGAATGACTCGATAGCTGAAAAGAGTTGAAGAGTTATCTTCTGGCACAAAATGCATAAAGTATTCCCGTGCGGTATTTGTTTCAAAGTAGAAAGGGTTTTGAGTCAGCACTACGCCGGCGTCTGTCATTTTCGTTACGGGTAACTGCATGATTACCCGAAAGCTCGGCAGTTCAAGGAGTTCAATTCCACCAAGTTTGAATCGATCTAATCCGTCATTGCTGTAGGTGTTTACACCACCGCACAAGATGTTGTGCGGTGCAAGCCATTGACAGTCTTGGTAGTCTATATAGTGGAGGCGGTTGGGCTGCATCACGGCGGAGTCAGCAATATATTCCTGCTGCTGCGTCTCTATACTTCCATCTTCATCTCTATTAATAGCCCACTGATAGAATTTTCGCGAGCCCCAGCTAATACCATAGAGGGTGTCAGACTCGGGGTCCTTAAGTATTCCGCCCAGATGGTCAGAAAACCTGAACACCTCTATCGCACGCATCGTTTCAGGGTCTATCTTGTAAATAATGGATTGGCTGTTTGGGCGATACTCAGCTACCGAGACCCAGATAAACTCGCCATCGAAATCAATACCGCCAGGATGATACATAGTGCCTTCACCGAGAATCAAATCATGAAGTAGGCTGCCGTCTTGTGCAAATTTGAAGAGGTGGCCGGTGCCAGCACCAGGGGTGCGCTCGAAGCTTGCGAGTGGGTCGCTTATTCGTATAGGTGCTTCGGTGGTCTCAACTGAGGACATAAAAAAATGATCGTCAACTTTCACCAATCCTTGCGGATGATGACTAGGAAATTGTAAGGGAGTCGATTTTACAAGTTCCCAGCTAGAGGACTTAGTGAGGGATTTTAGCTTAGATTCAGAATTGTTAATCTGGGCTTGAGCTAGACCTATAGGTAATAACCCCCATAGACTAATCACTGAAATAGCCACAATGCGCAAGGTTGCAAGATGTTTGCGTATGTCGGTCAACTTATCCCTGTAAATTTATCTCTATATATCATAGTCAGGACCAGTGAGAGAGAACATTGTTTAATCAACTAGCTTTAGCCGCTAGGAATTTTAAATTCAACCTTAGCAATGTGTGGCAATACACATTGATGCTCAGCGGTATCAAAACTCGCGTCTTCTGGGCTTGCTCCACCATGTAAGTTTGCGAAGCTCGCTGATGGATTTTCACCTAAACAAACAATCTTATCTCGACTGCCACCTTCTTTTACTAGCCCTCCCCAAACAACATTTGGAATACCCTTGCCGGTGGCCTTGGCCAATGGTATTAGCATTGAGTGGTGAGCAGCGGTGCCGCCACCAATAAAGACATTGTCATGAATGTAGATTTGTTCGGGGTAAGCGTCATAGCTTGGATCGGTAACTGTACGGCCACTTAAGACATAGCTGTAGATCATGATATTGACGTTCTCGTTGTCCGTGAATTGATTTTCAAAAATTTCTATATTGTCGTTGGCAAGAATCATAAGTCCGGTGCCAGCCGGAACGTTGGCTACTATATTGCCTATTGGAGCAAAGTTCGCCGTGTTGTTTTCAAAAATCAGGTTGTTAAAAACACGAGTTGCTTGGCCACCCTGAATAGGTAGGTTTGGAAGATCGAACACTAGAATTCCGCCAGTGTTATTGGTTGCAATATTGTTGTAAACATCAGCGTGAGTTGAATTTTCTATCTCAATGCCAGCGACATTGTATTGCGCGCGAGAATTACGAACAATTATTTGACTGGATTGGCCAACGTAAATACCGGCGTCGGATGCCCCGATGGCAACAGAGTCTTCGATAAGTATATTTTTCGATTGCACTGGATAGATGCCATAGGCGCCATTCTCTGAATCGGGTCCGTTAGTCCACTCGGTTCGAATTCTTCGAAGGGTTACATTGGTGCTCTGGTTGATTTTAAGTGCGTCGCCAATAGTGTCCTCAATTGCCATGTCTTCCATGATGAAGTCATCAGCTGTAACTAACAGACCTTCGGCGCCTTGGACTTGGTTTTTAAACGATAATATTGTCTCATCAATGCCTGCGCCTCGCAGCGTCACCCCTGATACGTTAAGTGACAGGCTGCGAGTAAAGTTATGAGTCCCAGCCGGAATTTCAATTATATCCCCAGATTGCGCTTCAATAAGTTGCATCTGCAAATTTTCTTCAAAGCTTAAATGATCTTCAGTCTGAGTTGAAGAATCGTCTTGGCTACAAGACGCCAAAAGACCCAGTAACGAAATGCACAGAGTAGTCGTTAAACGTTTTGATCCGCGTTTGCTTGCTGGATGAGTGCTCATAGATTTACTCTCAGTATTTTTATTGTTTAAAGGGAGCTGAATTTATTATTTGCTACGTCTTTGCGAACTTTGTCATAGTCAAAAACCTGACCGTTCATTGCGATATAAGCGCCAGGCTGTTTTATTTGAACAGCGGTTAGGGCGCAGCCGATATTAAAAATCGCGTCAGAAGATTTAAACAATGCAGGTGCAAGAGCACCTGTTAGTACTATTGTCTTTTCCAAAATATCTTTTAAACATTGCGCTGTTTGCACCATTGTATCGGTACCGTGGGTGATGACAATCATAGTTGCATCGGTCTCTGCAATCGCCTTTCTTACAGTTTCTCGATCGTCGTCTGTCATTTCCAAACTATCTTTTTGCATAAGCGAAGTGACATCGAATTCTAAGTTCAAACTAAGATCTGCTAACACCTCGGATATGTTTGGGGGCCCCACCTCATACGTGCTTTTCGCATCAAAGTAGATTTTATCAATAGTGCCGCCCACGGTGAAAATTTTAACTCTATTCATTTACTTAAAACTCTTACAAAGATTTATTTACTGTAATTTTAGCGATAGCTTAGCGGTTGTCTAATCTGCTTGGCGGCTACCTGCTGATTGACCTATCTATTAACTACTTATCGCCGGTTATCTGTCAGTCACTTCGAACATCCAGGTATCTCCTTGGGTCACCTGCTCGTTTGAAGTGACGATGGCTGCGCCTAAGTATTTCCGGCTTAATTCGTTTAAGACGGGAATCACGGCGGGGTCATCCATTATCCGAACTAGCTTTTGTTCATAGAGCTTGCCATCAACACGCACGATTATTCGATTGTCATCTTCCAGATAGTGAGGCCATTGCTTCCATATTGCAGCATAGCCTTGGTTCATATAGCCACTAACGACGAACATTCGTCCCTCATAGCTAGCAACCCATACTGTTCTTGAGCGCAGTGGATCTAGGGTTTGAAACTCGATCGTGTCGCGTTCTTTTAAAAAGCTCCAATCTGATGGAGCGGGGCTTAATTGGCCGGTATTGAAAGGCCCGCCGGAGATGAGCTCCAAAGGCCCATCGCTAAACCGCATACTGAATAAAAATAGGCCAATCGCCGCGGCGAGGAAAAGGATGCCGATGCCTAGCCCTTTAAAGAGTTTTTTCATGAATTGTCTTCTTAAAATTATCGATTTACGGATAGTTGCTATATTGAAAGGATAGAAATCGGGCTGTTTGCCTGTTGTTGCTCAACTGTTTTTTGTTAAGGGTGATCCAATAGCGCCGAACCGACGTTGTACTAGTCAGGTAATACAGTCTAATCCAGCTTAACTGCTCTTAAGACCGCTGATCCTAAACATGTTGTTCAGTTGTAACAAGCCCTATCTGCACGCTTATCCCTCTTGTGTGGAGGATGTTCTTATCAGGTCGTAGTCGGTAAGGGCATTCGTTTTTTAGAACTTCCCCCCCCTCTACATTTTTTTAGTTCTTTCCGATTACATCTATCACTGCAAATCTCACTTTTTGTCGCGCATTTCATCGAGTGTTTCTCTAACCTCTCGAAGTAATGGCAGCTGGCTATCAATCTTAGCTGCGTCGAACTGTCGCGATAGCTCAGCGAACAATGGCATGGTTGACATGATTGCGTGTTCTAGCTGCTGGCGGCCCTTTTCGGTGATAGTAACTCTTTTCTTGCGGCCGCTGAGGGGATCAGGTTCAACCTTGATTAGTTGCTTAGTCGCTAGTTTTTGCAAAGTATTGGTCATGGCTCCTGCGGTCACTTGAAAGGCTGTGGCAAGTCTCCCTGGTGTAGCTTCGCTGTCGACTCTGAGAAACCAATTCAACACGCTGAACTGTGCGTTGGTCAGTCCAAGTGGCAGCGCTTTTTCAAACATCGCACCGCTTAACTGAGAAATGATGCTAATTTCGTTGAAATAGTTAAAAAGCGCTTCAGCTCGGGGCTCCTGATCGAAACTACTCAGTTTCTTTGTCATGACTTGCAACCTTTCTCATTCCGTCGCGCCTAATAGCTTAACGGTAAACTATTTAACATCGAACTGTTTAGTGATAAAGTATTATCTCAATACGCAGGAGTGAAAACAATGAAATATTTGAAATGGGCCATCGGAGTCTTTTTAGTGATTATTTTGCTGCCGGTAGGGGTGATACAAGTCGCCTCTGAACGAATTGAGGTTGTCGAACTCCACACTACCGATGAGGCCGGCAAGTCTGTAACGACTCGCTTGTGGGTAGTAGATGATGACGGGTTTCAATACTTAAGGGTTGGCGCAGATGGTACAGGCTGGTTTAGTCGCATAGAAGCCAACGGTGAATTTGAAGTGACTCGCAGTGGTATTCGTGAAGTGTATACCACTGTCTTGCGCCACGAGAAAAGCGGTTTAGTGAATGAGCTGATGCGAACTAAATACACTTGGGGCGACACAGTTATTACCATGTTGACCGGGACTCGTGAGGGGTCTGTCCCGATTGAGTTGCATTCTCAAGGGTGATGAGCGCTACAGGATTAGATGCCAAGTCGACTTAAGGTGTTCACCAATTCTCGAATAAGTTTCTCTGCAACAGGATGGGTAGTGGCAAAGCTAGCCTCAAGGGCGATGACATCATCTAGCATGGTGTTGTCCGAGGTATCTAGGTCTGGATTTAGTATATCTTCGAACTTATTCTGAAGCAGCTTGGCTTGCTCTACTGTAGCGACGTCAAGTGCAGTCGCCTGTTCTAGTTCTTTAATAAGCTCTTTAATAAGTTCGTTAGCGCGATCGTTGCTCATCATTGTCTCCTGATTAGTGTGGCTATGGGCTTGGCGAGTTCATCTTAACTCTAAATGCCGTGCAAATCGAAGATTTCAGTGACTGTATTTCCAGCAGTTTGCTTCATATCAAAACTATTTTCTGGATTGTATTTTCAATTACCTGATAGCGTAAACGACCAAAAGGAGTTTTGTTATTTGCTGCCGAATCGAGCGTAAAGTATGGTAGTTTTTTTTCTTCCCAAGCGCTACGGTCAGGATCAAGAGGTTTTAGTCGGAGGATTAATCTGCCGTGGATTTTTGTAATTTTCATAAACTTGATGAAGATTAAACCATTCTCTGAGGACTGTTAGAAAATTTCGAACACGTGATCTGTCGATGGAGGTCTCGACCCTTGGTTAGATTTCCCGATCAACCCACTGCCAGTTCAGGTGCCTATCAAAAATGGAAATCATCGATAGAAATTTTATCGTTAGCACGAGCCGACGGACGAACCATGACATTTATGAGTAATCGCGCTAGCAGGCTTTACAAAACTTCATTTGGGCTTTTTTCTTGTCTTGGCCGATACCTTTTGCAGTTGGTGCTCTAAGCTGGCTGTTCAAGTCGACGGTTTAAACCACGACGCCGGTTAGTGCTCGAATACGATGGTTCTCTGAGTCGGTGACGTAAATGACTCGTTCAAAAACGCAAACCCCATGTGGTCGATTGAGTTGGCAGTCGTAGGGACGGCCGTCGGGACCATCACCTTTTTCACCGGTGCCCAATACGGTATCTATTAAGCCTGTGCCTAAATCAATTTTTCTAAGAGCGTGATTTTCTGTGTCCGCTACGTAAAGGCTATTGTCAGCCCTTGAATAAGCGATGCCCTTAGGCCCATTAAAAGTTGCAGACAGCGCATCACCGCCATCACCGCTATAGCCTTGATTCCCAGTTCCGGCAATCTTTTCCATGCTATTGGAATCCAAATCGAGCTGATAGATTGCATTGCCTTCACGTAGGACCAAAAAAGCGTTTCCGTCTCTATCGGTGTCCAAAGTGCGTGGACCTCGCAGAGGGGTGCCAAGCATTGCCCCAGAGGTAGGTGTTTCACCTTGCTCACCCGTGCCGGCGATAGTTTTAATCAAACCGGTTTCACGACTGACCTGGCGCAGACGGCCATTGCCAAGATCGCAAATCAATAAATTGCCTTTAGAATCGAAAGCAATGCTATGGGGCATTTGGAGTTGAGAAAGCACGGCAGAGCCCTCGTCGCCTTCAAAGCCGGCGCGTCCGTTTCCGGCGAGCGTAGTAACCAGTCCAGATCTGCCATCAATACGTTTTACGCAGTGGCTATCGCGTTCGACCACATAGAGACTATTTTCATCATCCCAGCGAATTTCATGTGGCGCATTGAGGGGCGCTTGCAGAGGGTTGCGCGACTCGGCTTCGAAGTGCTTGCCACCGTTGCCCGCAATGGTACTAATTTTATTAGTGCGTAGGCTAATTCTACGAATAAGGCCGGTATCAACTTCGCAGAAATACAGTGCCTTATCTGGACCGATTACAACACCGTAGGGATTGTTGATTGGGGTGCGAATAGCAACAGTGTCCTTTGCCAAGTCAGCTCCCGTGCCTGGCGTTCCGGTTCCTGCTATGGCAAACACATCGGGGCCTTGTGCAAGTGCCTTGGGAGCTATTGCTAACGCAGATAGGCCGGTGATGAGTCGTTGATTAAACTGACGGCGAGAAATAATGGGCATTTCTGATTGTTGCCTCTTGGTCTTTCTTGGTGTTTTAGCTAAGTAGCAACTTTACCGCATCATTGAGACCGCGTGCTAATTCTTCGTAAGAAAGTTGCCCTAGATTGCTGTCAACGTTTTCGTTGGAGCGCAAAATTGATAGGCCGTCTTTAACCTTACTGGCAAAAATAGTGGAAGTTATAATCCTTTAAATCGAGAATTTCAAAACTCGGTTAAAGCGGCTGCTTGGCTGCACAGTTGGTAAAAATTCCTTTTGTGGGCCTGACTACTCCTGTTGCAGGCAAATCCCATGGCTTTCCCAGCGGCCTGCTACTGTATTGACTGAATTAAAAAGAGTATTGTTGTTCTACAGCTGATGTAATTTGGCGCTAGCGCAAATACTCTCATGGATATGGTGTCCAACCGATTCAGAGCAGCCAAACACCACTTATAGAAGACATTAGAAACACTTTAAAAAACGCCAATCAACAATAATCAACAACAGGAGACAGCCATGTGTGATGAAGATACGCAGCAAGATGTAGAGGAATTTTTAGGCAAGCCAAAAGGGTTAGGGCGCCGCGATTTTAACAGAATGACAGCCACAGTTGGCTTGGCAATGATGTTGCCGCCGGTGGCCAATGCCCAATCTGTCACTGAATCTGACGTTAACGTCACTACAGCAGATGGCGTGTCCGATTGTTATTTTGTTCACCCTTCGTCAGGTTCTCATGCGGCTGTAATTATCTGGCCAGACATTCTTGGCCTGCGCCCTGCGTTTCGAGAAATGGGTAAGCGCTTAGCTCAGTCAGGTTATTCAGTATTGGTGGTTAATCCTTTTTATAGAGATGCGAAATCACCGGTGGTAGGAGAAGGAGCCAGTTTTGGTCAGCCTGAAACGCGCGCTATAGTGTTGCCAATGGCTCGAAATCTTAATGCTGAAACACACTTTACCGATGCTCGGGCTATGGTGGACTTTCTAGATCAGCAGAGTGCTGTAGATACATCACGGCGCATCGGAACGACCGGCTATTGCATGGGCGGGCCAATGGTTATGCGCACAGTTGCGGCGGTGCCAGATCGATTAGGTGCTGGCGGCACTTTCCACGGAGGGGGTATTGCCAATGATCAAGAAAACAGCCCGCATTTACTAATACCGCAAACCCAGTCAGCAATGCTGCACTGTATTGCTGCCAATGATGATGCTAGCGACCCTGCGGCAAAAGAGACTTTAAGGGCCGCCTATGCAGCGGCAGATATGTCAGCAGAGATAGAGGTCTATACAGATACTTTACACGGTTGGTGTCCGCCTGATTCTCAGGTGTATAACGAAGTTCAGGCTGAACGGGCCTGGAGTCGATTGCTTAATCTGTTTGCTAACAATCTAGCTTAACGAGGTAAACCATCTGAGGCGGGCTGTTGCTAAGGCCGACTCAGATGGCTTGTTCTTGACTTTGGCGGACCTATCAGTTCGAAAATCTTTACTCTCAGCTCTGGTTTAGAGCGCTAGATTCCCTTAATTCAGCGAAGTTTCTTGGCATATCCACTCAATCTCACCCAAACTATCTACTCTTTATCGCGCCTTTGCGGCACTTCATCATAGAAACCAGCGTTAAGAGTGAACTGATGAACAAAAAAGCGCGTAAAATCCGTATAAATTGACAATATTCGATCAACTTACGTCACGTTTACATTCTGCGACCTTAGAATGTGCTCCTACAACTGGAGCAGGCTGCGTTTAGCCGCTGATATTAAGGCGAGCAAGCGGCTGAAAACCATAGGGCCTTAGGCCTCAGGAAACTAAAGTGAAGTTTATCATTCGACACCCGATATTTTTGTTCATGCTCGCTGGCGCTTTAGTCTTATCTTATTTAGTGTTCGTCAAAGTAGCGGAAGAGCCTGCCGGACGAGGTGGCTTTGGGGGTGGCTTTGGGGGCGTGCCAGTGGTCGGTTTGACTAGCGTTGAGCAGCGGATGGTTGCCGATAAAATTGAGTCTGTTGGCACGTCTGTTGCCAATGAATCGGTCAATTTGACGGTAAAAGTATCTGAAACGGTATTTGCTGTGAATTTTGAGGATGGCGACTTTGTAGAACGTGGCCAGATATTGGTTGAACTGGTTAAAGCAGATGAGGCAAGCCGCTTGGCAGAAGCCCAGGCAACGGTGGATGATGCCGTTCGCCAATTTGACCGCATCGAAAATCTATCAGCGAAGAATTTAGTAGCAGATAACGAAAAAGACCAGGCCAGAACTAATTTGGATACAGCAAAGGCACGCTTTGAAGGCGTGCTGGTTGCGATGGATGATCGCCTGATCCGAGCGCCATTCAGCGGCTATTTAGGCTTCAGAAATATTAGCGAAGGTTCGCTGCTTACCCCAGGCGTGGTGATCACCACTTTAGACGACGTGTCAGTCATCAAGCTTGATTTTACAATCCCTGAAAGGTATTTCGCTGACGTCAGAACCGGTCAGATTATTCAATCTAATAGCATCGTTTATGACGACAAAATATTTGAAGGTACCGTGAGCGTGGTTGGATCGCGTATCGATCCGGTAACGCGAGGCGTTTCGGTACGTGCGACTATTGATAACAGCAGCTTACTGCTTCGCCCAGGGATGCTGATGACGGTGTCTTTGGAGTTAAATGAAAAACTAGCGTTAGTAGTTCCTGAACGGTCAGTTATCGCGTCGCAAGGGCGCCAACATGTTTTTGTCGTTGACAGTGAGAATAAAGTGGCTAGAACAGAAGTAGAATTAGGTCGGCGTCGAGATGGCTTTGTCGAAGTTATATCCGGCCTTGTACAAGGACAAGAAGTAGTCAGCGAAGGCACGATCAGCGTGAGGCCTGGGCAGACTGTTCAGCCACAGGGCAGGGAGCCAGCCCCCGCTGGCAATAAGCGGGCCCGCCCGCCAAGCCCTCCAGGAACCTAAGAGAATAGTTACCTAGAATTATCGACGTAATATAATTTGAGCATCTAAATCATGATTCTTTCAGATATCTCAGTAAAACGGCCAGTCTTTGCTACCGTTCTAAGTTTAATGCTTGTTGCATTTGGCATTATGTCTTTCAATGAATTACCTCTTCGTGAATACCCAGACACTAGCCCCCCTATAGTTTCGATAAGCACCACCTATGCGGGTGCATCAGCTCAAATTGTAGAAACTCAAATTACTGAAATCATAGAAGACCAGATCAATGGTATCGACGGTATTGATGCGATTAACTCATCCAGTAATGACGGCAGCTCGCGAATATCCGTAGAGTTTGCGGTAGGCACAAATATTGAAGTTGCCGCGAATGATATTCGCGATAAAATATCGCGTGTTGTTCGCTCGCTGCCTGAAGACGTAGACCCGCCTCAAATCGCTAAAGCAGACAGCGACGCTCGACCTATTCAATATTTTAATCTGGTAAGTAGCCAGATGTCTTATTTAGAACTCAATGACTATGCAAACCGATATATCGTCGACCAGTTTGCTGTTCTCGATGGTGTATCCAACGTCAGTGTAAGTGGCAACGGTGGTTTCGCGATGCGCGTTTGGTTAGACCGAGTTGCGCTTGCGGCTCGCGGACTGACTGTAACCGACGTTGAAAATGCTCTGCGACGCGAAAACGTCGAACTTCCCGCTGGCCGGATTGAATCTACCGATATGGAATTTGCGGTGCGCGTTGAAAGAATATTTCAAACCGCCGATGATTTTTCTCGCTTAGTTATAGCGCGAGGAGAGAATAATTTTTTAGTTACCTTAGGCGAAGTGGCGCGAGTTGAATTGGGGTCAGCAAACGAGCGATCTATTTATAAAGGTAATGGTGTAGAGGCGGTGGGCCTTGGAATTGTTAAACAATCTACAGCCAATAGTTTGCAAGTTCTTAGAAGCACCGAGGCCTTAGCAGAAAAGATCAAACCCACGTTGCCTGGCCATATGGATTTGGTAGTGTCTTCTAGTGACGCAGAATTTATTGAGAATGCTATATCGTCTGTCTACACAACCATCTTTATGACGATGGGGTTGGTTAGTTTAGTTATCTACATGTTTCTTGGCTCCATGCGAGTGATGCTAATCCCCGTTGTTACAATTCCGGTTTGTTTGATGTCGACATTCATTGTTTTGTCAGCGTTCGGGCTCTCTATAAATCTCATTACTTTACTCGGTCTTGTTCTGTGCGTTGGTCTGGTTGTTGATGATTCGATTGTGGTTCTGGAGAATGTTCAGCGCCGTGTGGAGGGGGGAGAACCCCCTTTGCTGGCAGCCTATAACGGATCACGACAGGTTGCGTTTGCGGTTATTGCGACCACTGCTGTTCTCATTGCGGTATTTGTACCGGTGGTATTCTTAGAAGGTAATCTTGGTATTTTGTTCTATGAGTTGGCGGTCACGATATGTGGCGCTGTGGTTATATCCAGCATATTAGCGCTTTCTTTAACGCCAATGATGAGCTCTAAACTACTGAACAACCACGCTCATGAAAGCTGGATGACTCACCGCGTTGATGTTTTCTTTCGCTGGCTTCAGCGTGGTTATCATGAAGCCCTTACAAAATGCCTTCGATATAGTTGGGTGGTTGCCAGTTCGCTTGTATTAGTGATGGCAGCAATCCTTATGCTGTTTCAACAGCTGCCATCAGCGTTTGCACCCTCAGAAGATCAAGGTGTGATCTTTGCGCGTATAGCGGGCCCCGAAGGCGCTAACCTGAGCTACATGGAAGAGCAGGTAAACGCTATCCAAGATTCAGTGATGGAATACGTTGACGATGGCGAAGTTTCAAATATCGTGACGATGACTCCGGGCTGGGGCGGAGGCGGAGGCGTTAACAGCGGCATGACTATTATCTCCCTGCCTTCATGGGAAGACAGAACAAAGCAAACCTCTGAAGTCATGAGTGAATTGAATAAGAAGTGGGCAGAGATACCAGGAATAAGAGCATTTATGTTTATGCGTTCAGGCCTTGGCCGTGGTGGAGGCGGAGATCCGGTTCAATTTGTTATCGGCGGCCGCAATTATGACGAGTTAGTACAGTGGCGAGACTTGCTGATGGAACGAGCGCGTGAAAGCGGAATGTTTACTCGTATTGACTCTGACTTTAACGAAACCAAGCCTAGCCTTTCAATCACGGTGGATAAAATTCGGGCCGCGGATGTAGGCGTGTCTATCCAGTCAATTGGCCGCACGCTGCAAGCAATGATGAGCGAAAGCCGTGTGACTACATTTGCCAGTGCGGGTGAAGAATACGATGTTATCTTGCAAGCAGAAGCAGAGCAGCGTGCTAGTCCGGATGATCTGACCAATATTTATGTGCGCTCAGATACCTCCGGTCAGCTTATCCCCCTATCTAATGTGATTAGTGTCGAAAACACTGCCGGTCCAACATCACTGCGTCGGTACAACCGAATCCGATCAATTACTATCTCCGCGGGGCTAGTGCCTGGAGCCGAGTTGGATTCTGCGCTGGCGTTCTTAGAGAACGTGGTTGCCACCGAATTGCCTGAATATGCGCAAATTGATTACAAGGGAGAGTCTTTAGATCTAAAGAACACTTCAGGAGGAATCACCACTATATTCCTATTAGCGCTGTTGGTAGTGTTTTTGGTGTTAGCGGCACAGTTTGAGAGCTTTGTTCATCCACTGATTATTATGACCACCGTACCGCTGGCTATATTAGGGGCCTTAATCGGCCTGCTGCTGACAGACAGCTCATTGAATATTTATTCAAATATAGGCTTGGTAATTCTGGTCGGCATTGCCAGTAAGAACGGTATTCTTATTGTTGAGTTTGCTAATCAGCTGCGCGACGAAGGGCTTGAATTTAGTCAGGCCCTAATAGAGGCGTGCGACCTTCGCTTGCGCCCGGTACTAATGACAGCGATATCAACATTGATGGGTGCGATACCGCTAATATTTGCAACCGGTGCTGGATCGGAAAGCCGCATTTTGTTGGGAACAGTAATCTTCTCTGGCGTGCTAATGACCACCATTACAACTTTGTTTGTGGTGCCGGTAGTTTATAATTTGCTTGCGCGCAACACCGGGTCGCCAGAAGCGGTGTCTAGAATATTGGAGACTTTGCAAAAGAGCGAAACAGAATTAAAGCCAGCGGCAGAGTAGTTTTGCTTAACTGTTAGGAAGTGCCAACACATGAAGGAGAGTTTTATCAGGGCTTTATTAGTTAGAGAGCTCTAGTTGCTTGGGGCGAGAATTGCTTACGATTTGTAGCTACTAAAGTTTTTAGTCACATAGGGCGATTGTTACCCAGCACTTTTTTTAAGAGCGCAGCGTAGTTTAGATTGAGTAAAGACTTTAGCTATGTGGCTGATGCAACGTGAAACGTCCACCAATGTTCAGGTCGTGGCGCGGAAGGCTCTGGGGTGGGGTTAATAGCCCCGCCACCAAATGTCTGCAGCTTCGTAACTCTTGAGCTCCATGCAGTATCCATTCGAGCAGGATCGGTTTCTCTATTCAAAATCACTGGGTATACAATGCCATTTAGACGCAGCCTTGCGGGCTCATTGGCTTGAACTTGTTTTGCCCAATATTTTTGCGTGCAAACAGAACAGCTAAGAAACAATTCACCCTGCGGGGTCGACATGCAATTCAAGTTAATGGAATGGGGGCGAACACCTGCGTAAATTTGCAGCTGACATAGAGGCTCTGAGTTTGCGAAATTCCAGTCATTCACAGGCTCTGTTGCTATAGCGCCAAACAGAAAACCGCCTGGGGTACGCTCGCAAGGGCAGATGGCACTATAGAGAGTAAACCCGAGTGCCAAAAGGATGACGAGCGCGGCCGCAGCTGAGATAGCAATGATGGCGGTTTTGCCAGTGGGTGATCCAGCTATAGATTCGGACATAATTAACTCAGCCATTTTGAATGAGTTGTCAGATTACAGTAATTGGATTCAATTAAAACAGGTTTTTGAAGCAAAACTTAGTAAATCCCCGCTCTTTTGGGGTGGGGCGCACTGGAACTACATTTCTTCGGTCTCTAGTCTGAACAAAGCTTGCAAAATTCGGCGCCACTGCACGTACTGCTCTTCCATTGTTCCGCTTACGCCATTAACTTGCTCGCTTAAATTTAGAATAGCGGGCGCTAATTCTTTATTAAAACCAGCGGCGAGTTCACGAAATTCTTGTTCATAAATTTTGCTCCAGCGATAACGATCGTAGCGTTGAGTAAGGGACACAAATGAACTCGACGTTCCGTAATCGTCTAGATCATAGTCTTCAGCGCGCGACGCGAGCCTTTGCGTCTCGTCAATTTGGTCGTGAGAGTATCGGCGCCAGATAACATAAGACGGTTGCATTTCGGTATATAGAGCCTCGTAATACTCATCAACCGTGTCAATAAAAACCAGATGCCTGTCCCGCATACTTTCGAGTCGTTCCAACATAGGGTCGGTCTCGGATAAAAGGCTCGTAACAGTTAGCAAACCCTGTTCATCGGTTGTGAGGGTGTGGGCAAATGTTTCTGGTGACAAATCACTTGCATAGACCATTTGAGATACTCGCTTTATATTGACGAGTTCGGTGCTAGCCATTAACTCACGGGTCAGCAATAAATCATTGGCGATTTGGTCATAGATATCCTGAAAGGGATCGACAAAGCCGTTGGGATTAAAAGGGTTACCTGTGGTGAATCGAGTCGAGTCGGGAAAGTCGGCTGACACGGTAGTGTCAGCATAGGTTTTATTAAGCCACTGACGCCCTGCGCTATCGGTGGCTACAATGTCTATTTCTAATCGGTCGCCGTCAGAATGCAAAACGGTGCCTTCAATTTGAATATCCACAGAGGGGTCTGGCTGAGGCAAGACTCTGACAGCTCCCCAGTGATTGGTCTCTAACAGGGTGTTTCTTAACACATAGGGAAGGTAGTTAACTTCATTTTCACGAATCTCTGAGTATACCCAGTCTTCAAAACGCTCGCGGTCTTCGGCGTCCAACCTGTTATCAAAAACTTGAATTCCAATTTCTAACTGAACCGATTCCGAAGGCGCTTGATTTGTGACGAGTAGTTCGACGGATCCTACGGACGGCATCAAAATGACCACCGGAGGCGGCGGTGGAGATTGAGCACAGGAGCTCAAAAAGACAATGGTAATGCCGAGCGCAATGTATTTTGGAAAAAATTTACTAAACAACGCCATATTAACTTGTTATTCCAACTCGGTTCTTTGACTGCAGACATTGCCGCGGCTCAGGGTTTGAATGCAATTATATTGGTCCGGTGCCGCATCATATCGATTAAATGCCTGTCTTAGATTAAATGGGGCAGAACCTTTGCTTCTAATACCGGTTACCATCTGTAGTAGCTCTCTATCTGAAGATACCGTAAAACGATGTGTGATAGTTATGCCCCCTGGTAGAGTGACAACAAACAGCAAACGTTGGTTTTCCCAACTGCAAACCTCTGACCCATGAACGCTGGTAAACACCTCTTGGCTGCCATGCTCAACGCCGCAAACAAGTGGTGCCTCACCCTCTCTTTCAATTCTTACCTGATAGCGGTCCTGGATAATTGTTAGACGCGTTTGGCGGCTTATAAATTCGGCTAGTCTAGCAAGGTCAATAACACTTGAACCCCGGCGGCTACTATTGAGATTAATATTGCCTATGGATATTGCCGGCCCGCCGCCTGTACTGGCGCCGGAGCGCTGGTTGCCGGCCCGTTCCTGCCTTATTTGCATCATCCGGTTAAGCTCGTCTTGCCAGCTGTCGCTGCGGCGAAAATCTTTCTCCCAAGAGCCTTCGAAATTCATTCGCAGGGGTGTCTCTAAATCCAAGAAGGGTAGATCGCCTGTGCCTTGAAGTCCCCGTCTATCTTGATCCTCCTGGCCCCCTTGCGCGGAGGCAAATGAGAGCCACGTGCTGCACAAAAAACACACAGCAAGCCCCCCCCGCCAACTTCTCCAGGCAAGGGCTGATTTTGGACGTTTGAGTAGAACTGCGTTGTTGACGCTTACTATCATGGTTTTTATACGAGTAAAGTATGGAAACTATGCGAAGATCTGACGATGTCATCGCAAAACTGAAGAATGAATCATTTTAAACTAGTTGAATGCCATTGGATATTCTGTTTATTGGGGCTTGTCGAGTTGGAGAATCGATCTATAGACTTTTATCCTCGTTTGATGGGTCAGCTCTATTAAACTGACACAAGGTAAACACTATGTATAAGCAAATTTGGAATACAGCGCTGCTAATCACGGTTTCAATAGTTGGCGCGGCATTGAGTGCTCAAGATAGCACGTCAGACCCTCAGCAACTGGTTACTGATTTTTGGCAGGCCTCAACATCTGCTGCTCGAGAGACTAGCGCTGATGCCTTGATAGCCGCTGCGCCGGATGTGCAGGCTCTCTATGAGTGGATGCAAAAAGGCCCCAGGTACGATGCATCTGTTCCAGTGGGTGAACTTGCCCACGAGCGATTCAGTGATGACGGCACTCGTTTTCCTTACGCCTTTTTGATTCCAGAGTCCTATGATGCAGCGCAGTCTTACCCGGTGGAGTTTATGCTCCATGGCGGAGTAGGCCGCTCTGAATGGGAGACAGGAGAGACATTGTGGCGACGTGGCTACGATAGCCTGAAGAAAGAGGATCGAATCTTAGTAGTGCCAGCGGCTTGGAAGGACGCTTACTGGTGGCAGTCAATGCAGGCGGACAACCTGCCTGCCTTGCTCAATTTGCTTAAGCAAAATTACAATGTAGACGAAAATCACGTCAGTTTAACCGGCGTGTCAGATGGCGGCACGGGAGCTTATTTTTTCGCCTTTAAACAGCCAACGCAGTGGGCTTCGTTTCTGCCCTATATCGGTCATCCCGGAGTGCTTCGTAATGCCAACAGCGGCGGCGGCTATCGTTTGTTCTTTGAAAATCTGATCAATAAACCTCTGTATATCGTCAACGGCGAAGTGGATCGGCTTTATCCTGCCGAATCAGTAAAGCCCTTTATTGCGCTGCTGGCAGAAGCTGGGGTCAGTCATACTTTTAAAATAATTAAAGACGGTGGCCACAATACTAATTGGTTGCCGGAAGAGGCCCCGCTGATAGAGGCATTTAAGGCGGAGAACCCTAGAGACCCTTTTCCGGATCATCTTGAATGGGTAGCAGACCGCACAGATCGCTATAACCGAAACCATTGGCTGGTAGTTAATAAGAGATCTAAGCGTGGATCACCGGCGATTATGGCTGTGACTAGAGAAGACAACAGCTTTACCGTGTCTGCAGATGGCACTGCTGAATTTACGCTGTTGCTAAATCCTGACGAGGTAAATTTTGATGAAAATATTACCGTCATAGCCAACGGTGAAGTCGTTTTTAACGACCGGGTTTCTCCAAATGCCAGCACATTGTTAGAGTGGGCTGGAAAGGATTTGGATCGCAGCCTGCTGATATTAGCAGAACTCAAGATATCCTTGCCGTTGGAATAACACCAGCCAGAGGTAGGTGGAGGTGGGAGGTCGATGGGAGATAGATGAGGGGTGGGTTAAATTAAAAGCACGCTATGCCGCTAATCAAATGCGGGGATTGATGATTTCTTGCGCCGCTAACTTTTGTTGGGAGAGACCAGTTTGAAAAAAAACATACGCCGAAATATTGATTTGGCTCTCACCGCTGTTGGAATCGCAGTGGTTGTTAGCGCGATTATTCTAGGAACCAGTTTGGGCGTGCGGGCACAGGTGCCAATTGCACTTATCGGTATATTATTGATGGAAGCAGGACGTTGGGGGCTATCAGCAAAATTTGTCCCAAACCAGCGCAGGTACACTAGCCTTCGCGACGAGGGCGACAGAATGCTCGACCTAATCAGAGAATTGAATTGTGCAGCTATCGCAAAAGAGATAGGCACGGAGGACGCCAAGCGATTTCAACTTACATTAGAGGCAATGCATAGCTCGGTGTTGAAAATGTCAGAACTTGCAAGCGTTGAGGCCGGTCGAGCATCTGAGTCTGCTCCGCCTGGCTAGGCTGGCCGATTCAACTGCCGCTATAGCAACTGATCTTTAGGTATGGCTACTTGCGGCAAGCTTCAACGTAATGCAATTTATATATACGCCCCCTCATCTCTATCGACAATTACGTACTATCGAGTGGACTACTGGTTTCTGCGTAATCCCAACTAAGACATGTGTATAAATTTGGGTCGTAGAAACATCATTATGCCCCAACAGCTCTTGCACAGTTCGAAGATCAGCCCCTTTTGCCAGCATGTGCGTAGCAAAGGAATGCCTAAAGGTGCGAGTGGTACCCGCTTGTTTTTCATGTCGGCCGATGCAACGGCAACATTGAGAAATTTGCGAACAGCTGTTGGATGCAAATGATGGCGACAAATATCTCCAGTTAATGGATGATGGAATAGTTTGTTGGAGGGAAAAATATAGATCCATGTTTTATCTTTTAAAGCACTTGTTCTAGGTTGGTTTAATTGCACATATTAATTTGAGATTTTTCGTACTCGTTAGCACTTATGTAGCCTAAGAAGCTTCGATAACGGTATAATCTTGCTCTGTAAGCAGTGCGATTGTTTCTTCTTTAAACTGCTTCGTATATGTTTTGTTCTTGCGTTTTGATGATGTCATTTGAACCTGGATAAGTGATTAAAGTATCTCTTATCAATCTGCGCAATTCCATCAACCTAGTACATTTGGACTATGGCCAAAAGGTAATAATCAAACCAAAAAGAAAATGCTGCAAGATCAAGATATGAAAGGTAGATAGCAACAAAATTAAAAAGATGCGCTAGTGCAGACCTATTAGCAATAGCGTTATATGTTCAAATATCCTAAGCATGAATTAATGAGAAAATTCTCAACTATATGAATCAAATTATGTCCACATTTGAGATTGCCGATCTGATTATTAGCGTGACGGGTCAGATGGACTCGCTTTTTAACTATTGGATGTCAGCGTCGTTCGCCGTATTAATTAGTTCCTATATAGGTAAAGAGCATTTCAACCATTCAATAACCCTCTCAATCTCTGTGCTCTATTTTCTTGCCTCTTTAATGTTTTTAGCAAGATACTATGCCATGTCCATTTTGATCATTTATTACACCGAATTGGCCGGGTCGTCGCTACCGTCAGAATTTTTAGCCGCTTCGCCCATTATAGGAATTACGCGGGCACCAACCTTTATTATTGGTTTTATTATTACAGAAGTCTATTTGTGGCATTCTTATATGAGAAATAAAGCCGGCGAGCCAAACACTTAAAGTACAGTCAACACATAGCAGTCAAATCAAAAAGGAAGCTTTAGTTTATCTTGAGCAGGGACGGTATTAATGGCAACTGCTGGTCTTTAACGGCGGTAGTTTCTCTCCCTCATAAGCTCAAATATTTCCAACATGTTTCTGTTTGCAACAGGCTCTTGCATCTGGGCCACGCTTACCCTCTAATTGGAGTAGAACTGCTAGAGTTCGAACTATAAGAGGCTCATCATGACATTAAAAATACCTAGACTAATTCAAGTAATCAGCGCGTTTACCCTTCTATCGGCTTGCGGGCTATTTTCTACCGCCGTGCTAGCTCAGCAGGGCAATGCACGCGGCCCCATCGGCGAAAGTCCTTATGACATAGTGTCCCTTTGGCACAGCCCGTTTGCTGAGCCAGGCTTTGCCTTCGGTGGGAATTCTGGGGTATGGGCGGAATCTCCTGATCGCATTATTATTGCTCAACGAGGTGAGACGGTTCTGCCTTATCCAATTCCTGAAGATTTCCTCGGCTTTGCGGGCGACATGGGTCTGAACGTGCTTCGCGATACGACGCGCCGAACATGGCAAAATTGCCTGTATACCGTTAACGGTGATGGAGAAGTGCAAGAAATCTGGAATCAATGGGACTATTTATGTGAAGACTCTGACGGCCCCGGCCCTCATAGGGTGAGAATTAGTCCGTATGATCCTGAAAGCCGTGTTTGGGTTATCAATGAAACCTTTCACCAAATCTATGTGTTTTCAAATGACGGCAGTGAATTACTGCTAACACTCGGCGAAAAGCTTGTGCCAGGAACCGACGAGAACCATTTCGCCCGCCCTCAAGATGTAGCGTTTCTGCCTGATGGCCGAATTTTGATTGCCGATGGTTTAGACAATCATCGCATTATGATTATGGATAACGACCTAAACTATATAGGTGAGTTTGGTGGCTTTGGTGAAGGGCCGGGTCAGTTTGATGGGATTCACGCTTTAGGTGTCGGTCCTGACGGTTTGATTTTTGGTCTGGATCGACTGGGCGGGCGAATCAACGTGTTTAGAACGACTGACGACCCGGCGGTAATGGAATTTGTCGACGTGTGGGATGGATTTACTTTGCCACTGGATATTATCGTCAACGACGACAGCATTTGGATTACTGATCTTGGCCCATTGCGGTTCATTAACTTGGATTTTGAAGGTAACTACCTTTACACCTGGTTAGTGCCTCGTGAGCTGCCGGACGGCTATATAGAAGTGCATACTTTTTCAGTGGACTCTGAAGGCAGCCTCTATGGAGGTGATAATCAGTACGGTCGCTCGCAGAAATTTGTACCTAAAGACGATGCAGATCCGGCGCTGCTTATTCAGCCTCCTTGGGTAGCCGAGTAGAGCTCCCTGATGAACTTACTCACTAGATTTGTGCTGGCAGTTGGCATAACCAGCATTGGGCTTAGTAGTCTTGCTCAAGACTCATCTGTTCGTCTGAACAAAGCAATCGAACTGCTGGAGAATGATTCGCCAGCGTTTGGGTTGCTGTCTTTTGATTACTCGTTGAACAATGCCCGATCTTTATCAAGATCGGGTTTGGATTTTGTCATCATTGACATGGAGCATGCACCGTTTGACGTAGAGAAACTTCGTCTGTTTCTTCTCGGTATGACTGATAAAAAAACGATCGCTGAGAAAGGCAATCTACAGCCGGATGTGATTCCAATAGTAAGGATTCCGGCAACGGGCAAGGAAGATTTTTTAGCACAAGCCAAGCAGGTACTAGACGTTGGTGCTTTTGGAGTCATGTATCCTTCTATAAGCACTCGGGAGGAAGCTGAATTAGCGGTTCGTGCTACACGTTATCCTCAGCTCAACGGTGTTCAAGACTACGAACCTAATGGACTGCGCGGGCGAAATCCATCCAACGCAATTTGGTACTGGGGAGTGACGGATTATTATGCAAAAGCTGATGTGTGGCCGCTCGATTTAGCAGGTGAATTACTTGCGGTGATTCAAATCGAAACAGAGCAGGGCGTTGAAAATATCGATGATATTTTATCGGTCCCGGGAGTAGGTGTTATTTTTATCGGGCCTTCTGATTTAAGTGCAGATATGGGCTACGCCAGTGCGGCAGCGCCAGAGGTTGAGGCGGCAATTCAGGTAGTGCTTGAAAGCTGTCTAAAAAATGCGGTGGCATGTGCAATCACAACAAACCAAAATACTGTTGAGCGGCGTCTGCAAGAGGGCTTTCGTTTTGTCACAGTCGGTCTAGATGGAGGCTTGTCAGAAAGAGCCTCTGAGGCATTGAGAAGAGGTAGAGATGCTTCTGGCAGGGATGACGTAGAGTCAGATGCGGCGCCAAACAGCGCGCCATATTAATTCCTATCTATTTCTCTTCTTATCTTTTTATTTGTTTTAGCCATTTTCTAATTTAGATTTTGGCCTAACCCCAATACTGTTCTCTTTAAAGTCGTTTAAGCACACCTTCTATCCGAGCAAAGGCATCTTCCAACACTGACTTGTTTTGCCCAAAGGCTATGCGCAGATGTTTATCCATTCCAAAGGAGTCCCCTGCGGCGACAAATACGCCAGTTTCTTCAATGAGCTTATGCATTAGATCGGTTGAGTTAATATCTAGGTTATAGCGAATAAAAGTTACTGCAGATGCCTGTGGCGGCGTGTAGCTAAATAGGCCAGATTGGGAATCCATCCACTGCTGAAGAACAGGATAGCCGCCTCTAATATACTGACGCGCGCGTTCGATTAAGCGTGGGCGAACATCGGCAGAAAGCGCGTGGGCTGCGAGGTGGTTGCTTAGCATTGTAGCGGTAATAGTCGAGTATTCGTGTCGCCGCCAAATGTCTTCCACCATGTCAGGAGGGCCTGCAATCCAGCCAACTCTAAGGCCCGGTAGGCCATAGGCTTTACTCATTGATCCTATTGCGATGACTTTTTCATAGCGTCCAAAAAAAGAGGCGGTTTCGCCTATCTGTTCTCGTTCGGCTCCGCGATAAACTTCGTCTGCCAGAATCCACGCGCCAACTCGATCAGCGGCAGCAACGATGGCGTCCATCTCTGCTTCGGTAAAGATATGGCCAGTTGGGTTGTTTGGGTTTACCACGGCGATGACTTTAGTTTTATCACTAACCTGCTCATTTAAGTGTTCGATGTCCAATGCCCAATTGTTTTCAGGGTCTAGAAAGAAGGGTTTAACAATTGCGCCTAAGTTCTCGGCTATACCCCAGACTTGCTTGTAGGTGGGGGTAACTGTTGCGATTTCATCACCTGCCTGAATAAGCGTTTGTATCGTGATCTGATTCGCCTCTGCGGCCCCCACGGTAACCAAAACATTCTCAGTGTTTGCGTTGTCATATAGAGACGCAATGCGCTCTCGAAGCAAAGGGATGCCGTTTACATGAGGGTAGTTGATCTCTAAAGAGAGAAGCTTTTCCTGAAGATTGGTATCATCACCAATTAGCTCGGAAAGAGTTACGGGGTGAACGCCGCTTTCGGTCAGATTTATCTCTACTTTCTGTTCCCAAATTGACTGACAGTATTCAAGATCAAACGCTTGAAAGTCTTTCTTTGCCATTGGCTTTTCCATCTCTCGGTCCTAGTTAATATTGATGATTGGCTTACCCAAGCCCACACCCGCAAAGAAAAGGCGTGCTGGTGGTCACATATTCATTGTCGTCTGCGTTATTGTTTTGGCTATTGCTTTCGCCTCTTGTAAAACACTCCGTCTCTTCAAAAAAGCTTCGCCTCCTCTAAAAATAGTGGCACAGTCTTTTAACGTACCACAGGCGTAAAACTCTATAAAACAAAGTCTGAGTTTATCAGCTGTTTAGAGCAGGTTGGCTCAGATTGGCGGTGTTCCTCGCGCCTTGTTAGACTGCGTCACACATGATTGAACTCAATAGCATTCAAAAATCTTTCGATGGTGGCCGCAGCTTCGCTGTAGCTGATACTTCATTTACGGTGAGTAAAGGTGAGCTACTTGGACTTATCGGTGAATCAGGAAGCGGTAAAACCACCACTTTAAAAATGATAAACCGCCTAGAAGAGCCAAGCGGCGGCACAATCATCGTTAACGGCGAAAATATTCTCGATCAGAACCCTGAATCACTAAGGAGAAATATCGGCTATGTTTTTCAAGGTATTGGTCTGTTTCCCCATCATAGCGTTGCTGAAAATGTAGCCGCCGTGCCACAGCTGCTCAATTGGAGTAAGGACGGAATCGTTAGGCGCTGCAAGGAAACACTTGAACTTGTTGGTCTACCCTATGCTGAATTTGCCGATCGTATGCCAGATCAATTATCCGGTGGCCAGCAACAGCGTGTAGGGGTAGCAAGGGCATTAGCCGCAAAACCAGAAGTGGTGTTAATGGACGAGCCCTTTGGTGCCCTGGACCCGATTAACCGGGCTGTTCTGCAAGAGGAATTCAAACGTATTCAAACGCAATTGAACCTGACTGTGATTATGGTTACTCACGATATGACAGAAGCCCTTTTGATGGCTGATCGCATCGCTGTAATGAAAGACGGGCGAATTCTTCAAATTGATACTCCAGCACAGCTTATACGAAACCCGCAGCATGAGTATGTAAAAGACTTGGTGGACACTCCTAGGCGCCGCGCTGATAGTCTTGAACGTCTAATGCGCTCTGCTAATGCGCAGACTAGAAAGTGAGTACTTAATGGACACTAATTTGCAGGACCAGCTGCAACTATTGCCTGTTTATTTTCAGGGTCACTTGGCGCTCACCTTAGTTGCGCTGTTTTTTGGAATCGTTGTAAGCGTCCCGTTGGGAATTATAGCCACCCAATCAGCGAAAGCGAAACAACCTCTACTTTCGATTATCAGCATTATCCAGACAATTCCTAGCGTTGCGATCTTAGCCCTGGTGGTGGCAATGTTGGGTGGTGAGATTGGCTTCTTGCCAGCGATAATAGCCCTAACGCTTTATTCTATGTTGCCCATTGTACGCAACACGGTTACCGGCTTAGAGACTGTTCCGGCAGAAGTGGTAGAGGCTGCGCAGGGTATTGGCATGTCTTCAACGCAAATCCTAATCAAAGTAAGAATCCCACTGGCGATGCCTGTCATCATTGCTGGGATTCGTACCGCTGCTGTTTGGACGGTGGGCCTAGCAACACTTTCGACCTTGGTGGGCGCCACTAGTTTCGGTAACTATATATTTACTGGCCTGCAAACACGCAACCTTGTTGCGGTCACCGTCGGGTCATTGGCGTCTGCATCACTTGCGGTGTCACTTGATTGGTTTATCGCGGGGATCCAATGGCTGTTTGAAAACAAAACCAAGGGTCGGCCTTCCAAGAGGTACGGGCAAATTAAACTTGCTGTAATAGTGGCCTCGGTGGTGGGGTTTTCTTTTTCAGCGTACGCGCTGTGGCCTAAACCAAAGGCTGATTTTATCATTGGAGGCAAAGGCTTTACCGAACAATATATTATGTCCGGTTTGCTCGCGGCCGAGTTAGAAAGTGTTGGCTTTACTGTCGATCTTCGATTGGGCATGGGTACTTCTGTTGCCTACGAAGCGGTTAGTGACGGCAGTATCGATGCCTATCTCGAATACAGCGGAACAGTCTGGGCTACCGTGATGGGGAGATCTGATAACCCTGGCAGGGCTGCAGTGCTTGAACAGGTCTCTGACTATATTCAAGAAACCAACGATGTCAGTAATATTGGTGCCATGGGATTCAAGAACCTCTATGGTTTCGCGATGACAAAAGCCAGAGCTGCTGAATTAGGTGTCAACTCAATCGAAGATTTGGTGCCTATTGCAGCTCAATTGATTGCTGGTGGCGACTTAGAATTTTTCGGGCGGCCTGAATGGGTAGCCGTGCGCGATGCCTATTCAATTGATTTTACTGAAAAGCTAACTTTCGATACCACCTTAATGTATACCGCGGTAAGTAATGGGCAGGTAGATGTTATAACTGCATACTCTACTGATGGCCGCATTGCCGCTTACGACCTTGTTATGTTGGCTGACCCGCGCGGTGCATTACTTCCATACGATGGTTTTCTGATTGTGTCTCCAATGGCCTCTAAGAATCAGAAATTCGTGCGAACCTTGCAAGCTTTGGTTGGTAAGGTGTCAGATGACACAATGCGCGAAGCTAATAAAATTGTCGATGTAGACGGCGGCACAGTGTCAGAGGCTATTGCTTATCTACGTGAGGTTATTCATCAATAATCGTAAGTCGGCAGGGCTAAGCGTTGTTTGCTTGGGCTCGCGCCGCTATGATTATAGGCCAGTCTTACTACACCGTTTTCCCATACGGCCAGCTGTGTAGATATGCCTAGATACGGCGAGTGCTCAACTACGCTGTGCTCTAATGTGCCAAGGTCGTACTGTTGAAGCTGATCAGGCTACACAGCAGCTAGCTTTGCATTAAAGCTTACAATTAATAAGCAAATTGAAGCCATCGCAGAATACTGTTTAGCGCCCTGAAAGGGCTTCATATGTAGTGTGCTCTAAAACAGGCTCGATTCGTAGGTGTTGCAATAATAACGCTATTATATTCTGGCCGATAGCCCTTGAGTTTTGAGCGGGAGGGACTCAAATCAATTCTTAACGGCGTTGAAGATTGCATTTCATGGCTTTGAGAATAGCACTTTGCGGGTTCAACAATAATGCAGTGCTCAGGGACTGATACGGGGATAGTAATAAGAGGGTTAATGAAAAATTCGGGGCTGCATGATTGCTAACCCCGAGTTAAAAAACAGGCGTGTTTAGATCATTCGCCGTATATGGCAGATCGGGCAGCGCCATGAGTTTGAAGAGAATACAAAATGTCATCGTTTTGAATCATGCCAATAAACACGACATTTTCGACTGGATCGATCCAAAACCATGAGCCGGCGATTCCCCACCACCAATGTGTGCCAACTGGCGCACCTTGATACGCGGCTGAATCATTAACGATTGCGAAATCCAGTCCAAACACGTTGCCAGGATAAAGTTGGGAGATGCCAGAAACTGCTTCCGGCAATTGATTGCTACGCATTAGTTGAATTGCTTCTTCAGAGACTAAGCGCTTGCCGTTATGCATGCCCATGTTTAACTGCATCTGAGCAAACTGCATGTAATCAGCGGCTGTTGAAGTTAGACCGCCACCGCCAGACAAAAACTTTGGCTTTTTCAAAAATATCCCGGAGTCTGTTCGTGTCAATGTGCCATCAGCTTTTGGACGGTATTGACGCGCAAACCGCTCGGCGTTATCCGCGCTAACAAAAAACGCGGTGTCAGTCATTTCCAGCGGGTCAAACAGCCTTTCTTTTAAGAATACATCAAGAGTTTTACCGGTCAAAACTTCAACAAGGTAGCCCTGAACGTCAACAGAGATGCTATAGACCCACTGCGTGCCGGGCTGATAACTAAGAGGTATGCCCCCTAGTTTTGGAATAGATTCTGCTAATGTGTAGTTAGGAAGGTTCATTATTCCAGCTTCGACATAGGCATTAGCAATTGGGCCTTGAGACAGCGGCGGCGTATAAACCAGACCGCCTGTGTGGCTCATTAATTCACGCACGGTCATCGGGTGATCAGCAGGCTCGGTTACATAAGAACCATCGTCATTTTGAGATACGAAGACTTCCATGCCGGCGAGTGCTGGGATGTGTTTTTCAAGGGCGTCGTCTAAGGTGAACTTACCCTCGTCGTAGAGCATCATAAGGGCCGTGCCGACAACTGGCTTGGTCATCGAAAAAATTCGGAAAATACTGTCAGTGCTCATTGGCACTTGATCTTCGACATTCTGAAAGCCAACAGCGTCATTCATGAGTACTTCGCCGTCTTGGGCGACCATCATGACAACCCCCGACAGCTTCCCTGCGTCAACTCTGGCTTGCATGTCGGCTTTGACAGCATCTATTTTTACTTGATCGATTTCGGCATTAACTAGACTTGTTGCAGAAATCAACGCAATTGTTGCAGCTATTGTTGCTACGACGCCGGTGACTTTTCTAATCAGTGAAAGTGGATTTAACTCTTTATTCATTGGGATCTCCCTAAATAAAATGCGGTAAAGCTTTGACATGCATTACAGCACTATTTGCTGGGCTAGTGAATGGCAAAAGAAGCCAAAGGCAGTTAATGCGCTCTGGACGGAGTTTAGTGCGATGAGCGCCGGCTTAAGCTTGGCGCTTTATCCAATCAGGCCCAGTAATCGTGATGGATGATCCGGTCCTATCTTATAAATTTGGCTTACCCGTTGATCTTGCTCGAATGCAGAGTTAAACCAAGTTACACTTCGGTTTTGGACATGCATTGGAATTAAATCATGAGCTACGTACTAATTAAAAATATTCACTTGGCCTTCGCTATGCTAACCACTATAGGCTTTTGTGTTCGTGGCGCGTGGATGATGACTGAGTCTGCGATGTTGCAGAAGAAGCTCGTGAAGGTGCTTCCTCATATTGTAGACACAACACTTCTTATCAGCGCCATAACTCTGGTAGTGATGAGCGGTCAATACCCGTGGGTTGCAGCTTGGGTAGGAATTAAGATTGTTTTACTCGTGGCCTATATTGTTCTTGGTACCTTTGCGCTAAAGCGTGGCAAAACCAAGCAAATTCGTACCGCGTTCTTTGCTGTATCCATCGTTATCTTGCTGGCTTTGTTTGCGGTCGCAGGTATAAAGCCGGAGTTTTAAGCCTAGCTTGGCTAAGCTAGACTCAGTTTAAGCTAAGGTTTGACTGCATAAGTCAGGCTTTTTTAAATAAATTGCTATCACTAGCATCAAGAAAAGGCCCATCGACACAAAGGCGACGACCATCGGGGGCGTCGCAAGCTCCGCATATTCCAACACCGCACTTAGTCCAATAATCGATGGCATTAAAAATCTGATTTGGGCTGCAGAATTCTCGCTCCACGACTTCCGCCGCACGAACCATCGGCCCAGGGCCGCAATTATAGAAAACCAGTTTTTTGAGCTCGTCGATGCTTAGGCCTTCCAAGTATTGTCTGAGAAGCTTAGTAATTACGCCATGAAAACCTTTGCTGCCATCGTCGGTTGCTACATGTAAATTACTAATCGCCTCGCACTCATCGAGAAAGTAAAGGCGCTGATCGTTTCTTGCTCCTAAGAAAATTTCAGTATCGCCAAAGTCGCGGGCTATCTGATAGACCGCGGCCAATCCAGTTCCCCCAGCGACGGCAACTATTTTTGCATCTTCGGGCGGGTTCACCGCATTACCATGTGGGCCTCGAACATATGCTTGCGTGCCGGGCTCAAGATCCAATAATGCCTTTGTAAACTCACCTAGGTTGATCACTGCCAATGTGAAAGGGCTATCGATAAGAGCCGAAAAAGGCTTTTCGCCTAAGCCGGGAATCCACAGGAATACAAATTCACCTGCTTGGACATTTACTGATTTATCGAACGTTAAGATACACATGTCGTCGGTGATACGCTCGTTGCTAACTAAGGTGACAGGGTCGAAGGCCATATCAATGTCATAGCGCACCAGTGCTTCTGCTGTGTCTGTGCCCTCCGCTAAATCAGCGTTGAGGCTCTTAAAATAATCTGCTATCTCATTTGTGGTCATACCAACTAAGGCCGAGCCAACACCGATGATGGTGGCGCCGGCATCCTGAAATTCCTGCACATCCTTGGCGCTGCTTATCCCGCCGCAGCCAATAATAGGGACACTGACTTCAGCTTTGATCTCTCTGACACATTGCAAAGCCCTCTCAAGAACGCCCTTGCCTGATACGCCACCTTTCTCATTGGTTAGTATTGGCTGGCCGTGAGCCTCGTAGCATTCCGGGCCCATCGTGTTAATCGAGCAAATCCCATCAGCGCCACCGGCAACTGCAGCAGCAGCGATTTCACCAATATTAGGAACATTGGGCGTTAATTTGGCAATAACTGGGACATTAACAGCCGCTTTAACTGCTCGCACAATCTCTTCCACTAAGGCAGGATCTTGGCCCATTGCCATGCCATAGCCTTTAGCGTGAGGGCATGACAGGTTTAATTCTAGGCCGTCGCCATGTGGCGCCATAATTTTTGCCACTTCTACATATTCTTCAACGCTGCCGCCGAATATAGAAATAAGTAAAAAGCGATCTTCAGGGATAGTGAGCTCGGACATCAGCTCGGCTGATCGCGCAGCACCGGGGTTGGTAAGCCCTACGGCATTGGTAAACTTGCCAGGTTCAAACTGAGTCAGTATAGGTTCACGGTAACCAAGGCGTGGCTCTGGTCCGATACTTTTGGTGGTTAAAACGCCAACTTCAGGCATGGTGTCAAATACACGCTGAATAATGGAGGCGGAGCAGGTTACGATACCTGAAGGCACAGTAAACGGGCCGGATAGGGTCTTGCCGAGAAACTCAGTTTTCAAAGTAAATCAAACTCATCGAAAGGGGTTGATAGAATAAGGCGATTGCTGGAGTTTGTATTTTATCGGTTGTGGATAAGAAACGCACGGCTGGGTTGATTTGAATTGAGAAAATTGGGCTTTGCCCCAGTTAGCAGAGCCCATGATTAGTGCAATCTCTAGAGCATGGCCTTTAAAGCAGGCTTGGTTACCTTGCCCATGGCGTTTCTTGGCAAGGCGTCAATCAGCTTGATGGATTTTGGGATTTTATAGGATGACATTTTTCCATCACACCACGCTCGCAGTTCCCCAAATTCAAGAGTTGCACCCGGATTCAGGCCGATAAAGGCAGTAACGGATTCGCCCCAAGTTTCGTCTTCCACCCCGATCACTGCAACTTCTGCAATGGCATCATGCATAAGTAAGACGCCTTCAATTTCCAGTGCAGAAAGCTTGTAGCCGCCCGACTTAATGATATCAACAGAGGAGCGCCCCATTATTCGATAGTAGCCGCTCTCTAGAACAGCCACATCGCCTGTGCAGAACCAGCCATCTTTAAAGCTTTCTGTGGTCGCTTTTTGGTTATTCCAATATTCGAGAAAGACATTATCACCCTGAACTCTAATTTCACCGGATAAGCCTTCCTCGTTTATGATTTTTTCATACTCATCAAACAATGCAATTTTCACCCCTGGCAGAGCCTGCCCTACAAAACCTGCACGGCGCTCACCTGAATATGGATTAGAAATTCCCATGCCGATCTCGGTCATACCATAACGTTCTAATAGCACCTGACCGGTTAAGCCTTCCCATTGTTTAAACAGTTTTACAGGGCAGGCTGCGGAGCCAGATATGTTGAGTCTCATTCTGGCAAAGCCATCGCAAATTCTTTCAACTTGCTCTTGGTCGATCGAGTCAAAATACTGAATTAGTTTTACGTAGATGGTCGGTACCGCCATGAAAACATTGTAACGGTCGGCGACAATTTCAGCGGTGATCTTGGGGATATCAAATTTTTCAAACAGGTGAACAGTAGCTCCCGCCCATAAACCGCAGCTCAATATGTTGATGATGCCATGGATGTGATGGACCGGTAAAAACAGGGGAATTACATCAATCTGGGTCCAGCACCATGCATCTAATAGCGTGGTGACTTGAGCTTGAATAGTTTTGTGTGTACTAACAACGCCCTTTGGCTTATTGGTAGTGCCGCTAGTGAAAAGCATCATGGCTCTGCGCTGGGGAGCAATAACCGGTAGCGCTCTTACTGTGTCATGAAGAATGTCTTCTACTGACATTAGCTCAATATTTAAGCGCTGACAAAGCGCCTTTAGCGAATCTTGATAATGGCCATTTGCGATCATTCGGGTAACGCTGGCAGAGGTCAAATAGTGGTCTAGTTCTGCGACAGCAGAGGCCACGTTAAGAGGGACGGCTATTCCTCCTGCGCGCCAGATACCGTGCATGACGGTTACATAATCTAGACTGGCTGGAATAAAAAAAGCAATGCGCTCTTCATCAAGATCTGACTTGCCATTGAGCAATCCGCTCGCAAATCGATCGATGGATGAATTTACTTCTTCGAAGCTATAGCTGTGGTCGCCTTCTACTAAAGCAGTCTTGGAATTATTGTTGTTAAGATGAGGGAATGAATCGCGAGACATAGAGGTTTCCGTAATCGAATGTTAGCGCTGATCAAATAGCGCTAAAAGATAGCGCTAACTATAAAGTATAAAACGGAGGGCCCTAAGAGGCAGCCAACACCGGTATAAAAAGTGGCCGTCATTGCGCCATAGGGAACTAACTTGGGATCAGTTGCCGCTAAACCCGCGGCGACCCCGCTTGTGGTTCCCATCAAGCCGCCAAACACCATAGCCGATTGTGGGTTATCAAGCCCGATTGATTTGGCAACCAAAGGAGTGCCGATCATTACTAATATGGACTTCACCAAGCCTGCTGCAACACTAAGTGTAATCACGGCGTCGCTGGCACCGATGGCTTCACCGGTCACTGGGCCGACGATGTAAGTGACGGCGCCGGCGCCGATAGTGGTTATCGCCACTGGATCGGTGTAGCCAAACATCACCGCCACGGCAGCACCGACCACGAAGGATACAATGACTCCAGCAAAAATCGAGATTGCGCCGGCTAGTCCGGCTTTTTTAAGTTCACTAAATTTGACCCCGAAAGCGGTGGCAACAATTGCGAAGTCTCGCATCATGCCCCCACCCATTAAGCCAATGCCGCCGAGCAGGGCAAAATCAGCAACGCCGCGAGTGCCTCCGGTGCTAATTCCTCCCCAGTAAGCGGCAAGAAGCCCCAGTGCAATGGCTATGGCAGAGCCGTGGATTCTCCCCGCAGTGAGCTTGTTGGCAAGGAAATAGGAGATCCACATGACAATTCCTATTGCTGCGAAAGCGACAATCAAACTGTTGCGAACAAAGACTGTTTCAATAATATCCATTAGCCTTCACCGCTTGCTGCGTCAGTATTTTTGCCAATTCGGCTTAACACAGGCACCAGCGCGAAGCTGACAACAACTGCAGCGACCCCAGCGACAAGGGCGATAAGTCCACCATCAGCGGCGGCAGCCACATTTTGTCTTGCCGCCATGGCCACCACGATGGGAATGTACATGGCACTCCAAAATTGGATGCCGGCGCCTGCAGCGCCTTCGGTAAGGGATTTGAATTTGTCAGTATTACTAGCAAATACCAACAGCAGCATGGAGATGCCAACGCCGCCTACATTGGCTTGAACCCCCATAAGCACACCGAGAGTTTCACCTACCAACATGCCAGCGATTAGGCAAAGGGAGAGTAGTGCAACACCATATACAATCATTTCTTATCCTTGTCCCGCGTCTTTAGTCGAGGGCGAAAACAGTCCGGGTGATTTCAGTGTAACTTGCCGATGCTGCGCATAGGTCGGGTATTGTAAGTTGGTCGGGATGATATGACCTGAGCAATTAGAGTGCAATGTATGCAGTTTTAGCTGATTAAGCGAACAAATCACTTCGTTTTAAGCCCCAATTTCACTATGAGTTCCGCGATTGACAGGGCGGGTCGATTTATAGGTTAATTAGGTCTCTGCTAAGAGCGGCTGGAAATGAATCATGCCCAAGCAATAGTCAGTATTATCAATGGCTTATAAATAGACACCTTTAAAAGAGAACATCGATGTTGAAACTATTTAAATCTGTATCCGCGCTCACGCTGGTTAGTATGATCTTAGCCAGTGCTGCGGCTGCCCAAAACGTGACTTCTGAAATTCTTGAGAATGCTCAGGATCATTCAGATCGTTGGGTTACCTATGGAAAAAACTACGGCGCTTGGCGCTATATGCCTGACGATCAAATTAACCGCGACACGGTGGAAAACCTTCGGCCGGTTTGGATAAAGCAAACAGGAGTAAGTGGCGGCGCCTTTGAAGTAACTGCGCTGGTCAATGACGGGCGCATGTATCTAACTACTGCCAATAGCCATCTGATAGTCGTGGACCCAATGACAGGCGATGAGCTGTGGCGCTATGACCACGATTTTGAAAATGTAGATTTGTGCTGTGGACCTCATAACCGCGGTGTTGGTTTACACGAAGATAAAGTGTTTTATGGCACTTTAGATGCTCATCTATTGGCTTTTGACGCGGCGACTGGCATTCAATTATGGGATGCGGAAGTTGGCGATCATCGTGAGTCTTTTTCTATAACGGCTGCGCCGCTAGTTGTAAAAGACATGGTGTTAATTGGCGTAGGAGGAGGAGAGTTTGGTATCCGCGGCTATGTCGATGCCTATGACGTGAATACTGGTGAGCTGCGTTGGCGTTGGTACACGACACCTGAAGAAGGGATGCCTGGCAATGAAACCTGGGAAGGAGATTCATGGAAAACAGGCGGCGGCCCTACTTGGGTTACAGGCACTTATGACCCTGAAACAGATTTAGTGTTCTGGGGAACTGGAAATCCATGGCCGGACATCAATAACAACGTCCGTAAAGGTGACAATCTTTATACTAACTCCGTAGTCGCGCTGCACGCTGATTCTGGTGAGTTGGAATGGCATTTTCAAACTTCTCCTCGAGATGAGTTTGACCATGACTCAACATCCGAGCCAATGATCATTGAAGAAATGTTCGAAGGTCAGATGCGTAAAATGATTGTGCAAATATCAAGAAATGGTCATGTCTATGCACTCGACCGTTTTAGTGGTGAATTCTTGTATGCCGGAGAATATACCAAGGTTAACTGGGCTGAGCGAGATGAGTCTGGCAAGCCGGTTTTAAAGGAGTCTATGTATGAACCTGCGGATACGGTTGTCTTTCCTGGTTTGTATGGTGGTAAGAACTGGCCCCCTGCTTCTTATAGCCCCGATACCAATATGCTTTATATTCCTACAACTGAATGGGGCACTACCTTCATCCGTCGAGAAGGAGATGGGAGACCTGGCACTATGGATCTCGGCGGGATTCCCCGTTTTGAGCCCAGTGGCACTGGTTATGTTGTCGCCTTTAATATGCGCACGGGTGACATCGATTGGCAGGTTGAAATGCCTGGCAACTTTAACTGGGCCGGTACTTTGGCAACCGGTGGCGGTTTAGTTTTCGCGGGAGCACCGGATGGTTATATCTACGCTATGAACGATGAAACTGGTGAGGTTTTATGGAAATTCCAAACCGGCAGTGGCCTTTATGCGCCGCCGACTAGTTTTACTATTGACGGTAAGCAATACATAGGCATCGCTTCTGGAACACGTGACCCAGTGACAAGGGAAGGTGTGGCGACAGGCATTTCTCCTGGAAACTATATTTTATTTAGTCTTTAAAGGTAGGTTAGTGTTATTGGGTCTGTGAAGCTACGTTAGATTCTAGTTTGTCTATAACCAATAGAGAGAATAAATCTTTGTTCTCTTTTTAGTATTTGTTTATAAGGTTTTGTTTGTATGAATAAGAAGTTGAATACAGTACTTTCAATTGCAGCGATGCTACTAAGTGGATCGTCTTTTGTCACGGCAGGGGTGGGCGAGGGCGGTGAGCTATACGATGCCTATTGCACGGTCTGCCACGGTGGTCTTGGCGAAGGTCAGGCAATGGGTAAGCCATTAACTGACAGTGTGGCAAATAAATTGTCTGATACAGACTTGCTTGCGGTTATCACCGATGGCCGGGCTGGCACCGGCATGGCGGCGTGGGGTGGTTCATTCAGTGAAGAAGAAATTTATGACATAGCCAATTTCGTTCGGACGCTGCAGGGTAAGCCGGAGCTTAATATTGGAAACCAAGACTCTGGCCCTAGCAATGATCCTATGGTAATTGCTGGTGAACAAGTTTTTACCACTCTAGCTAACTGCGTTGCCTGCCACTCTTATGATGACAACGGTGGTAATGTTGGGCCCGGTTTAGATGGTGTCTCAGCGAGGCTTTCTGAGTCAGCGTTAATTCAAGCGCTAACCAATCCATCTGCAACTATCGTTAGTGGCTATGGTGCAAAGATAGTTACTCAAAATGACGGCTCCACGGTTCGAGGACGATACAGAAACGACTCTGAGCTAGCCCTGCAAATTCAAAGTGAAGACGGGCGGCGTTGGGTCACTTACTTTAAAGATCGAGTTGCCAGTGTTAGTGATGACGGTCAGTCAATTATGCCTGATGTATTTTCAACATTAGGAGAGAATGAGCAGAAGCAAATTCTGGCTTTCCTGAAATCGTTATAAGTCATTGGAGGTTTTATTATGAATAGTGTAAATCGATTGGTACTCATCACAGCCGCAAGTCTTAGCTTTGCAGCTGTTGCACAACAGGAATTTTCCGCTGATGTGGCTTTTGGGGCAGAGATGCCTGCTCTAGGGGAAACTCAATCACTGAAACAGGCAGTTGCTGCCAATGTCACTGATGCCGATGGCATGCTTAAGATAGGAGGCCAGATTACCGAAGTATGTCAAGCTAAAGGCTGCTGGATGATCTTAGTGGATGGCGACACCTATGCCCGTGTCACCTTCGAAGACTATGGATTCTTTGTGCCAATGGAAACGAGCATGCAGCGCTCAGTTGTCTACGGAACGCTCACCGAACACGTTCTATCCGGTGAGCAAGCCGAGCACTACGCTCAGGATGCAGGCGCTAAATCGACTTTGAAATTAACCGGAGAAGTTAAAGAGTACTCGATTGTTGCGCGGTCGGTCCAGCTAGAGAATCGTAGCTAGTCGCCCCCTATAGTTCCCTTATTGCCCGTAGCTAATAGCTAGGTTGTCTGTAAAAACTGAAATATGAAGGGTGAGTTTTGTCTCACCTTTTTTATGAATAGTAATAAACTCACAGGAAATTAACATGGAAATCGATCCTGCCGTATTGACCGTATTCGCGATAACTTACAGCCTTAAATTACTCGCTGCTCTCGCCACTTTAGTGGTCGGGCTGTACATCGTAAAAGTGATTATTAACGTCATGACGCGAATGATGGAGCGCAACGATACCGATCCTTCGCTTCGCAGTTTTGTCTCTAGCTTAGTGTCTATCTTGCTAAAGGTAATGGTCTACATTACTGCTCTTGGCATGCTAGGTGTAGAGATGACATCGTTTGTTGCGATTATGGGTGCTGCCGGTTTGGCGGTTGGATTGGCGTTATCTGGCACTTTGCAGAACTTTGCCGGTGGTGTGATGATTCTGCTTTTTAAACCCTACAAAGTGGGAGATGTGATCGAAGCTCAGGGCTATGTCGGTTCGGTAAAAGAGATTCAGATTTTCGTTACGATTCTAACTACACCGGATAATAAGACGGTTCTGATTCCTAACGGGCCACTAGCGACGAGTGCCTTAATTAACTACTCTACTCAGCCGACACGCCGTGTGGATTGGACCATCAGCATCGCCTACGGTGATGACATCGACAAGGCTTATGAAGTGATCAATAAGTTAATTGCGGCTGATGACAGGATATTGAAAGACCCAGAGCCTTTTGTCGCCCTGTCTGCCTTGGCAGATAGCTCGGTTAACATAGCTGTTCGAGCGTGGGTTAATGCACCAGACTATTGGGGTGTATTCTTTAAGATGAACGAAGAAGTCTACCGCTCTTTTGGTAACGAAGGCCTCTCAATTCCTTTTCCACAAATGGATGTGCATATGCACAAAGCCGACTAATTCTTGGAAGAAAAGCTTAGAGAAAGAGCTTAGGAAAATATAAAGAAAAGGGCCAGAAATACAGCAAAACCAACTGCTAGCAACATCCCATAAAGAATGGTTGCTGTTATGAATTTGAAAGTTGTAAGCAAATACCCTTGGCCAAAATAAACTTTTAGACTTAAAAACAAATAAATCACCATCCAAATCGCAAGGACAGTGGATACAAGATTCGCCAGCGGTGAAATAATCATTAGAGTCCCTTCCCCCATCAAATTCAGTGGCATTCGAATGATCATCGCCAAAATCAAAAAGGTATGATTGTGGAGCGTTAGAATCATGTGCTCCACATAGAACTGCTTTGAAAAAAAATAAAGAACCTTTAGGATCATGGCTAAAAAAGGCATCATCAACAGGATAAAGAAAGTGATGTAGTCTAATGAGTCATAGAAAAAGTCTTCTGGGTCGTCCATGATCTTCTTGAAATTTGTTTGAACTTGATTCGATACAAATGCGATTAAATTTGTATTCGTTTCTTCGCTCAAAGATGGCACCACGATGTTGTCGATGAACTCGATGACCTCGGCGAGTTCATCATTGAACGGCGCTTGGTTCTCGTTTATGCCTTCTTCACTTGAGCTGCTTATAGCCAAAAGCTCACTGTTTTTGCTAGTTTCACCGGAAAAGGAACTGTCGAGGGTTTGTATCAGGGAATTGGCCGAGATCATGAAAAAGAAAATGATGCTCAGTATCAGAAAAAACCTTAAGGGCGGGGTAAAGCTCACCCGGCGGCCTTCAATATACTCGCGAGTCAGATAGGCAGGTTTGCAAAATAAAAAGAAAACTGTCCGATAAGCTCTGCCATCCAATTCAAATATTGCGTGAAACAGCTCTTTCATGAGGCCGATGAGAGGGCGTTTTACTTCCTGCTCTCGCTGGCCGCAGTGTGAACAAAACGATTCGTTAAGAGCGGTGCCGCAGTTTAGGCAGGCTCGCAGCGTGTGTGTTTTGAGTTCTTTCATGTCGCGTCAGTCTTTTTGAGGTTTGCTGGGTAACCACGATAGCTTTCATAGAGTGTAATCGGCAGGGATAACGCTAGGACAAGGAAATATTAAAGAGCATCCCGCCCTCCGCAAAGTGGTGTAGGCCTGCAGAAGACGGGAATCTCAAGGAGCACTCAAACGCAGAATGAGGTGTGGAGGCGCTGCGTTAGAATGGTATTCAACAAAACAACACAAATGGCATTATGCTGTAGTGCAGTGACAATATACCACTATATGTAGTAATCCTCAAGATGCTAGGCACAATATAGAGGAGAATCTTCCAAACTGATCTATGCCGAGCATTGCTCGCGGTATAGCAAATAAGGCTCGTAAATATAAGAAAGCATACGCTTTACTATGTTGCTTGCTGAATGCGGCTATAGCAAGTCAATGGAGGAACTTCGAGGCCGGGACTATTGGTTTATAAATATTGGGGGTTTATAAGTACTGACGGTTTGTAACTATTGTGACCTGCGCCCTGAAGTTAAGAGCCTTAAATTGCAAAGGTGCGATTTATCAAAATAATTCTATTAACAGTTTAACTCTGTAAACTTAACCGAGCTCGAAACACCAAGCACAATTCTAATCGGTGATCATGGCCGGCCATTTTTTTTCGTTTGAAATATTTTTCTGATGTGTGGGTCTTATGTTGCATAGGTTAATTGTTAGGGGGATAAAATGAACAAAGAAAAATTTATGCATTACCTGCCGTGGGGACTCGCGCTCTTTATCGGCTTTGTATTCGTACAGTCCTTGTTTTTTAAATTTAGTAATTCATTCGAGACTCAGCACATATTTGGCACGATTGGGCAGTGGATGGAAGGCATCGGTTTTTTACAATTTGCCGCTGCCGGGTTTGCAGCCTACGGGGGCTACACAATTGGTACAATCGAGCTAATTGCAACGATTTTGATTTTAATAAGGAAAACACAAGTCTTTGGTGGCGCGCTGGCTTTTGGTGTTATTTCTGGTGCTATCTTCTTCCATCTTTTCACTCCTCTTGGAGTCAGCGTCATTATCAATGAAGCAGGAGATCGCGACGGTGGGCAGTTATTTGCGATGGCAGTTTTAGTGTCCCTTTCGGCAGCGGCGGTTGTGTATTTACGGCGCGTCGATCTTGCCGCATTTTTGGGAAAATAAGTTCGGAAAAGAAAGGGGGCGTCCACTTGAAACTTAAAGGGCTGAGAAAACTTTATTTGTCCTTTTGGGGGCTATTGTTGATATCCCTTAGTGGTTCCGCATGGGCTATTGACCCCGTGTACACTGGTTACTTCAATGATAACGCGATAAGTGGATACGACGCCGTAGCCTATTTTACGCAAGGCAAGCCGGTCACCGGCTCTGCTGAATTCACTTTTGATTATATGTACGCAACCTGGAAATTTTCATCCCAAGAGCATTTGGATATGTTCACGGCGGACCCCACTGCCTATGCACCGCAGTATGGTGGCTACTGCGCCTATGCTGTGGCAAATGGCGATACAGCCAGCGCTGAGCCAGACCTTTGGACAATCTATGACGGTAAATTGTACCTAAATTACAGCCGTAAAATTAATGCGCGCTGGAGTGAAGACATTCCCGGTTACATTGAGAAAGCCAATGATCAATGGCGGCTTTTTATTACTGAGTAATCGAGTGTAATTTGCTAGAGTCAAAAAAGGCGGCCTCAAACATTGATGCCGCCTTTTTTATTGTTTGAAAACTAGAGTGAGCCAAAAAAATTATCGGCTAAAGCTCGCGGACCCAAATATTTCTATAGGACACTGTTTGTCCATGGTCTTGCAGAGTTATTGGCATCTTGCCACTGCAGTCCTGCATGCGGCCATTCTGTGAGTAGGGCTCGCATTGCATTTTATACTCAGGTTCTGTGGTGTATGTGGCTCCCGATATCTCAACGTGATTTTGAATAAGTATTCCGTTTTGATAAACAGTGACATAAGCGGGAGTTTCAAGTTTGCCGCTATTATAAAGCGGTGCGCTAAAAGTAATGTCGAAGCTTTGCCATTCACCGGGAGGCTTACTGGCGTTTACTAGTGGCGCATGTTGTAAGTAGATAGAGCCAGCCTGGCCGTTAATGTAAGTTGGATTTTCCCAGCTATCAAGAATTTGTAATTCAAACAAGGAATGCAGAAATACTCCGCTGTTGCCACGGCTTTGACCGGACCCTTCTATAGTGGCAGTTGGCTGCCATTCGAGATGTAGCTGTATATCACCAAAAAGCTGCTTAGTCTTGATGGTCCCCACTCCCTTTTGCACAGTCATGACTTGGTTTTCAATCATCCAGCGCGCAGGTCCATCGTCTGCGGTTCTTTCCCATGCCAGTAAATCATTACCTGAAAACAAAACAATAGCATCACTTGGCGCGTCCCCAGTCATAGAGCCTTGAACTAAAGCCGGCTGAGGTTCAGTTGATTGTGCTACTTGAGAGAAGACAGCGGTGCTTAATATCAAGCTTAACGATGCTGTAATCAGTGTCTTAGTTGAATATATGTGTTTCATTTTTTCTCACTTAGACGAATAGAGTTCGGGTAAGTAAATCGGTTTGCTGTGTAAATTTCGATATATGGAGAATTAAGAAATAAGATTCATATCATCGTCCCATTGCGCGGTCACATCCCTTTTAGATTGATCAACACATTTTGCTAACCATTCATCTTCATAGGACTTACCGTGTTTTGTGAGGACGTTTTCTGGTACGCCATCCCAAACATTGGGTGTGTTTCCTACATAGCCTAAATCTTTGAAGCCTAGCTCTGTGGTGTAATAACCGGTCATAGTTAAGTTGCGCATCAGACTAAAAAAGCTGATGCCTGGTTGCAGTTCAGCCTCTTCATTATCAACGAAGGCAATGCTGTCGCAAATCATAAGACGCTGCGACTCACTAATATTGATGAAGTTGGCGCTGAACCTTTCTAAAGAATAGGAGTCGAGCCAGGCTATGCCGCCCCGTAGTGGCAGTTGATAGCGCTCTCTGTCTTTCGCCATGAATTCAACAAAATCAGGCAGGCCAGCGTCCAATGCTCCGCCATTGGGATGGTCTGACGGTAAGATGATGTCGCACAAAACCGCGATAGTAAGAAGCTCGTGTTCGCGAAAATAATCCTCTGCAAATAGCGCAGCATCGGATTCTTTTTCTATCTCAGTCCTGCCATATGAGTAGTCTGTGGGCAGCGCCTTCCAAGTTCGCGCTTCGCCAGCATAGCTTCGAGGCGTTGCCGAGCTAGCGATGATGCCGGTGGCCATGGGGGCCAGCAAAAGTGATTTTAAGGTTTCTCTTCGATTCATTTTGTCAGCACCTATAAATTCTGTTGTTTGAATTGATCGACAATATAGTCGGCCTGACGCCATGCCAGGGCCATGATTGTCCAGGTGGGGTTCTTGTCTGCTTGGGAAACAAAAGTGCCGGCATCAGCAACAAAAACATTTTTAGCATCGTGGAGCTGACCAAATTGATTGGTCACCGACGTTGCTGGATTATTGCCCATTCTAGTAGTGCCGACCTCGTGAATGATTTCACCTGGTTTGGCCAGTCCGTATTGGTGATCCGAGCCGGGCTTGCTGCCAAGCAATGTTCCGCCGGCATTCTCTAAAATTTCTTCCATGGTATCTTGCATGTGCTTAGCTTGATTTATTTCGTGTTCGCTCCATTGGTAATCAAATCGAAGTACAGGAATACCCCACTCATCGACAACCGTGGGGTCTATCTCACAGCGATTACTAAACTGCGGTACGCTTTCTCCACGACAGGCAATACTAAGGCGCGATCCATAAAACTTCTTAATGTCATCGCGCAGCTGATTGCCGTAGCCACCAACTCTCTGGCCGATATACTCGTTGTATTGATTTGCGGCAAAGCCGAAACCATAAGAAGGCATAGTCATGCCGCCGCCTATTTCTAGATGATAGCCGCGAGTGAAATCCAGTTTTTCGTTCTCTAACCACCACGGTGTATAAACATGCATGCCGCCAACGCCATCTTCGTTGTAGATTTCTCGGTCCATCAACTCTGGGATAAAAGCGGCTCTACTTGCTCCGGTGGAATCATGTAGATATCGCCCAACGTGATCACTGTTATTGCCTAAACCGTTTTCATGCTGTGCGCTTTTCGAATTCAAAAGGATGCGTGCAGAACTGCAAGCCGACGCGGCCAGCACTATAGTGCGCCCGCTCATTGTTGTCTCTATTCCGGTTTCTTTGTTGATATAGGAAACGCCGGTAGCGACACCTTCGCTATTGGTGGTTACCTCCCTAACCATTGAGTTTGTGTAGAGGTCAACTCGTCCTCCTTTTAATGCTGGCATTACCAGCACTGTACCGGCGGAAAAATCAGCATGGATGCTGCAAGCTCGACTACATTGTCGACAATAGAAGCAGACTCCACGCTCGTCGTTTATACGCTTGGTTAGTATTGAGAGTCTGGAAGGGTAAACTGGGACATTGGATTTTTTTGCACCATCGATAAAGTACAGTTCGTGCAAACGAGGTTTCGGAGCCGGCAAGAAAAATCCATCGGGATCGTTCGGCAAGCCTTCATTGCTGCCAAAAACGCCGATCATTTTGTCGACTTTATCGTAATAGGGTTTGACATCTTCATAGCCGATTGGCCAGTTATCTCCGAGGCCATCGCTGTCGTGTCGCTTAAAATCCAGCGGACCAAATCTTAGAGAAATTCGCCCCCAATGATTGGTGCGACCGCCAAGCATGCGACCCCGCCACCAACGGAAGTCCGTGTCACCTTTATTGGTGTATGGTTCGCCGTCAATATCCCAACCTCCGATACAAGAATTGTAATCGCCAAAGGGTCGGCGGCGCGTACTTGCCCCGCGCCTCGGAGATTCCCATGGATTGCGAAGCTGGGTTCGCTGTTCATTATCGGCGGGATCGTAATAATCGCCCGCTTCTATTAACGCGACTTTAAGCCCAGCATTGGCTAGTTGGTAGGTGGCCATGCCACCACCAGCGCCTGAACCCACCACAATGACATCATATTCTTGTTCGGCCATACAAAAAAACCACCTTTTGAATCATGCGTTTAGAATCGCAGTTGGTTAACCGTGTTGTAGCTGTAGGTGATAGAGTTTATCCCGTTGCTGGGGTTATCGTGTTCTATAAAATAATGTTCAAATCCGGCGATGTCTGCCATTGAGAAAATATCAGCAAAATCGATAATCCCGCGGCCGACGTCGGCCATCTCGCCATCTGCTGCTTGATCCTTAACGTGCAACATCGTGAACCTGCCAGGATACTTTCTGAAATAGTCTCTGGCATCAATGCCAGCAGTGGCGGCCCAATAAAGGTCCATTTCAAAGAACACTAGGTCGTCATCAGTTTGCTCAAGCAATACGTCATAGCCCATTCGACCATCATGCTTGTCGAATTCGAAGTCATGATTGTGGTAACCCATTTTAATGCCGGCATTTTTACCCGCTTCGCCGGCGTAGTTGAGCAATTCCGCGATACGAGCATAGTTATCGTATTCTCTGTCAGCGCCAACCATATACGGCAGTACAATATACTTTTGCCCAATCGTGGCTGCAGTATCGATCACTTTGTTTAAGTTGTTGCGGATGGCTTCGAGCGGAATGTGAGCCGCCGGAGAAGTTAATCCATGGGCATCTAATATGCCGCGAACTTGGCTTGGGGTCTTATCAAAGTAGCCCGCAAATTCCATTTCTTTAAAACCGATTTCAGCAAGTTTTGCCAAAGTACCCTCAAAGTCTGCGCCCATCTCCTGGCGCAGGGAGTACAGTTGTATACCTTGTTTGTCCACTCGTCTGGACTGTGCTAAAACTGGCCAAGGCAGGGACATACCAGCACCGGTTATCGCTGCTGTCTTTAGGATTTTTCTTCGAGAAAATGTTCTGCTTAGGCTTTTGTTATTCATGCTTGTCTACCTCTAGTCGAATGACCACAGTGTATCGAAACATTTCGCTGGAACATAGCGATTGAAAATGGGGGCTTGGTAAGGAGGGGCAGGTGACTATGACTAAGTCGCTAGATTGGGAGCCAAGTGCTGCCAGCCTTATTGGATTTTACAGCGGCATCAACAAACTGGAGTCCTCTAAGTCCGTCTTGTGCCGTTGGCACCAAGGAGTCTGTGAGGTTACCGTTTGCTTGAATTAAATCTGCAATGTCTTGATAGAGGTTAGCAAAGCCTTCAAGAAAGCCTTCAGGATGGCCGGCGGGAATTCGAATTCCCCCTATGGAATCGCTGCTACCAGCACCGCCTCGAGAAAGTGTCTGAGAAGGCTCATTTAAAGGGGTAAATACAAGGTAATTAGGGTTTTCTTGCTTCCATTCGATGCCGGCCTTCTCGCCAAATAGACGCAGACAGAGCCCGTTTTCCTTGCCTGTGGCAATCTGACTCGCCCAAAGCATTCCTTTAGCACCGCTGCTATAGCGCAGCAATATGTGAGCGTTGTCATCTAGGCTGCGCCCGCTTACGAATGAGTCCAAATCAGCTAGAAGTGTCTGTGCTTGCAGGCCGCTGACAAACTCCGCTAAGTGAAATGCGTGTGTGCCAATATCACCAATACTGCCCCCTGCACCTGCCTGAGCCGGGTCTGTTCGCCATGCCGCTTGCTTTTGTCCGCTGGCTTCAAGGCTTGTGGTTAGCCAGTCCTGAGCGTATTCGACTTGGATAAGCCTGATGTTGCCTAACAAGCCATTGCTAACCATTTCCCTAGCTTGGCGGATCATAGGATAGCCGCTGTAATTGTAAGTGACTGCCAGCATTGCTTCGCTGCTTTGAGCAATCTCAACTAAGGCTTTGGCTTGCTCGAGGGTTGAGGTGAGGGGCTTGTCACAGATGACATGAATGCCTGCTTCCAAAAATGCTTTAGCAACAGGAAAGTGAAGGTGATTAGGAGTTACGATTGAGACGGCTTGAATGCCGTCATTTCGCGCTGATTCCGCTAGCGCCATATCAGCAAAACTGGCATAGCTGCGATTAATTGAAATCCCTATTTCAGCGGCTGATTCAGCTGCCCGAGTCGGATCGGAGCTAAGCGCCCCAGCAACAAGATCGAAGCGGTTGTCGATTCTAGACGCAATGCGGTGGACGTCACCAATAAAAGCCCCTCGGCCACCGCCAACCATGCCTAATCGAATCTTCTGCATTTTAATCTAACCCTAAAATTCGCTTGTTGGATTCCATATCGGTACCGGAACCTGCAAAATCATCAAAGGCTTTGTCGGTGACTCGAATAATATGATCATTTATAAACTGCGCGCCTTCGCGGGCGCCATCTTCCTGGTGTTTGAGACAGCATTCCCACTCCAGCACTGCCCAGCCATCAAAATCGTTCGCCGCAAGTTTAGAAAATATTGCCTTAAAGTTGACCTGTCCGTCGCCTAAAGAACGAAACCGTCCGGCGCGATCAGCCCAAGATTGATAGCCACCATAAATTCCTTGCTGAGCGGTGGGATTAAACTCGGCATCTTTGATATGGACAAGCTTAATGCGTTCTTTGTAGTGCTCTAAAAATCCAAGATAATCCAATTGCTGTAGTACCAAATGGCTTGGATCAAAAAGCATGTTGCATCGAGGATGATTGTTTACACGTTCTAAAAACATTTCAAAGGTCACTCCGTCATGAAGGTCTTCGCCTGGATGAATCTCGAAGCCAACGTCGACACCAGCATCTTCGAAACAGTCGAGAATAGGTAGCCAGCGTTTAGCCAATTCATCAAACGCGGTTTCGACTAGTCCAGCTGGTCGCTGCGGCCAAGGATAAAGATAGGGCCAGGCTAAGGCGCCAGAAAAACTGGCGTGGGCGGTAAGACCTAAATTCATTGATGCTTTCGCAGCAAGTTTTACCTGCTCAACGGCCCAGGCCTGTCTGGCTTTTGGATTGCCTTGAACTTCGGGCGCTGCAAATCCGTCAAACATTTCGTCATAGGCCGGGTGAACTGCAACCAGCTGGCCTTGTAAATGGGTAGATAATTCTGTGATTTCAATATTGTGTTCCGCTAGCACGCCTTTGATTTCATCACAGTAGCCTGAGCTTTGTGCAGCAAGTTTCAAGTCGATAAGACGCTTGTCCCAGGTTGGTATCTGGACGCCTTTAAATCCTAGCTTGGATGCCCATGCCGCAATTTCATCTAAGCAATTGAAAGGAGTTTCATCGGCAATAAATTGTGCCAAGAAAATAGCAGGGCCCTTAATTGTCTTCATGGTAAGCTTTTTTCATAAATTTTCTTTCACAAATGGTTTTTATAAATAGTTCTAATAGTTTGGTTTCTACATTCCTAACGAGAGCTAAAACGGAGACTCTGGAAAATAATAGTCTGCGGCGTTGTCCTGAGTAATAAGAGGCGAGCCTAGAATATAGTCGCCATTGATAGGGGCGTTAGAAAGGAACTTCAACGCAGTAAGCTCCATTGCCGTCGCTATCATTGAGGGTGGGTATAGCACATCCACCGGTGTAAGCTTGTCACCATCCATGACTCTTTTGACGATGTCTTTCATTCCGCCACCGCCAACGATAAATAATTCTTCCTGACGCCTAGCTTGACGCACCGCTTGAATGACGCCAATAGCGATATCATCATCTTGTGCCCATACCGCATCAATCTTAGGAAAGCGGGCCAAGAAATCTTGCATAACGGTAAAGCCATCATCGCGATTCCAGTTAGCATGTTTGTCATCTAATACGATGACGTTACTGCCTTGTATCTCTTCAATAAACGCATCGAAGCGTTGTTCATCAATGACGGTTGGAATGCCGCGCAGAATGACAATATTGCCACCGTTACTAAGACGTTCTTTAATATATTTTGCTGACACTTGACCAAGCTCGGCGTTGTTGCCTGCCACATAGACATCTTCAATACCTTCTTCGCTCAACCCTCTATCGACCACTGTAACAAAGATGCCGCGGCGTTTGACGTTGCGAACTGGGCCCGTTAGCGGCGCAGATTCAAAAGGTAAAACCACCAGCGCATCGATTTGATGAATGGCAACCAAATCCTCGAGGTCGTTGGCTTGTTGGGAGGCGCTATTGGCGGTAAGCAAAACTATTTTCATACCAGGGTTTGCAGCTTCAAGGCGTTTTTTAGTTTCTTCTGCATGAAAATTAAGACCGCCGGCCCAGCCATGAGTCGCTGCAGGGATAGAGACGCCGATGGTTTGTGCGCTTGCCGAAGCCAAAATGCTCAGCCCAAAAATTGCCGCGATAATGCTGCGAGTAAAAAGCCCAGGTCTTCCAAGTTGAAAAGTCATGTACTGATCCAATTGCTTAACAAAGTAAGAAATTTAAGGCGCCGCTTGCTTGCGCCAAGCGCCGCGTTGAAGGTAAACGGCGGCAATTACAATTATGCCTTGTACAGCGCCGTTCAGATAGTTACTTATCATGTCAGTGAGGTTTAAGATATTGCCGATAAGTGTGAGGATTAGCGCACCCACTACAGTCCCCCAGATACGGCCATAGCCACCTTTGAGCATGGTGCCGCCGATAATGACCGCAGCAATAGCCTCGAGCTCCCAAAGCACCCCAGTCTGCCCTGATGCTGATCCTAATCTGGGTACGTAAATAATAGTCGCAATTGAGACGCAAACCCCTTGTAGAACATAGGTCATAGTTTTAACACGATCGACGTGAATAGCAGAGTAGAGGGCAACTTTCTCATTGGAGCCAATCGCAAAGCAGTGACGACCGAAGACTGTTTTGTTGAGGAGCACGTAGCCGATAATTGCCACGCTTAAAAATACCCAGACCGGATAAGGTACCCCAAGGAGAGTGCCGTAATACACCTCGCTATAAACATCGCCTACTGTAAAATTAAGGGATAAAGTGCCCCCATCGGCCATATAGGTGATAAGGGAACGATAAATGCCCATGGTGCCGAGGGTGACAATAAAGGCCTCGATCTTGGCCTTGGTCGTAAGTAGGCCGTTAATAAGCCCAGCAGCAGCGCCTATTATTGCCGAGGCCAATATCGCGATCAAAATAAGCACAGCAATTGACTCGATATGCTCCATCAAAGAATTCATTATTAAAATCATGCAGCCAGAAATAAAGGCGGCCATTGAGCCTACCGAAAGATCAATTCCCCCTGCCGTGATGACGAAAGTAGCCCCAATGGCTACGATGCCTATGAATGAGCTGCGCGCCAAAATATTGCTGAGATTGCCGGAACTTAAAAAGGCGTCATTTATAAAAGCACCGAGAATAAAAAGTGCAATCAGGGCTACAAAAGGTCCGGCGGTTTTTAGATCGATACTACGGGGCATTTTTATTTCAAGCACAGGCTTGTTCACCTTCTTCTGTTAACTGAGATTCCAATCCTGCGGCATAGCGCATGATTTCATGTTCTTCTTTCTGCGCGCCTTCCAATATTCCAACAAGTTGACCTCGGCACATTACCGCAACACGGTGCGATAGACCGATGACTTCCATCATGTCAGAGGAAACCATTATTATGGCGTGGCCTTTTTCAGCGAGGCGAGCAATAAAGTGATAGATCTGGCTTTTTGTTCCAATATCGATACCCCTTGTCGGCTCATCGATGATGATAATGCTTGGCTCGGCCGCCATTACTTTTGCTAACAATAATTTCTGTTGATTGCCGCCAGATAAATTACCTGCATTGATGGCCATATCCTTAAGTCGTATTTCAAAGGTATCGACGGCTTCGCTGAAAGCAGTTTCTTCTTTCTTAGTGTTTATTAATCCATTTGAAAATTTATGTAGAGCAAATAAAGAAAAGTTTATTGGCAGGCTCATGTTCAGCAGTAGCCCGCTGCCCTTGCGATCTTTTGTTAGGTAGGCAATGCCGGCATCGCGAGCGGCGGCAAGACTGTTAAATGAAACTGGCTTGCCACGAACTAAAAGCTTGGAGGATTTAGAAAATTGATGTAATCCTATTATGGCTTCCATTAGCGCTGTGCGTCCTGATCCGACAAGGCCAGCAAAACCCAAAATTTCACCAGAGCGAAGTTGAAAACTAGCACTAGAAATAAGGCCAGGGACAGCGCCATTTTTTAATTCCAATACAACTTCACTTGTAGGATCAGGACGGGCGACGGTAGGAAACAAGTTGGTTAACTCGCGGCCTACCATTAGGCGCGCCATATCATCCTTGTTTAGGGTCTTTGCGTCATAGTCGCCGACTAGTTCTCCATCACGAAGCACCACCACGCGGTCTGCAATGCGCTCAATCTCGTCGAGCTTATGAGAAATATAAACGATAGCGACACCTTGTTTGGTAAGTCTGTCGATAAGTTGGAACAGAGCCTCACTTTCCTTAGCGGTAAGAACAGCGGTTGGTTCATCTAAGATTAGTAGGGTTGAATTTTTCGCATAGGCTTTGGCAATTTCTATCATCTGTCTCACCGAGACAGGAAGCTGGCCAACTGGGACGAGGGGATCAATGTCGCAGTTAAGAATGCTTAGATACTCCTGGGTAAGCTCTAACATTTTACGTTTATCTAGAAAAAGGCCTCGCTTAATTTCGTTGCCAAGGAAAACGTTTTCCACTGCATTCAGCTGCTCCGCAAGGTTAAGTTCTTGATGAATAAGTATTACCCCTTGCGCCTCCGCTTTGGCATGGTTCCAGGTGCTAGTATCTAAAGGTTCGAGTTTGTCAGCCTGATTGGCAAGTTGCAGCGTGCCGCCGCTAATAGTTTCGTAGCCGCCAATGAGCTTTACCAGTGTTGATTTCCCGGCCCCATTTTCACCGAGTAAGGCCAATACTTCACCCCGGTTTATCTGTAAATCTATGTTGGAAAGCACCCGCACTTCCCCAAATGACTTTACTAAAGATTTGGCTGAAAAAAGCGTTCTATGTTGGGGGGTATCTGGCATGGGGTCTGTTTAGATTCGGGTTTTAAAGTTTAAGGCAGAGTCTTAGGCTCTGTCGGAGCTTAAATACTTGATATTAAGTATTAAGTATCAGTATCAAGGATATGCACCTAATTTAAGTGCCCAAAATGTTGTTATAAATCTTCCATTGTCTCGCCGGACAACTGAACGCTAGCAAGGCTGAGGGCTATACAGCAAGCTTCTTGAGTATTACATATCTGATGATATTGTAATACTCAAGAAGGGAATAGGGCTAAACCCTCAGCGCATACAATCGGGGCTCAAACCTGATGCTCTGGCAGCTTGCAGTAGAATCGTGGCTTGGGGGAGACGGGATTCCAAGTCCTCGATTCTAGAGCTGTGGGATGGGTGCGTGGATAATAATTCTGGGGGGCTAGGACCGGCGCCAACGGACATGTTCTCCCAAAGAGTAATACTTGATGCCGGCTCAAAGCCTGCACTGGCCATCAGCAAAACGCCTATCGAATCAGCTTCGCTCTCTTGAGCGCGGTTAAACGGTAAGAAAATTCCGTACTGCGTTGCCGTGCTCAACACTTGTATCGCTGTGGCAGAGGCTCCAAAGATTTGTGCTGCGGCAACGCTTACATCACGAATCGTCGACTGACTGGCGCGTTCGTTACTGTGGTCCGCCAAAACATGACCCACTTCGTGAGCAATGACCGCTGCCAGTTGGTGTTGGTTGACCGCGGTATCAAACAGGCCTGTATAGACACCAATTTTTCCGCCGGGAAGCGCAAAGGCATTAGCCTGATCTTGGTCGAAAACCGTAACTTCCCAAGCGACGCTGTTGCGGTCGTCTTCACTAAGGGCTGCTATGACATAGTCTGCCACACATTGAACGTAGTTGGTGTCCCGAGGTGAGGAGGAAATGGGTGTTTCCTGTTGTATCTGCCGATAGGCCTGCTGGCCCTGTTGGGCCATCTCGGCGTCTGAGTAAAGCACAACCTGCCGCCGCTCTAAAGGCGAGCTCGCACAGCTGATAAGAAGAATAGGCAAAAAGTAAAAGGCAATTTTTCTTAGCATGCGATATCACTTTAAAAGTTAGTTTATTGAGGGCTGGCCCTCATCTATTTTTCGGTTGAAATCCCAGAACTCAGATTCGCTTGGGGGTTCAGCTGAGAAAATTCGGTTTCGACCGTCTGCTTTTGCATCATAAAGGGCTAAATCCGCTTGTTCAACGACCAACTCCCAATTGCCTGAAAAGCTTGAGGCGAAGCCGATACTCACGCTAAGAAACCCGAGGTCACTGGTTTCGTGCGGGTATTTTTCATGGGCGATAGTGTCGCAAATGCGTTGGGTCGCGATTTCTGCTCCCGCCAAAGGTGTCATTGGCATTAAAAATAGAAACTCTTCACCCCCGTAGCGAAAGATTTTATCTGAACTGCGCAGGTTATTGCGTAGTTTGTCGGCTATGAAAATTAAGGCTTCATCGCCTGCTTGGTGGCCATAGCTATCGTTGTATCTTTTGAAGTAATCAATATCGATTAAAGCGATTGAGTAAGGTTGAGACTGACGTTTCGACAGAGCTGCCGCGTGTTTAATGTCAATCTCCATTGCGCGGCGATTGGGTAGTCCAGTTAAAGGGTCTTCTATGGAGAGCATGTGGAGTTTACGATTTTGGTCTTTAAGCGAGTCACTCTTCTGATAGTTTGCCACATGAGCTTTAACCAGATCTGTTTGGGTAACCACACCGATTAGTCGATAGGTATTGTCGATCACTGGTAAATGACGCAGGTTCCTGCTCTCGCATAGATCTAGCGCTTCAAGAATAGTGGTGCCGCCATTGACACAAACAGGGTCACGGCTCATCACATCGCCTGCGGTTACTCCTTCTTTCAGGCCGTGATTGGCAAATAAGCGGACGATATCCCGTTCGGTAATAATGCCGATTGGCTTGTCGTATTCACAGATCAATGCACAGGAATAGTGCTTTTCAGAGATCGTCTGAATCACCGATAGCAAGCTTTCGCTCGCGTCATGGCGGATTGTAACTACGGACATTAATTTGCTTAGCATCACTTGCAGACTCTCTTCTGTGGTGGTGTGCTAAAAAGTATAGATCCTTTTTCGGACACCGGTCAGGAAAAGAATGGGACTTAGAGCAATAGCGCTTATCTTCAAAGACTGCATGCTTGGCGGCTAGGATAGTCCTAGAAATCGCAAATAGTCGAATCTACTTGAGAGCGCAGCTCATCGCCATACGGTGAGATTTCGATCTCATAACAATCACCCTGTAAATCACGCAGCAGTCGGCGCTTTGGAGTAGCTGGAACAGAGGTTCTAGCAGTGGAATTAATATAGACAACATTTCTTTCGCGCACAGGTGCCGATCTATAGGTTACCGTTTCGATTGATCTGGAGGGGTAGCTTTGGCGGTTCAACACTGAGCCTAGCACCAGTAGGCCAATGAAGCTGCCATTGCTTCGGTTTCGATTGCGGCCCCACTGGTCTCTGTAGCTATTACTGTAAAAGCCGTTGTTAAAATTGTTATTGTTAAAACCATTATTAAATCGGTTTCTATGGGAAACGCGAACAAAGTCGCTGCGCCTGTCGCCTGCTCTACCGTAGTGATAAGGGTTAGCAAGTGCGCGAGAATAATTTCGGTTACCCCGGCGGTCAAAGTCGCGGTTATAGCTGCGAAAGTGCCCACCACCGAAGCGAGAATCGTTATAGCCCTGCCTACCATGCCTGTTGTCAGCAACCGCTTGCTGCGAGAGCAGGACGGTAACCAATAACGATATACCCAAGAATAATCTGTTCATCTTCTCCTCCATATGCATTGATCGTAATTAGGCTTTAGCAACTATAAGCATACTCACTATGAATGAATACAAACTGAATGCACGGGCGGAAAATTTTAGCATTAGACTCTAATTTTGGTTTGAATGAGTTCGCTCAGAGCTCGCGTGGCGGGGCCTGCATTTGGTTTGTCAGCAAACATTAAATAAAGGGGCAGTGAGCGCTGTAACCTTTCTTGTAGTTGTATGAGATGCAAAGAACCGCTTTTTAGTTCTTCCTTGACCCATTTGTCAGGCAAAAAGGCGAATGCCAAGCCAGTTTTTACTAGGGAGATACTGGAAGAGAAATGGCTCACTGTCCACCGCTGCTGGGCGCTGAGCCAGCCTGCATCTTGTTCTCGTTTGGTACCAGTGTCGCGCAGAACGATCTGGCGGTGAGACTTCAATTCAATCTCGGAGACGTTTTCGCGTTTTTGCACTAGCGGATGCGATGGGGCCGCCACTGGCAACATACTAATTGTTGTTAATGGAAATCCATTGAAGCCAGTGGGTATTTCCCCGCCGATCACAAGATCGGCTTGCTTCTCTAATAATGCTTCAGTAGTGCCTGAAAGGCTGGTTTCTAGAACTCGAATCCGGGTATGCGGAAACTGCTCGGAAAAGGCTTCGAACGCGTCTACCAAGGCACTTACTTGTTGCAAAACATCTACGGCAATAGTGACCTCCGACTCAAACTCTATAGCCATGGAGTTGGCTACTGACTCTGCGCTGGCAGCGGCATTGAGTATCTGCTGTGCGTAACGATATAGCACTTTCCCCTCGGCGGTAAGCACGGCTTTTCTGCCTTCCAAAATCAAGACTGGCTTGGGAAGCTGCTCGTTTAACTTAGCTAGTGAATAACTGATAGTAGATTGACTCTTATTGAGAGTTTCGGCTGCACGGGAATAGGAGCCTTGATCGACGACGGTCTTAAAGGCGAGCCACTGGTCTAATGTAACGCGGAGTGCTTTCATCTATCTCTCGAAATATTCAATATTTCGATATATTAGATCAATTAATTGGGGCTTAACATCAAAATAACTGATTTAAAATAGGTCCATCAACATAACTTACCCATTCACGCCGGAGAGCATGATGAAAAACCTATTGCGACTTAGTACCAGTCTTTTTGAAGAAAACAGTGTGTCATCTGCTTTGAGCGCAGATTTAATCTTTGCACTTAAAGGTAAAGGAGAAGATTTTAATGTTATCGAGCGGGACTTTAGCAAGCAGGCTATCCCACACTTAGATGGGCAATGGCTAAAAGCCATAAGTACGCCGGCAGCCCAGCGCACCGCCGAGCAACAGGAGAAAGTTGAATTTTCAGACAGCTTGATTGCGGAGATTCAGGTGGCAGACATTTTGGTTATCGGATTGCCGATGTACAATTTCACAGTGCCTTCCATGTTAAAGGCATGGATTGATCACATAGCAAGAGCGGGGGTTACTTTTGCGTATACCGAGCAGGGACCAAAGGGCCTTTTAAAGAATAAGAAAGTGTATCTGGTGTCGGCAATGGGTGGAGTGCACGACACCCCAGCCACTGACTTTCTTCGCCCTTACATGAAATTGATCATGGGCTTTATCGGCTTGGACGATGTAGAAATCATCAACGCCGGTGGCCTCAGTATGGGTGAAGAACCTCGCGCAGAGAGCTTGGCAGCAGCGCAGATGAAAATACAAACACTAGCCGCTTAAATTAACAGGGTATTGGCGAACATTTCAGGAGACAAGCAGATGACAACACAATTATTTCGGTCTATTGAAGAAGTTATTGAAGGGCAGCAAACCAGTGATGGAGATGGCGTTAAACTCACCCGTGTCATTGGCGGTGGAAATCTTAACCGCTTCGACCCCTTTCTTATGCTCGATGAGTTTGGTTCGGACGAGGCTGCTGATTATATCGGGGGATTCCCCTCTCACCCCCATCGGGGATTTGAGACAGTGACTTATATGTTAAATGGCAGCATGGAGCATAGGGATCATATGAACAACGTAGGCAAACTTGATCCCGGTGATGTGCAATGGATGAATGCGGGTTCCGGAGTAATTCATTCTGAAATGCCGCGCCAGAAAGAAGGTCTCATGAGAGGTTTTCAGCTGTGGCTGAACTTGCCTGGCGCTGAAAAAATGAAACCGGCTACCTATCAAGACCTCAAGTCTGATTCGATTCCTGTTTATGCAATTGATGGTGTGAAAATTAAAGCAATCGCCGGCGAACTAGTTAGCAATGGAATACAGCTAAAAGGAGCCGTTTCTGGTTTAACAACTGATCCAGCTTATTTGGATATTGAATTTAAAGCTTCGAGCTCGTTAACTTTGGAGGTGCCCGCAGGTTATACCGCTTTGGTTTATGTCTATGAGGGCGAGATTGCTCTAACGGATAGTGACTCTTTGCTGGGGAAAGGGCGCTTGGCCAGACTTAATAAAGAAGGACTATTGGCACTAAATGCTCGGCATGACTCTCGAGTTTTAGTAATGACTGGCAAGCCTATCAATGAGCCGATTGTGCAGCATGGTCCTTTCGTTATGAATAAGATTGAGGAGATTCATCAGGCTGTTAGAGATTATAATCGAGGATGCTTGGTTTAAGATTCTAATAGTAATTCAGGTTTGGTCCGCTGAGGGAATCGTCAGTTCTTTCGGAAGGTGACGTCGGATTAGTTTCGTAAGTTCTTCGCAATCAGCTTTGCGCCCAGTGCTTTTTCGGCTGCATAGAACGATTGTTCTGCCAAGGCTGTTGTCAGCTAAAGGTAAATAGTCTATGAGTGATTGCAGCGGTGGATTTTTACCGACTGCTAAGTATGGTAGCAACGAATAATTTTTGCCTGTGGCAATCATATGTCTGAGCGTCTCGAGGCTAGTGGCGTGCAAGCGCTTCTCTGCGCGCCTTTTTTCTGCAGGGCAGACCGAAAGAGCTTGCCCACTTAAGCAGTGGCCCTCCTCAAGCAGTATCATGTCTGCGCCATTTAATTGCGACGATGCTATTGGCTGTGAGGCAATCAGTGGATGATTTTTTGGGGCCGCTAACATGAACGGTTCAAAAAAGAGATCAACGCAATAGAGGGTTTGATTTGCAACGGGTTTTGTAGCGATCACAATGTCCAGCGAACCGGCAATTAGTGAGTTTAGTAGGTTTTCGGTTAGGCCTTCGGTCAGCTGCAGATCCAGATCTGGGAAGTTCTTTGCCAGCGAGCCAAGAACTAGCGGCATTAGATAAGGGCCAAGAGTAGATATTATTCCTATTTTTAACTCCCCGGTAAGTGGCTTTGTCTCGTGTCGAGTAAGCTGGTCAATCGACTCTGCTGTATCCAAAATAGACCGAGCAAGGATAACTATTTGATGCCCTTTTTCGGTAATCAGAACGCTGCGCTTGCTGCGCTCGAAAATCCTGCAGGCCAGCTGTTCTTCAATATGTTGAATTCTGCTGCTCATAGCAGGTTGAGAGATTGCGCAAAGTGTTGCCGCTTTACCAAAACTTAAATGTTCAGCGACTGTGCACACATAGGTCAGATCACGCAGGTTCAGATGCTTCACACTCATAGGCATTACTTATATAAATAAAAACTAATACTAATTATACATATATATTGGTTAAGGCTACAGTACTCAACATGCACAAAGTAATTCTCATAAAGACAAATCAAGGTAACAAAAGAGGCGCGTAAATGACTGATAAAAAAGAAACTATAGTGAAGCTAAAAGTACTGTTGGCATCTACTTATACACTGTATTTGAAGACACATAACTATCACTGGAATGTGACTGGGCCAATGTTTGCCAACTTACATATTCTTTTTGAGACACACTACACAGAGCTCGCGCTGGCAGTAGATGAGATCGCTGAACGGATTCGTGCCCTAGGCGCAAAAGCTCCGGGCAGCTATTCTGAGTTTGCGAAACTGTCATTGATCGAGGAGAGCACGGGCGAACCTACAGCAACTGAAATGCTCGAAGATTTGACTAAAGATCAGGAAATAATTGCTAAGCTGGCCTTAGAAGTGGTGGGAGCAGCTAACGCTGTAGGTGACGAAGCCACTGCAGGAATAGCCACTGATCGCCAGTCGATTCATGAGAAGCATGCATGGATGTTACGCAGCCATTTGGAGTAATTCGTTCACCTTTCTGGCAAATCTCTGTGGGTCTGCTAGCAATACCGGACCGCTTTACTCAAAGGGGCAAGCGGTCGCCTTCGGTGGCAATGTTGTAACCTTGAGAGCGAACATACTCACTTTGCGCACTACGACGATTGAGTAAAGGGTTGGTGTGGTTAAAGTGAATGAACCACACTTTGCTTTTATCTTCTGGCTTCAAGTGATTGAATGCTGCCATGCTTTGGGAAACAAAAGGGTGAGGAATCTGAGACATATCTCGATTGCCTAACTCCCCGTCTGCGTAAAATGTTGCATCCAGCAACGCATAGTCAACAGATTGAACAAGCTCGGCAATATCTTGATCCCAAACCTCCCATTTGTTGATGTCAGGAATAAAGATTGCTGTCTTATTGGGCCCTTCAATGCGGTAGCCGACAGTTTCAGAAAATTCGTCGCGATGGGGAACCAAAAATGGCGTTACCAGCAGATTTGGAAATTGGTTTTCCTGCTGGTGTTGAATTTCTTTTAGGTCAATATTGTTGAGTCTAACGAGTTGACTCCACGGTCCATTGCTGCGGATGAATTCAGCCATTCTTGGCATTGCAAATACCGGAACACTGCTCGCGCCTTGGGCCTCATGCCCAAAGAACATCAGTCCGGCATAATGGCCGATATGAGCATGAGTTAGGAATACTCCGTCTAAAAAATACTCACCGTCCGGTGCTTCAGTGTGAAGGTCATACAGTTGGGAGGGGAGTTGAGGTGTTGCTTCAAACAAAACCTTGGACTTGGCGGCCGGGTCAATGACAGCAAGTGAAGTGGCCCCTCGCCTAAGTGTTTTATCTTCCCATCCGGGCATGCAATGAGCGGCATAGCAGCTGCTTTGAGGAAACCCTGCGTCCTGCGCTACTCCAAGAATGAAAATATACGGATCAGCCTGAGCTAACAATGTCGAACTGCAAAGAAATAAACCGGCAAGGCCAAAGGATTTGATTAATAGTGTGAAATTTAACAACATAGAGGCTTTGACCTGTATTTCCTTGGATTCTCGTTTTTCGCGCTGTTATTTTGAGTCGATTCTTTTATCGCTGACCTGTTGTTTCCCGGGTGTCTTAGCAAGCTTCTCACCTGGCCATAATTCTTCAATCATGCTGCCGGCAGAAATACTTCCGCTACTTAAGATTGTCGCTCGCAAACCGCCTTTTCCAACTAGCCCAGGCAAGACAGCGCGGTGGACAGTGGCAGCAAGGTAAGCGCAAGGCTCGCAAAGCTCATTGCCAAAACAAACAGAGTCTCCTACTTTGAATTGTTTGCCGACTAAGGCATTAAGATCAATTCCACTGGTTACAACACTGCGCCGGAAGTCTCCAAATCCTAAGTCTGAATTATGGGTTATTAGAAAGGCTTCTAATTCTTCTCCCGCAATAAAGCTAATGTGATTATCGTGAACAGCCTTCCCCTCACTTCCCATTTTCTGGGCCTTTGCGTGATAGCGATCACCCACTATTCCTTTGCCAGCTTCCAATTCGGCGGACGCCAGCTCAGTGATTTCACCGCGCTGCTGTTTAACAATAAAAATTTGTTCAACTAATCCCATGTCAAAACCCACTCTAGTCAGAAATTAACGCCATGACGGCACCTTCGGGATCTTCAATAACTACAAAGTTACTGCTCCCCATTCGACGCGGACCCTCGATAACTTTGCCTCCCCGAGCTTCGCAAGCAACGGCGCTTTGTGCGACATTGGCAACGCGCACATAAACAAGCCATTGAGCCGGCAGGTTAGCGTTACTGCCGCGGGCATGGCATATGCCAGCAACGGTGGTGTTGGTGCCGGGAAGGTTTATATTGAAATCATCATAGCTTCCCATCGATACACCTTCGCTCGTCCAGCCGACTACCTTGGCATAAAAATCTTTAACGCGGGTAGCGTTGTCCACGGTTAGATCTAGCCATTCGATTTTGCCTATATTGCTTTGCGGTTTTGTGTCTATTTGGTCGCTTTCGACACTTTCGCTTTCTTCATCCTCGCTTCTTTGGTCTTCGTCAGACATGAATATTCCCTAAAATCATTCTTCGTCGAGTATATAGGTTGGCAAACCATCGATGCTAATTTGGTTTTTAAGTGCCCAGTATTCTTTTATTGCACCTTCGTCCTTTGTTGATAGCCATTTCGGGAAATTGTCTCTTTCTTTTTTGTAGTCAAAAAACGGTACGCCAAATCCACAGGAGGTCTGTACCAAATCGAATTCAAAGTCCACATATTGGCGCGCGCTAGGGTGTGGCTCAAACAGTTTTTCGAGCTCTAGCCAAGCGTCATCTCGCGGATGAATTGCGGTGGCGTTACCGTAGAGCCTGAGAATTTTGGGGTTGCCCTCGAAGGCGCAAAACATGATGGTCATGCGAGTGTTTTGTGCCAAGTGGGCAGCAGTCTCGTTTCCGCTTCCGGTAATGTTTAACCAGACTATTCGGTTGGGCGACATAATTCGAAGCGAATCGAAGCCTTTTGGAGAAACATTTATGGATCCGTCGTTGGCTGCGGTGCCAACGAAGAAAAGCTTTTGCTGAAGAACAAAGTCGCTGTGTTTTTCTGAAAGTTGCTGATAGCGTCTTGCCATGATGGTTCCTTGAAATTGGGCCGAAAAAATCGGGCAGTCAAGCTGGGCGGCCATGAGGCTGCCCCTAACAGGTCCTAGTCAGGAAGACTGAAGACATAAATCGCGTTACCCCAACGAGGGTACTTTATTTCCGTGGCAATCACACCGGGCACTGTCCGTGGGCTGGTGCCACCGAGTGCTGAAGTTACAGCAATATACTGTTTGCCATCAATCGCAAATGATACCGGATGCCCTTGCACTGAGGTGCCTAAGCGAGTTTCCCAAAGTACGTCGCCGTTGGTCACGTCCAACGCTTTAAAGCGGCGATCGAGATCGCCAACAAAAACTACATTGCCTGCGGTAGACATGGTGCCTGTATGAAAAGACGCACGCTGCTGATGGGTCCAAATTTCTTCCATGGTGTCTACATTGTAGGCGCCAATTTTACCTAAGTTGCCGTTAGTTCCTGGCATCTCGAAAAACTTACGGCTGGCCGCTAGGCCGCCGCCACCTTGGACAAGAGAGACTTCTCTAGCCGCGTTTTCCAAACAGGTTTGGCTTAATGGTGCAATCATAGTTCCGGTCGGTTGATGGTAGGTCATCGAATGCCAGTCTTTACCGCCGGTGCTGCTTGGGCATGAAGATGTCCACTCATTCAGCTTGGCATTTTGAATGTCTTCGCGGTAGGTGACCTCACCTGTCTCAGCATTAATATTGGTGAATGCATTTTGAAACACTGTTTCTTTGTGAGCTAGAAATTCGCCAGAAACACGATCGTTCTTCCATAGAATTCCGTATTTTCCCAATGAAAAAACCAATTTCTCATCGCCTCTATTAACCAAGACTCTCTCAAACACTTCATCCAAGTCCAATGCTTCAGCCGGTACGTGTTGGAAATGCCAATCCAGTTTGCCCGTGTCAGTGTTAACTGCCACGGTGGAATTGGTAAACAACCCAACATCATGGATTGTTAAGTGACGGCTTACCGGCACCCAGGGTTTTTGTTGAGCGGTGCCCCAGTAGGTTAGTTTTAACTCCGGGTCATAGCTGCCGGTGATCCAAGTTTCGCCGCCGGCACGAAAAACATTTTCAAGCTCGCCCCAGGTGTTTCCGCCGAGTTCATCGGCTTTAGCAATGGTGTTAAAGCGCCATTCCAACTTACCAGTATTGGCATTATGCGCGCTAATATAACAGTCCTCTGGGATGTAGCGGGCGCAGCCTGCTAATCCTAAGATAACTTTGCCGTCGGCAACAATTGGGCCGCTTGAATTAGAAAAGCCTTTGCTTGAGTCGGCAACAACGGTTTCCCAGACTTGCTTGCCCGTGCGGGCATCAAGTGCCACCAGTCTTGCGTCGGTAGTCGCTTGGATAATCTTGTCATCATAAATGGCTATGTTGCGCATGTCTTGGCGGTTGGCAGGCCCGGTCCAATGCTCCCAAATCAGCTCGCCAGTTTTGCCATCCAGAGCTTGTATTACATTGCCCGGATTAATGAGATAAACGATACCGTTGTACACCAGCGGAGACGGTTCTGAATCTCCTTCATGCATATTCCAAACCCATTCAAGCGACAGGTTGCCAACATTACCGACGTTAATCTGGTCAAGCGGGCTATAGCTATGTGCCTGATAGTTTCTTCTTATCATCGGCCAGTCGCCTGGATCAGGATTTTCTAACATCGCATCGGTCACAGGTACGAATTTAACAAAGTCATCAACATTGCCAGCAACAGTAAGCCCTTGTGGAGGTTCTGGTTCAGTGCGCTGCCTTTGCGCGTCGATGCGGGAAACGTTGTCGGCAATGATAAAGTCGGTAGTCGAGGTTAGTGCTTCGGCAACTGTATCAACGCCGTTTACAGACAGAATGTGAGCGGTAATGTTGAGATAATCCTCATCAGCTAGAGATTCATTGCCGCCAGGAGGCATATTGGCTTGAATGTTATTGAGTAATAAAGAGGGATTCTGTGAGCCCCAGCGCTGCAAGAAACCGCTGCCAGATAAAAGCGGGCCCAAGGTAGTGCCTTCTAGGTTAGTGCCATGACAAGCAGCGCAGTTGCTGGCAAATGCGCTTGCGCCTGCCGCTGCTTGGCTGGCAAAGCCAGCAGTTGAAGAAGCGTTAGCATCCTCGCTAGCATTTGGGTTTTGAGCGGTGAGTTCAACCGAATTCTCGGCACCGCAGGCGGCTAGGCCGACAAGTATTAGCAATCCGGTGCTGATGTTTTTCAAGCGACTAGGGGATCTCATCATGTTGCCTCTCGTGAGTATTGGGCTTATTATTTTTAGTTGATCAAAAAAATTGCTGATGGTCTTATTAAGCGGTTAATTTTAGTAGAGTGCTGTTATTGAAAATGGCTGCGTAAAAAAACCCAGCCGCGCAGTTCGCCGAGAGGGTTATTGATGCTATGAATTTGGATATAAAAATTATTCGCTTTTAGCTCGGCTATTTCATCATCGCTTAATTGCAGCTGAGCTGTTATTTCTCCGGCAGCAGCAGCCGTAGTGTTTAGGGTATGGATTACCGGACCGGGTCGAGCGGGAGGCCCTTTGTGCACATGAGCGGCGGTTGCTGCTGAACTCATGCCTTCGAATGAGCCAGCAATTGTTAGGGTATTGCCCGCCAACGTTAAAATAACCTCACCTTCACCGAGAATTTCATTTACGGTTTGGGGGGTTGTTGGCATTGGTGAAATTCGGGCTCTGAAGACTTCGCTCTGCGCCGAGACCGGTGGCATGATAAATAGGCTAACGATCAACATTAATTGAGGGGCGAAGAAGCGGGTTTTAGCGCAATGGCTAAGGGTTAAGTTTTTCGCAAATTCCATAGTTACCTCTGGGTTCTTGTGACTCAGTTTTGGGGTGTGGATCTCAGTAAAATCTCAACGAGCAACAGGCCACTGAGGCGAAAATGTCTCAGTAAAAGTCACTCGTTGTCGGAGTTTTAGGTTAAAAATTTTATCGACATTCGAAGTTTTCAGCGCGCCAGTTTGCTGAATCATTAGCGCCGTTGCTGGGTCCTATGTAGGCGGCCTTCGCGGGGTAAGCGCAAAGTGGTCTTTCGTTAACAACTTCACCGCCACTGTTTACCGCGGTGATTGAGTCTGGGGCTTGGCCGTTTTCTACCCAATCAACGAGAGGGGCCAGTTTGTCCCAGCTGTTAGGTCCAGCCCCACCTGCACAATGTGCCATGCCAGGTGCTAAGAATAAACGAAAGCTTTGATTTGCTGCCGCCAAGCTGCCAGAAAAAGTAGTACTCACCACATCTTGATAATAGTCGACGGTGTCTGACGCTACGATCAACGTGTCGACCAAGCCATGATAAACGATAAGTTTGCCGCCACGGTCTTTGAGAAAACGGCTAAGATCTGGGTCGGTAGCATCGGTGATGGCCATCATAAAATCACCCTTACCTGAAGTGAAATCATTGATGTCGTAATCAATCCAATGAAACTCTGGCATTACTCCGCCTTTTCTAGCTTGGTAATTAATATCTCGTACATTAGGAACCGCGACCCCTGGATCTTGCTCATAGAACAGGTAGTTCATGTGATCACCGGCAACGCCCATTAACTTGCTCGGACCATTGTCATTGCCCGCGTGGGGGATATACAAGCCAGTCCAGCGCTTTTCAGAGCCAAACAACTTGCCTGGGTAAACCTGCACGCCGCTGTTGTCGCGAGGGCCATTATAAAGATCCTGAACTGTCTGTAACTGAGCGCTGGTGAAGCACTGATCGCTGGCGCCGTTGGCGGGACACATTAAATCTGCAAGATCTAAAGCCGGATTGAAGTTGCAGCTAAGGGGGTCATTGATCACTCCATCACTAATGCCGTCGCGGGCATCACATTTATTCAGTACCTGCTCATGAAGAACATCAATTAAACGGACGCTGTCGAAGTTGCTGTCACCGTTGGTGTCCACAGCTAGATTTCCGCTAAGGTTGTCGCGAAATATTTGTTGTAAATTCCAGGTGCCTGCGGCGTTAAGTGCTTGATAAGCAAAAGCAGGTGCGCCAGCCACGATGCCATCGAAGTCATTTGGGTAGCGCTGGGCTTCCATTAAGCCTTGGCGGCCGCCTTGCGAGCAACCTTCGAAATAGGAGTAGTCGGGGCGAGATCCATAATAGGCCTGAACGAGAGTCTTGCCCGCCATCACGGTAAGATGAACCGCGCGGTAGCCAAAATCGATCTCGGCCTGGCGATTATTTAATCCGAAAGACGCGCCAGGTTCGACACCACTGTCATGACCGGTATTGCTATTGGTCACTGCATAACCTTCGGCAACTCGGTGATTAGCGAAATCCAAATCACCGTCTTTACCACCATCACCCCATTGCAGAAAGCGGCCATTCCAGTTTTCAGGCAAAGGCAGTTGGGCGTGAAAATGGATTGCGGGAGAAATTATGCCGCGGACATAGCAATAAGGCTCGAAGCCCTGATCGTTATCTCGAATAGAGGCGGAAGTTATAGTTAGGTTTCGCAGCTCGCCCAAAGCTTGGCACGCCTGTATTGAAACGCTTGAAATAAGTGTTGCAGATTGGGAAAGCCCGATCGCAGGCAAAACTAGGGCAATACCGGTGGCAATTAACATTCTAGAGGTCTTAGCGGACAAATTTTGAAGTATCATGGTTAGCTCGGTGCAGCGTCTTTGATTTTATTGTTAAATCGACTTTACCACCAACCGGCGCAAAAGCAATCCGCGCTATTGGTGGTGGTCCGGAGGGTAAAAGCGCCAGTCATTTAGCGATACCAGTAGATTTTTATGTAACCCTAAGTGAGCCTTGGGAAAGTTCCAACAGAGCCCCAGGCAGTCTCATGACATCTCAGCAACAACCAATTAAAGGAAGAGTGAGAAATATGGAAGAAATATCAAGTAATAGAAGCTTTGGCGGCTTCCAGAAACGTTTTACTCATCACTCAGCGGTGCTGGACTGCCAGATGAACTTTTCAATATTTTTGCCCAAACAGCTCAATGCCTTAAGTGGTGACGTGAATTTTAAACTCCCAGTGCTGACTTTTTTGGCAGGCTTGACCGGCAACGATGAGAGCTTCGCTCAAAAAGCGGGAGCTCAGAGGTTAGCGTGCGAGCTAGGAATTGTGATTGTCACCCCCGACACCAGCCCCCGAGGCGAGTCTGTACCAGATGATCCAGAGGAGGCCTATGATTTTGGTTTGGGTGCTGGCTTTTATCTCAATGCCTCACAGGTTCCTTGGAATTCAAACTATAAGATGTATGACTATATAGTCCATGAACTGCGAGATATGGTGGCCGCGCATTTCCCTGTTGATGACAATCGTCATGCGCTTTGTGGTCATTCAATGGGAGGCCACGGGGCGCTTTCTATTGCCATTAAGAACCCACAGAAATATACCTCTGTTTCGGCTTTTGCACCGATAGTCTCGCCAATGAATTGTCCTTGGGGCACAAAGGCATTTACACATTACTTAGGCGACGATAAATCTTTATGGTCAGATTATGACTCGGTTGAGTTGCTTAAAAACGCGACCGTGCAGCTTCCAATGCTGATTGACCAAGGCACAACAGATCAGTTTTTACAAAAAGAACTAAAACCTGAACTGCTAATAGAGGCGGCGCGCAGCTGCGGATATCCGCTAGACTACCGACTTCGAGAAGGCTATGACCATAGCTATTTCTTTATCGCTAGTTTTATTGAAGAGCACCTTCGCTTTCACGCGCAGCACTTTGGCGCTTAATTAAATAGCCGCTTAATTTTTACTAAATGGCTAGCCAAAAGATGGTACCGCTTAGTATCAGCATAATTTGGCTTAAGCGGTCGTGGCTTGCGAATAAGACCGGATCCTCATCGAGTGTTCCGGCGTGGGCTTTCAGCCAAACTCTTGCCAGCATTGCTATCTGTAGGGGGCAGATAGCCCACAAAAGCTCGGGAGAATCGTAGAGCAAGGTTATGTTGGCGGCGTTGATGTAAACCATAAACACGAGTACTGAAGCGGCACTGGACATAACCCCTAAAACAGTCACAACTAGAAGTCGGTCGGTGCTGTAGTCGCGCCCTTGGGTGCTGACTTGGCCATCTATTACTAAATTACGCAGTTCGGTTGTGCGTTTAAGCAAGGCCAACCCCAAAAATAAAAAACCAGAAAATGCGATTAACCAATCGGTAGTAGTGATCGCTATCGCCGCAGATCCTGCGATGATACGAAGCGTATAAAGCAGCGATAGAGTTACCACATCAATTAGATACAAACGCTTTAAATAGAGGCTGTATAAACAAGTAATCAGCCAATAGCCAATGAGGACAGCAAAAAATTCTGTGCCTACTAAGCTTGCAAACACCAGAGATAAGAGAAATAGCAGGGGCGCGCCAAACACGCCGTATGCTAATGGCAGAGTGCCAGCGGCAAAGGGACGTTTGGATTTGCTGTTATGTTGACGGTCGCTTTGAATGTCGAGCATATCGTTAACAAAATAAACACTTGATGCGCACAAACTAAAACTAATAAATGCCAGCGCTGCAAGCACAAGTAAATCTGTTTCGCTGAGCCGGTGTGACAGGATAAGGGGTAAGAAAATTAAAAAATTCTTTAGCCATTGGTGAGGACGCATGGCATTAAACAGACGCGGAAGAAGAGAGGGCGGCGTATCAAATTCGAGCAGAGGCCGTTGCTGCGGGTTTGAAGACTTTATTTTTTCTGCGATAGAGCTTTCCGCGTTCACCACAACGATTTCATCAGCCGCCTGCCACACTTTAAAATCGTCAGCCGAATTACCTGCATAGGAGAAGCTGCCGCCTTCTACATATGCTTTAATTCGCGCTAGCTTTGCTTCAGATTTTAGATTGACTATGCCATCGCTTCCGATGGCCATATCGAATAAACCGTAGTGATCACTTGCAGCAGTGACGGCCTTTTGGTCGGATGCCGAAATTAGAATTAGTTCCCTGTGGCTGTGTTTTTCTTTCTTTAAAAATTCTAAAAATTCAGGATTGAACGGAAGCAAAGCGATGTCGATTACGACTGCTTCGGCCAAATGTCGTTTTAAACTACTGCGGCCTTTTGCTAGCCAAATTAGCATTTGGAAGATAGAGAAAGGGTTGTCTCTCACCATTGCTAGTATAGCCTCTAACATCCAGTCAGATTTAATGAGTGTGCCATCGAGATCTACAAATAACGGCAACTTATGATTCGCTATGTCCATGTTCTAAAATTTCAAACGCTGAAAAATAAATTCGGGTATCGAGACGACCACCAGCATAATTAAACGCCAATAGCTTGGGGTGTAGATGACTAGGCGTTTTTTACGAACGCCTTTTACTATGCTTGCTGCAACGAGCTCTGGCGACGACCACAGCGGGCCTTTTTCAAACTCTGCAGTCATTGGTGAGTCAACTAAGCCGGGTTTTATGTCGAGCACATGAACTCCGTGTGGCAGTAGAGTTCCTCGCAGTCCTTGCAGGTATGTGGACACCATTGCTTTTGATGCACCGTAGACAAAGTTTGGCTGTCTGCCTCTGTCGCCTGCGACAGAGGTGATTACAGCGATACTGCCAAAGCCCTGTGACTTGAAGGTGCCAGCCAAAATTGTCAGCAATGAAATAGTGCTGAGTCCGTTAACGTTGATGGCTTTTTGAGTTAAGTTAAAACTCGCTTCACATGCTGTTTGATCCGGCAAATCGCCATGACAGATAAGTGCCAGATCTATTTTATCAAGAGACTCCAATGCAATTTCAAGCGACTTTTTATGGCCTGCTGTTTTGCTGAGATCTAGTGCAAGGTGACCGCTGATCTTGGCGCCACGAACATCAAGATCATTGGCAAGCTCACTTAGACGTTCTTCATTTCTTGCAATCAAGAAAAGTTCTGCACCGGCTTCTGCATAGAGTCTGGCGGTAGCTTTGGCTATTGCTGAAGTGGCACCGATAACTAGAATCTTCATGCTCGCTTTGAGTCCTTTTTGTCTTTTCTGTTTTTTCCAATAGTCAATCCCAGTCTGTTAGATTGTAGTGAGCCAAAAAGGTTTTCAGGATCGATGGATTTCTTAAGCTTCAGGAATTTTTCCCAATTAGGATAGCTTTGTTTAAAAGTACTTTCAGTCATTCTTGCATCCTTGGCGAGATACAGTCGACCACCATGCTCAAGCACTATTTGATCTAGTTCATCTAACAGAGAAAACAGGGATTTCTCTCGTTTAAAATCCAATGTCAGGGTGTATCCTTCTAAGGGAAATGAAAGCCAGTTTTTGTTGGCTTTACCAAATTTTTTCAGTACCGATAGGAAAGACCCTTTGCCGGCAGCTGATACTTTCTCTAATACTTGTGTGATCGATGTCAAAGCTGACTCGGTTGGCACCACGAACTGGTATTGCAAAAACCCATTTCGGCCATAGAGCCTATTCCAATTACCGATGTTGTCCAGTGGAAAAAAATAGGAATCATAGTTTACGGTATCTGATTTTGGCAGTAGCTTTTTCAAGTTAAAATAGCTGCTGTTAAATAGGCTCATCGAATATTTATTGAGGAGAAAGCTAGGGGTTGTTATGGGGACATTGATCTCTCTTCTAGTTTTAGCTTCAAACTTTTGGCTGCTGGCATGATCACCAAGAAAAACAACTGATCGGCCAAGCGACTTGCCTCGAGCTAAACAATCTAACCATGCGACAGAATAAGTGCTGGCACGATTATCTTCGAGTATTTGAAAAGTAGATGCCAGATTTTCACTAACAATGGACTGTCTGTTAATAAAAACACCGGGAACAACTTTTAATTTTAATTTTGCGTCGAGTATGATCCCTGTTAAGCCCATGCCGCCGCAGCTGGCATGAAAAAGCTCTGTGTTTTCTGTCTCGCTGCAGTAAACGCATTCTCCCGAGGCTAGCAGTAAATTGAAGCCAACAACATGGTCACAGAAAGAGCCGTCGAGGTGATGGTTTTTGCCATGAACGTCCGCTGCGATAGCGCCACCGACTGTGACAAACTGGCTGCCTGGCAATACCGATACAAACAATTTATTTGGAATAGCAACCTTCACAAGAGTGCTGAGATTTACGCCCGCGCCGCAATGTACAATGGCATTTCCAGGGTCCAGCGACAGAAAGCTATCAAGAAAACGGCTGCTCATCACACGCTCCGCCAAGGCGCTATCGCCATAACTTCGGCCGGCGCCACGGGCAATCATCTCACCTTCCTTCGCATGGGCTTGAAGCAGGCGCTTGAGTGCAGGGCCATCAAGTGGCTCCAACACGGTTGCTATGGTTTGTGGATAGCGTCCCCAGCTGTCAAGGATCATTTTTATCCTTAAGAATTAAAAACGAAGCGTTTATCGAGGTGATATTTTATACCATATCCGATCGCGAGTCCGATGATGGCTCCGCTATAGCGAGCGGATTTGGTCGCAAAATAACTGTCAAAGCCGAATTCGAATCCCCAGAATAGCAATGTGGTGAACACGCCTGTTAGGCTGTAGGCGCTGAATTTTGCTAATGAATCGCGGGCTGTTGTGGATTTATTTTTAAAAATAAAGCGCTTGTCTAAAATGTACTTGCTGACCAGGCCAGTAGCAGTGCCGGCGACTATTGCCATCTCCAAACTATAAGTTACGCTAATAGCAGAAATTGCGGCCTCTTGGGTGAGCAAATTAACGACGGTGGCAATGCTCGCAAAAATGCAATATAGCAGTGACGTGTTTATAGCTGTCATGGTTGTGTCACTTGCAGATTAGTCTCAAAACCGAATCGGCTGTATTGAATTACCTATTATGCTGTCACGTTCGGTGGGTATACTACAGTTCTTTTTGGTTTCCATGATTACAGATCAGTGGGCAGGGTCTCACCTTTGCCGTTAACGTTTTGACTAGTCTTTCCAATCGCCTTTTCATCAGTCTGCTTATCAGGCTTAACAATCCCAATGGGAAAATCCTATGACAGTTTATGAGTTCACCCTAGAGCTTGCCCGTGAGGCAGGCGAGTTAATAGTTGATCAACGAAACAATGCTGAGCTCACTCATCAATACAAAAATGGGCAGGAGTTGGTAACTAATGCTGATTTGTTAGCTGACAAGCTGATTATCGAGAGTATAAAAGCAAGCTACCCAAACCACCATATTTTATCCGAGGAGTCTTCGCCTGAGGCTATCTCGATCGCTAATCTTGATGCGCCATTATGGATTATCGATCCGATTGATGGGACGGTAAATTATGCCCACGGCCATATTCAATCCGCGGTATCCATTGCCTATGTTGAAGAGGGAAATATTCAGCATGGTGTAGTGTTCAATCCCTTCACGGACGAGATGTTTTCGGCGCAACTTGGCGGGGGGGCGTTTCTTAACGGCAAGGCTATTTCAGTTGCCGGCGAAAGCGATCTACGCCGCAGTATTATTGCAACGGGGTTTCCCTATGATAAAGCCACTATCGAGCCGATTTTGAAGAGAGTATCGGCAATGCTGAGAGAATGCGCCGATATTCGCCGCATGGGGTCCGCAGCGCTTGATATTTGTTGGTTAGCAACTGGCAGATTGGATGGCTATTACGAGAGTTTAAGTATTTGGGACTTTGCTGCCGCACAGCTTGTGGCTAAGGAGGCGGGTGCGCAGTGGGGGCATTTCAGCGAGGTTCCAGACGGTGTTGATCCGCAGTTTTACGCTGATGATATTTTGGTTGCAAACCCGGCGCTCTATCCTAAGTTACTGAGTCTTTTGCAAAATGTTGATTATGGCGATTAATTCCGAATAAATCATACGGTTTAAACGTTCTGCGCGGCAGTCTGAGAGAACTAAAAAAGCGACCAAGCGAAGGGCCATTAATTGACCGAAAGCTTTGTAAACTTTAAAGTGAGTGACTGAGGCAGCGCTTGGTTAATTTTTAATCATCCCGCTAAAATTTTCTTTAAAAGCCCCAGTCCACGGGGCTTTTAAAGCGCAGTTTTGTAGTATTTAACTAAGAATTTCGGTTCGGTTGGATAGGCGAAGCAGTAAAAAAAACAGTCACAGCGATAATTTTCAGGAGATTACAGTGAAAACAATGACTTTATTGAAAACCGCCGCATTTTCTCTGGCTTTGGCACCTGCAATTAGCAGTGCTGCAGATAGAGTAGGCGATTTTTCTTTGTTAGACCAAGACGGCTATAATCACAGCATGAGCTGGCTTGATGATCACAAAGCTGTCGCATTGCTGGTGCAAGCCAATGGCAGCGCTGCTACCGAGGCAGCAGTTCCGGCTTTCGCTGCTTTGAAAGCAGAATATGATGCCAAAGGCGTCGAATTCTTTATGATTAACCCCATGGGTAAGAACAACCGCGCTGAAGTAAAGGCGATGTTGGCTGAATACGGCGTTGAAATTCCAGTGTTAATGGATGATGCCCGCTTTATATCTGAGGCATTGGGTATTGCTCAAACTGGCGAAGTGGTTGTTTTCAACCCGAGTAAGTTTACTGTTGAATATAAAGGTTCAGTTGCCGGTGCCCAAGCCGCTCTTGCTGAAATTGTCGCAGGAAAGGCGGTTAGTAAAGCAATGGTTGCCGCTACAGGTGAGGCCATTAACTATGTAAATAGTGATTCGATTTCTTACGCTCGGGATATAGCGCCTGTTTTAGCTGAGAACTGCTCAAGCTGTCACCGCGAGGGTGGAATTGCCCCATTTGCTATGGACAGCCATGCAATGGTTCAAGGCTGGTCGCCAATGATTCGCGAAGTACTAATGACTAAGCGCATGCCTCCTGGCCAAATTGATGGCCACATAGGTGAATTCTTAAATGGCATGGTTTTAGAAGATCAAGAAATCCGCAACGTGATTGCATGGGCCGAAGCCGGTGCACCTAAAGACGGTGACGAAGATCCACTAACACAGCTTACTTGGCCTGAGTCTAAATGGGCATTCGGTGAGCCGGACTACATCATTGAAGTTCCAACTCAGCAAGTGCCAGCGACAGGCGTATTAGATTACAGAGATGTTGCTATCAAGATTGAAATTGATGAGGACCGTTGGTTACGTGGCAGCCAGTATCTGGCAGGCGACCCAACTGTACTTCACCATACGATCAACCGATTAGATTTTCCTGACGATACGGGCCGAGGCGGTTTTTTAGGTAGCGGCAATCCGGATAAGGCGGGTATTACTCCTTATATTCCAGGCGCTGACCCAGTGTGGAACCCTGATAACACGGGTGGATTGCTTAAAGCCGGTTCTATTCTAAATTTGAACCTGCACTATACAACCACCGGCCGTGAAACTGTTGACGATAGTAAAATTGGTCTATGGTTCTACCCCGAAGGTGAAGTACCAGAGGAGCGTATGTCTGGCGCGTGTGCCTGTATCTTCCCACCGAACTGGACCTCAATACCCCCTAATGATCCAGACTTTGAGCAGCAGGCGTCTATTACGATTAGCAAAGATGCCAACATCATGAGTTTTACACCCCACATGCATTTTCGCGGCAAGTACATGCGTTTCTACGCAGACTTTCCAGACGGGTCTAGCGAAGAATTGATCAATATCGCGCAGTACGATTACGCCTGGCAGCGTGCTTACACACTCACAGAGCCAAGATTCGTGCCAGCTGGGACTAAGATCCGCGCGGTTGGCGCATTCGACAACTCTAGCCAGAATCCAGCGAATCCAGATCCAGAGCGTGAAGTTCCATGGGGACAGCAAAGCTGGGACGAAATGTTCTTCGGTGCTGTGAACTGGAAGTACACTGAACAAGGCGGCGAAGACTAAACTTGCTGTTTAAAAAAGCCCAGCTTAGCTGGGCTTTTTTTTTCCTGAATTTTTATTATGGGCGGATGCTGTGACAGGAGTAGACATTCGTTAGTGTTGTTACTTTCACTTTTTCTTTAGTTTGCTGCCAGAAGCTTTTACCCAGAGCTTATGGATTTTGCGTTGCGCTGTATAAGAGCGAACCGATTTAAAGCGAGATAGGTACGAAAGAGCCAGCTTGAAATGGCGAAAAATAGCTCAGTAATGGTCACTAGAATAATTATTTTTACATAAATGTTAGTAGCTATTTATTTAGAAACCCAGAGTTCGACAATGGCCATTTTGAGTGCGAATATAGCTTCTTGTTACAGTGCTTAAAAATATCTAATACTGATCTGTGGCATTCAAAATGTGAGAACGTACTCTAAGAAGGGTTGAGCTAAATAAGAGGATTGATTTTCAATTTTCGCAGATTTGTAAGCAGGAGCTTAAAAAGTGCAAGGCGCATTAGTATTATGTGCCTTGCTGCTTAAGTCCTAGGATTCAATGATTAATGACGTTTTTGAGCAGAGTTGCCAGTCGCTGCGCGGCGGCGCTTTTTCGACTTCGGCTCTTCCTCAATCAGCTCAGCTTGCGCCACGTCAGCAACAAACAAAGACTCTGTGCGTCTCTTAAACGGTGGACGGCCACTGTAATCAACTGTAGTTACGTCGATCCATTCGCCTTCAACTACTTTTGCAGCGGGGGTTTTTTCGACTTCTAGCTGAGCCACATCGACCGCTGACAAGACTTCAATGGTGCGCTTAAACGGTGGGCGGCCGCTGAAGTCGGTAGTGATTTTAGTGACGCAGTCCGTCTTGCAAGGGTCATCTGCAAACGTTGCTCCAGCAACTAAAGTGGTAAAACCACCAACAACAATACTTAGTATTCTCATCTTATTACCTCCGTTACTTACGTTGACTTCATTCCTTAGCACCACTATAGGGCTTAATGCGCACCATAATAATGCGGAATTACCGAAAGTAGAGACCGAAAAAGCCGAAATATGCGAAATGCACAAGGCTGGCGCGGTAATTGCAAATTAGCAGTATGCTTCTATCGGAATGTCTCGTCATGCCTAATCTAGCCTCTCAATATTTTAACTTTGCAGCTATCCTAAAAACACAGATCGGTACTGTCTTAGTATCTCTATTAGTGCTTGCCACACCAGCCGGTGTTCAAGCGGCAGACTTCGATTTTAAAATTGCGATGTCCCAAGCGGACTCTGGTAATTTCTACGTCAAAGGCCGCTTTGGCAATGAGGAAAGTACAGATTTTTTGGTAGATACCGGTTCTGGTTTAGTTATTCTGTCGGAGCCAGCTTTTAAACGTATAGCGGTTATGGCGGGGAGCAAACCGGTGTCTCGTAAGGCTGCACGGATGGCAGATGGGCGAACTAAGGCGATAAATGTTTACAGTGTCGAGCAGCTAGTGCTCGGCCAAAGCTGCCGAATTGGCCCTTTAGAAGTGGCTGTTATTCCTGGTGCAACTAGAAATATTCTCGGGCTAAGTGCCCTTAACAAAGCGGCTCCGTTCGCTATCTACACTTCACCCCCAACGCTTGCGCTGAGTGGTTGCTTAGGCGATGTTTTAGCCATCGCTAAAAGTGAAATGCATCTTACTACCGCTGACTAGCGCAGCTGAAAAAGATTGCAAAAGAGCGGCATCAACGACCCTAAAAAACGGCTTTGGAGACACTAACAGTTCAAGAGTTTTGGTATGCGAAATCCGATACTTCACCAGGTTATTAAACTATTAGTGTCCCCGGCTTCCTAAGTGGAGTTATTGCTTTATGGCTTATTACTTGAATACGCCAGCTTCGGTTCGACAGCAGGAACTTAAATGCCAGAAGCAGACTTTAAAGTGAGGCTTTGCAATATTTTATTTAGTTTCAATCAACCTATAACCACAGCCCAATTCCTTTAGATCAGGTAAATCAGAGTAACCCAGGTCCCATTCACCCCTATTCAAACCTGCTTCCAGCTTTTCTAACCCCTTAGAAATTTCGCCTAACTTCCAATACGATGACATAGCCGCTCTGACTGGTTCGTTTAGATAGGCGGCGGGTCTGCGCCAATAGCCTGCCAAGAAGCCATCTAAGCAGACCTACTGTATCGGCATAAGTGAGACTTCGACTGACCAAAACCACTTTTCATAGCTTACGATTTGAGGGACTTGACTCTCGTCCAAAGTTATAAGAGTTGGAAAATAATCCGTAAGCTAGACGCCACGAAAAGGAGGCTCATAGGTCAAGAAAACTACGTGCTCCCGCGCAACTCTGCGCATCTGGGCAACGCCTCTTTCTTGATCAGGTCAGTGGTGAATAGTTAGAATAGCCATTGATGCGTCAAAAGCATCTTCCCCGTAGGGAATGTTTTCTGCCCTGTCCTGAACAACTATGGCATTCGAAGCTGGACGCTGTTGTATCATCTTAGTTGAAGGGCCCATGGCGGTGATCTGTCTATTGGCTGGCTCGTATGAGCCAGCTCCTGGCCCAACGTTCAAAATTGTTTTTGCATCTCCTAGAACAGACTCAATTGTTTGAGCTATTTGAGGATCGGGATTGCAAAGATAGGCGTATTTCAGTCTGATTAAGTGGTACAAGGTATTCATTAGGCTTGTGTCCCAAAACTCGAGTTTAGACCTATTAATTTTGATAATAGTAGTCTGTTGCTTCAATCAGTTGAACTCAAAGTCCGAACCAAGCGTAGAGCTACGCTAAACGTAAAGCTACTCTAAGCGTAAAGAGCTATGTTGTGAAATCAGTTTGATATTTAAAAGCTAAGGTAAGCTATTTATTGGGTTTGTATTGTAGCCTGTTGACCCAGAAGGTTTGCTAAAAATCATGTTAGTTCTCAGCAGGAAGTTTCATCACCTTATTGTCAAAGCGTTTTAGAATAGTCGGTAAGTATAAAAGGTCAAGCACTAAAGCCAGAACGACAATAGGCACTAGCAGTTTTGCCGCTTGTTGAAAATAAATCGTATTAGCACCAATAAGAATAGTCGTTCCCAGCGCAAGGACCAGCGTTGTGATGGTTAAAGCAGGGCCCGCTGTCAGTATTGCATGGTCTATGGACTCGGTTTTATCGGCGCCAGCTCGCCTTCTGTCTAAATAATGACTAAGCAGGTGCACAGTGTCATCAACCACTAAGCCGATGCTAATGCTAAAAAGCATCATCACAAAAGGATCTAGTTGCCCCACCAAAACCGCCCAAATACCAAACACGATGGTGGCGGGAAGAAGGTTTGGCAGCACGCTTAAAATACCAAAGTAGATACTACGCAGGCCGACTATCAGACTAAGGGTAATAAGTAAGAGGCTAACTGAATAGCCTTGTAGCAATTCAATGGTCACCAGTTCATCCATCCGTGAAAACAGAAGTATTGAGCTGCCATGAAGCAGTGTTAGTTCTGGGAAGTCTTCTGCAAACTTTCTGGTAATTTTCTCGTCCAAATCCAACAGCTGCTGATTACTGGATGGCACTACATTAATGAAAAGATTGATCAAAGAGTAATCTTCGTTAATAAAGCTTCGCAGCGGGAAGTCTTCGGTTTGAACTAGCTGAAAGCCTGCCAAGTGATTCCCAATGGTGTTCATAGAGTCCGGAATTACGTATTCCTCAGGCTTGTCTTGTCTTAAGTAGCGATTGATAGTTTTAATGACGTCAACGATGCTAGTGGCTGATTCCACTTCGGTCTGCTCGAATAACCACTCATTAAAAGTATCGATTCTACGTAGTAGCTCGGGCTGAATTGCGCTGTCGCGTGCTCCGGTTTTAATGCCGTAGTTAAGTCCTGGGCCTCGGTTCATTCGCTCATCGATCACGTCGTAGTATTCTCGAAGGTCGGTGTCGCCGGCGATAAAATCGATGCGATTAAAATCAGTTTCATTAAGTGGTAAAAGGAAAAGAGTCACGACCGCCAACGCCGTGCATGACCAAAAAATCCCTTTGTCATTGCGTTGAGTAAATAGGCTAATTTTTTTGAGGGGTCCTTGCAGGAACGGCTTGCCTGTTTTAATCAAGGCATCTGCACTAGTAAACTTAATCAACAAGGCTGGGGCCAGTAAAAAGGTAAGCAGATAGGCGAAGACAATCCCGAAGGCAACGATTTGGCCAAAGTCTTGGATTGCCGGCGAAGAGCACATATTCAATGACGAAAAGCCAATTGCGGTGGTTAGTGCCGCAAGGCTAACTGGTTTGAAATTATGGTTAAGGCTAATCTCCATCGCCTTTTCTTTGCCGTGACCTTGGCTCAGCGCCTGCTGGTAGATAGAGATTATATGGACAGAATTTGCCACGGCTATGATCACCACAACCAGTGGCGCTATGATCGAAATGCTATTGAATGCATAGCCCAACAAGCCCAATATACCGATGGTGCAAATCAGTGTAAAAAGCGTGTGCGTCAAAATGCAAAGTCCTAGAATCACGGACCTAAAGCAATAACAAATAGTGAGAACGCAGATCAGAATAACGATCGGTAAAAGTGTAGTGAGATCATCAACCATTGCTTGCTGACTGGACTGCTCTAGCAGTACATCGCTGTTAACCAAAATGGTGAGATCAGGGTAATCACTGCGCAGTTGATCACGTAGGACGATTGCTGCATTCGCGATCTCGCCTCTTTGCTGGGATGTGGCCTCGCGGGCATCTAAAGTTATGGGTGCAAAGCTAATGGATGCATCTCTTGATATCAGATTGTTTGTTAACAATCTGTCCTCAATCGCTATTTCGGCAATGGCAGCCAATTCATTGTCGCTGTATCGATCAAGGGTTCTAGTAAACAGGCGGCGCTGGGTTTCGGGAGAATAAAAATCGACTAAAGTGGTCACTCGCTGCGCCATTGGAATGTCTTCATAGCGGGTTTTTAGCGACTGCATAGCATTTAGAATTGGGCGGCTAAAGACAGTAGAGCCCTCATCGGCCAGGAACACATAGGTGACGGTAAGTTGGTTAGGAAACTCGAGGTCTAACTCATTGAATTCTTCAAGATAAGGATCACTAGTGGAAAGAAGGGCGCTAAATGAGGTGTTAAAGCTTAAGGCAAATACACCACTTGCTAGCAGTGCGGTGAGCAAGACGGCGAATAGGCTGAACACGAGGCGATAGCCTACCGTGACTTTCGAAACAGTTTTACTGAGAGGAGAGCTCATTGAATTGGGTTTATTCCTAAAAAGATTAAATTCTATGGAGAGCGAAGGCGAACTAACTCAAGCTTGCCTGCAGTAGTTCATCCAACTTTGAACGCCACTGCTAAGAAACTTTTGCCGGTGCAGTATAAAGTAAAACTTACGTGTCCAGTTACGCCTAGGTGCATTTAGTGGCACCAAGCTTCCGCGTTTAAAGGCATCTACTAAGGTTATTTTTGATAAACAGCCTATTCCTAAGCCGGCTTCAACTGAACGCTTAATGCCCTCTGTGTGTTGCAGTTCTAGACGTATGTCCAGATTGGAAAGAATGCCTGTCATCGCTCGATCAAACGCTTGGCGGGTTCCAGAGCCCTGCTCACGGACAATCCATTGAGCATCAGTTAAATCTTTGTCGCTCAGCTCATTCTTACTCGCATAGGGGTGATTTGGGGCGCAGAAAAGTGCCAGTTCGTCCTCACGCCAATAGGAGATTTCCAGATCCGGTTCCTGTGGCTCGCCCTCGATCAGCCCTATATCTAATTCAAACTTTTTAACTTTCTGCACAATTGCCGCGGTGTTCTCCACGGTGAGCCCAATTTTCGCATCCGCATGTTCTCGCATGAATTTGGCCATGATGGCTATCGCTAAGTAATTGCCAATTGTCAGCGTCGCGCCAACTTTCAAATCGCCAACTTCGGCATCCAAAGACAGGGCATTTTCTAATTCCACGGCTCTGGAGATCAAGGCGGCAACCTTTGGGCGAATAAGCTGGCCTTGTTCATTGAGCTGCAGGCGCTTGCCAATACGGTCGAATAGGCTTACCTCAAAGCGGTGCTCGAGCTGCTTCAGGGCAGTGCTGGCGGCGGACTGGGACATCGCCAGCTCATTAGCTGCATGGCTAACATTCTCATGAGCGGCTATCGCTAAGAATACCTGCATCTGCTTTAGGGTAAATTTCACTGGTCGCCTGGTTCCTATATTTGTAAAATAGATAAAGGATATAAATATTATCAATTTTACAGATAATAGCTATACCCCGTACACTTGCCGCCAGATTAATCTAAGGAGTAAACCGTGGCTAAGATGTCCACCCAAAACGTCACTCAGGTGCATCACTGGAATGACTCGCTGTTTAGTTTCAAAACCACACGAGATCAGTCGCTGCGCTTCGAAAATGGTCATTTCGTGATGATTGGGTTAGAAGTAGATGGTAAGCCGTTAATGCGGGCATACAGTATCGCCAGTCCAAATTACGAAGAAGAGCTGGAGTTTTTCAGCATTAAGGTCCAAGACGGCCCGTTGACCTCCATATTGCAGAATATTAAGGTTGGAGACGAGCTCTTTGTTTCCAGTAAGCCTACAGGCACGCTGGTTGTGGACCATTTGCTGCCAGGCCGTAATTTGTATCTGATTGCCACGGGAACTGGGTTGGCGCCATTTATCAGTATCATCCAAGATCCAGAAGTCTATGAGCGCTACGACAACGTGATCTGTACTCACGGCGTGCGACATGTATCCGAATTGGCTTACCAAGACTTGATTGAAAACTCACTTCCTAAGAACGAGTTCTTTGGTGAAGAGGTGAGCAAACAGCTGATTTACTACCCTACTGTGACTCGCGAAGATTTTCGCAATCAGGGACGTCTAACCGATCTTATGACGTCTGGTAAGCTGTTTAAAGACATTGGCCTGCCCACTCCAGACCCCGAGCAAGACCGCTTCATGATTTGCGGCAGTCCCAGTATGTTAAAAGACACCTGCGATATCATTGATGGCTGGGGGTTTAAAGAATCCCGCCAAGGCATTAAGGCCCACTACGTTATCGAGCGTGCTTTTGTAGAGTAAAAGCTTAAGCAAGGAGTGATTCCAGAAAAAGTCGGGCATCGGAGTGCAGACAGTCCCGATTTTAAGATTCGCGCCATTTTCGATAACGCCGTGTTTGTAGCCGCGTTTTTAACTGGTCACTCAGTGTGGACAACAATGGTGAGGCACCGATTTTGGGTGGTTTACCTGAGGCCAATCTTTTTAATTGAATTTTGGATACCGACATAAGCGCCAAACTCGCCAATGTTTTTGAAGCCCAATTTATTTCTGGCAAATCAACTGAAGCGCTTTGTCCCGCCTTCCATAAATTCGGCAGGTCCGGATTAAATGCTAGCCCGCGGCCAAGCCCTAGAACTTTTACGCCGAAACCTTGATCGTCTTCAGTCAGCGCACTTCTTGCGACATCTGGGCTTAGGATTCCGCCTGTAACCATGATGGGGATCGATACGACAGAGGATACGTCTCGCGCAAATTCAATAAAATACGCTTCTCGTTTAGAGGAGCTCGTGTGCGCAGTTGTACCGGTCATGGCGGGGCTTTCGTAATTGCCTCCCGACATTTCTAAAAGGTCGATTCCGATTTTCTCCAATTCCATTGCTACCCATTTCGCGTCGTCTAATTCGAAACCGCCTTTCTGAAAATCAGCAGAATTGAGTTTTACGGACAAGCAAAAATCTGCTGACACGGCAGCTTTTACAGCCTTTAAAGTTTCCAATAGAAAGCGCGCGCGGTTTTCTAACGAGCCTCCCCATCGATCGGTTCTATTGTTAACCAGCGGCGACAAAAATTGACTAATTAGATAGCCATGGGCTGCGTGAATTTGCACTCCAGTGAAGCCTGCTTGTTCTGCTAATTGTGCGGTGCGTGTAAAACGCAGTATCAGCGATTCTATTTCCGAACTCGTTAGTGCCCTGGGTTTCGCCAGCAGTTTATCAAAGCCGGGAATGTTGACGGCGATATCAGAAGGGCCAACTGCTTGCTCGCCCATCGCGGCGTAAACTTGCCTGCCGGGGTGATTGATCTGCATCCAAAAATGGCCCCCCGCTGCTTTACCCGCCTGCGCCCAAGTTTCAAATAACCTTAAATGGGAGCCATCTTGCAGCACCACCCCTCCCGGGCCAGTCATGGCATCAGGGACTACCATTACATTGCCTGATATTTGTAAGCCAACGCCACCTTCTGCCCAGCGCCTATAAAGCGTAAACAACTTCTCCCCGGGCAGTTGGCCTTCGATTGCGAGGTTTTCTTCCATCGCTGCTTTGCATAATCTGTTAGGCAGCACAGCACCATTTGGAAGAGTGAGAGGGTTAAATAAAATGTCTTTGATCATAGTGGTTTTCTATCAAATATTAATGGGTGACGGGGCTGGATAACTAACTTGGATAACTAAGTCGTAAAATCATCCGCTATGGTTTGGGGTGCTGATCAGTAAGGTGAGCTTAACTAACAGCGGGTTTTTCTGCAGTTTCACACTATTGTCAGTGAGAAGCCTGCGGGCCTAGTTATTGCTAGACAGTTCAAATTTCATGAGTAGCCATCCACCTTCATCTAAATCACTTTCGCTGCTCTGAACTAATCGAATTCTTTGAGCGGTGAGAGACCCGTCTTCTAACAAGAAGCTGGACACGGAATTAGCCCGCGCATTTGCCAGGGCTTCAAGCTCAAAAGCGTCAAGGTCTTGTGAATCGATGAGGCGCTGGCGCAGTTCATTGCTGTAGGCGATGATATCCAGAGCGGGCCTAGTCTTGGTTTCTGCTGTGGCACTTGCAGTATGTAACTGCTGAATCTCAATTAGTGAAGTTGTTAAACTTGATGCGAGATACAAATTTTCTAAGACACCTCTGCGCCGAGTTGTAAACAACCCGTCGGACTCTACTGTGAGTTCCAACGCCGCCGCGATTGCTTGATTTACCGTGCTAGTCTTGAGTGCAGTTACATCCTCTATTGCAAAAACTGGCGGTATTTCGAGAATGAGCTGCGGTCGAAGTTGAAGTGCTTGTTTAAGCTTTGCCAGCACTTCTCTCTCTGGGGCGGCAATGTCACTGCGCCCCGGCAGAAACCGTATGTGGTCCAAGCTGTCCTCACCTGAGCCAACTAAACTCCCAAGAAGCCTGAAGGGGGCGCTGACAATGTTAGTTAAAACGTTGCCCATAGCCCGTCGAATAGCGGGACCAAAATTAAACTCAGGGTCGTTTACATCGCCTGTAATAGATACTTCAAGATCAATCACGCCATTGCCATCTTTAAGAAGAGCCAAAGCTAAATCCAGCGGCAGGTTCATTGCATTAGGATATTCAATTTTTTCCCCTAACCTAAGGTCGCTTAGGACTAATTGGTTATTAGCCTGCAGTCGGCCACTATCAATGTCGTAGTAAAGGTCTAGATCTACAGTGCCTTCAATAATTTCTCGGCCTGCAAATTTAATAATATAGGGCGTCATTGCGGGCATACTGATATTAGTAAAACTGACTCGCACCTTACTTTGATCGGTGACTGCAAATGGTTTAAGCATGCTATTGATCTGGACTAGACCGAATTCTTCAACGTCTCCTTCCAGACTGATATTAGTCGGCTCGCTGGTATTGGTGGCAAATCCTTCGACACTTCCCGATAGGCCTGAAATGTTGGCGTTAAAAACGATGGGTAGATTTCGATCGGTGAAATCTGCAGCGCTATTATCAATTCTAATCTGGCCAACTGTAATTGCCAGCGGCGCTGGGTTTGATTCCTCTTGAGCCGGAGCGGCAACAGGCCTTAAATCAGGGCCTAGCTCAGAGCCTCGCAGAGTATCTCCAGTAGCACTATGTTTTATGCTACGACTAATGTTGCTTGATCCATCTTCGTTGATAATTACTCTAGCAAATAGAGAATTCAGTGCCACTTCTGAAATCTCGAATGAATTAGCAGCTGTAGAGAAATTCATCGCATCAATTGTTAAGCTTTCAAAATTCACTAAGGCTTCGTTCAAGGTTAAGTCGCTTACAGCCAGATTTTTTAAAGATAAACTACCTCGAAAGGAAAAAGGGTCGCCCTTGGTTGCAGCGAGCTCGGCATCCATCTCCAAGGTTGCGCGTTGTAATTGCGCGAAAAAAAATTCGTTTATATAGGGTTGCAAAACAGTGAGATCCAAATCTGTAACTAAAACATTGCCGCTTAAGTTCAGCTCAGGCACGGCTTGCACTTTACCACTTAGTGCAATGTTTCCGCTGTTGCCCAAACCTAGATTCAAATCGATAGGAAAACTGCGATTAGATTTTGTGCTGATGTTGTCGATGCTGCCGTTCAATGTGCTAGAGATTGAGAACGGTTGTTTAAGAGACTCGTCTAGGACTGAAATTGTTGTATTCTGAATAATAAGGGTATCAAGATCAACGCTCCAAGGAGTAGTGTCAGTTTCCAAGCCAGGGCTAGCTAAAGGTTGTGCTAAAACTGGTAGTGCAGTGGTTGCAGCAGAAGAGGAGGCCGAGACAGATAGAGTCGGATTGAACGAATCAATCATGCGAATAAGATTCAGCTGCTTGTTGCTGTTGAATGCAGCGATTGCTGCAAGACCGTTTAAAGTCAGGGAGTCTAACCGAATAGAATTATCTGGAATATTTAACTCGGCGTTCGCTATAGCAATAGAGTTAAATTTAACAAAGGGCGTAGCTGTGCCGGTTTCAGTAATTGCTAGGGACTGCAGCTCTGCCATAATGCTGTCGATAACAATGACTGGAATTGCTTCGGTAAAATTTGCCGCATAGTTAAATTTAACACCAAAGCGTCCGCTGTTTATGAGGGCCGGCAGACTGTCTTGTGCGTAACGAGAGACGATATCGGCAGGGAAATCATTCAGGCTGAGGGTGCCTTTGAACTGCATTGGGTTGAGGCTAAAAGTGCCTCTTACATCAAGTTGGCTCTGCTGCTCAAAGTCTATGGAGACTTGGTTCGTGCTGCTGGCATCTAGCAGAGTTGAAAGATTGTCGATCTGTACGCTTTTTATACGGACAGTGGTGGTGAAGGGAGTTGCCAGGCTGCTGTCGCTGAGGTTGGCGGTGATGTTCTTGATGCTTAAGTTGAGGACTTCTATTGCGGGTAACCTTTTATCGGCTGAGGGCTCTTGATTAGCTGAGGCCGCAGGCTCGGCGTCATTTAGACTGTCCTGCGGAGCACTATCGATCCAGCGTTGGGCGAGCACAGTAAGGGTGTTTTCGGTTTGGCTTAGCCTGTCAAAATCCAGCTCCATGCCGTCCAGGGCTACCTCTAAAAGTTGCGCTTTTAATAGCACTAGTCTGGAGGCTTGAAAATTGGCGTGAAAATGAGACAGGTTGAGCAAATCGGTTCCATCCAATTCACTAATAGCAACATCGTTAACTTCGAAATAAAAGCTAAACGGATTGAAGTAAATTGACTCGACACTGCTTTTAATGGCCAGGCGGTCTTGAGTAATGCTAAGTAATTTTTTTTCCAGATACCAAGGCAGTATCAGAAAACCAGCTAAGCTGTAGAGGGACAAGACGGCAAAGAAGACGATAAGTTTACGGCGCTGGTTTGCTAACTGTTTATACAGGGCCTGCATGATGAATCCGCGAGTAATGAAGCTTAAGTCTATAAGTGTACTGCCTATTCGTTGGGCAATGAAGACCAGCTATCGCTCATGATGAGCTTTAGTCTTGAATATCCTCGCTTAGGATTGGCTATATCGTCTGCTTCCAGCATTTCACATTCGTCGTTGATCATTTGGCTTAGATCAACCGGATAGGCTTTGCAGTCGTTTGGCCGATCATGGTAGATGTCGCAACTGTAGATTTCCTTTGGCTTGCCATTAGTTTCTACTTTTCCTTCGCCTTTTCGCAGCCAAGGGCAAATTTCTAATTGAGCACCTGAACTGGGATCCATCCAAATATTACCATTGTTTACATAACGAGCAATTTCTGGACGGAATAGCTCCCAATACTCGATTTCGTCGGCGGTTGCCGACAAGCCGCCGTCGCTGTAGTTGATACAGCACTTTCCACATTGATTGCACGGTTTCAATGGCTCGCCCTACTTGGCAAAAAGCTGTGCGTCAATATCATTAAAGGCTTTGAACTCTAATGCATTACCGGAAGGGTCTGTGAAGAACATTGTTGCTTGCTCGCCTGGCTCCCCTTCAAAACGCACATACGGCTCGATTAGAAATTCTGCGATAAATCCGCGTACCTTGTCTGATAGATTTTTCCAGTCTTGCATTTGCAGGACTACGCCAAAGTGCGGCACGGGCACGCCATGTCCGTCCACATGATTGGCCATATTGTTTACCGATCCCTGTTTGCCTATCGTCGGGTTAAGATGTGTCACAAGTTGATGGCCAAACAGGTTGAAGTCGATCCATTGCTTGGAGCTTCGACCCTCGGGCAGGCCCATTTTCGACCCATAAAAATCTCTCGCCTCATCAATATCTCTTACCTGAATAGCAAGATGAAAGGGGGTTAGTTGCATGTTTAGAATCCTGTGTATTTAGATTTGGTCTTAAGTAGCCGGCAAGCCTTTTTCAAATGCTTTCGTATTGGTCAGAAAGTGGAACAGTGCTCAGCTAGCTAATAGTCAAGACGTTTAAGCTAGGCGTGCCTAAACAGGGAATTTGAATATGTGCTGATAATATCCCATTAAAGCACTTAATCGGGCAAATTTATCGAACATTATGGTACCGCAGCTTGCACATTTTTCTGTTGCCGTATTGCTGCCACTTGCAGCTTTAAATGGTAGCTAGTGACGCAACCATTAAGCTGAACATACTCATCCATAAATAAGCCAATGCTAGACGCAGGAGATCCAGTATCTTGTCTGCTGTTATGACAGTGGCAACAACGATGCAAAATAGGCGCTGCAGTACATTCAACTCGCACATTCTCGCACTGGCAGTTTCCGACATAATTATGTGTTACAGGTTGCTCCCGAACCAAGCTATGGCCAAAAGCCCTTAGCGAGTCAGCTATACTCCACTGGTTTATGGCGGTGGAACAACATTCTGCCGTTAAAGACCAGCGTGATCACTTTGAGCCCAAGCCAGAGTAAAAGCACAGGGAAAATGAGAGTTTGCAATACAAAAACAACAATCAAATCTATTATCTGTTCGCTTGCATTGGACAGGCGTTGTTCATACTCGGCCAGTCTTGCATCGACATTGATTCTCTGCACCGTTCGATCATATAAGCGACTAATCTGATCCAGTATGCCGCCTTCTGTTTGTTCTGGCAGGGAGGCAGCCTCGGCGTCTTGAAGAGCCTTAACGTCTTGTCTGGTTTGTTCTAGTTTTGTGTATGACTCGGTATATTGCTGATCCAAATAATGTTGGTACACAATATCGTTGAGCAACACCGTTGTAGGGATCAGAAATCTAAGCATAATTAATAACAGAGAAACCCGCAGCAGGACGGTCCCCCATCTACTCGCTAAAAGATTCGGTTGCCATAGAGCAGCGAGCTGGATGCTTAAAGCAACCGCTACAGCGATTTGAATGAAGACAGTAGCGCCAATGCCTACTAATATTTTCTGCGCTCCTAAGGAGGTGCTGGCGATCAATACAATGAGCGAAAAGCGTTCAATTAGATCGTTAACCGGATCGAACATTTCTCCAGGTGTTAGAATTACGCCGACACCAGCAGGCTCGATGGCAATTTCAGTTCCCTGAATAACAGACACAACAGCATTGATTCCTCGAACCACGCCGTAAGTAATTAATGCCCTCTCAAACGCATCACTGATAGGCGCTTCGGCTTTTTTGTCTAGCGTGGCCGTAAAATTAATTGCGGCGACTGCCAACAACAGAGCGGTCACAGCGATTTGAAAAATTCGATTGCGGCTGGTGGCAGGCATAGATGTTTACTCCAACGTGACTGCGTATGTCCCTTGCTAACTTTTTTTAGGGACGATACAAATGAGTTGTTCTAGAGAATTCCTCGACCACCAAGGGCTTAGTTTCGAAGCGCTCCCCAAACTCGGCGATCAAGGGATGGCCTTTGCTGATAGCATCAATCTCAGAGGGCAACGCCAGTGATGCAGCGTGCTTGCCACTATCTTCCCACACTTCAGTGACCCAAAGGCTGTTATCTTCAGGTTTGTCTTTTGCCGCTATTTAACTCAAGCCGCCGAGCATGTTGGCTATACCTCCAATGAGAATTTCTGCAAGTTCATCAGCCTTGCCCTCTGCTGTTATCATTTTGCTGATTAGTCCGTACATAGTTTCTTTCCTTTTTTGTGCGATGCCAGCTAAGCTTTGTTTAGCTAAATACGGTCTAGCTAATCCTAAAGCTGGCGGCCCCATAGCCTATATACTTTAAGAACACCGGTCTGCTAATGCACATTGAGATTTCATGTGGTCTTCAAAACTTCCTAATAGAAACCCTTATACAGAAACATTTATCGCTTCAAAACGTTCAGCTTGTGGAATGCTTTCCTGAGGCTTGTTAAGAACACCGCAGTCATCATGAGGAATTATTTCATGAAAAACAGAGAGGGTTCTCTGGCTAATGGTCCGTTCCGTGATTATCTCGTCGATGTGAATAAGCCTATATGAACAATTGTACTGTGAAAGTCGATCCAAAATTTTGATAGTGCCAAAATAGATAAACGCAAAGCCATCAACTTAGTCTTTTTAATGCACGTAACCGCCTCCCTTCCAATCAGAAAAGGCGCGCTAAGTGGATAGTATTTCACAATGCTATCTGAGTGGTTAAGTGCATCAAAGATCGACTATTGGCTCGCCTTAATAGAGACTGACCTATCGATTCTAAAATTGTTCACGAAAATATAGCGGCTACAGTGTTTTAGTGCGGCACGATTTAAAAACAAGAGATTGTTTTACTGTCGGCCATTCACGTTCAATTATCGAAAATACTACAGTATCTCGATGGGCGCCGTTGGCATCAATTTGGTGATTTCGTAATACACCGTCTTGCTTTGCACCCAGACGCGCAATGGCAGCTCTAGAGGGATGATTATGCCAATGGGTGCGAAATTCGACGCAGACCGAGTTGAGTTTTTCAAATGCATGACTCAGCATTAATAGTTTACATTCAGTATTGATGCCAGATCTCTGTGCGCTGCTTTTGTACCAAGTATTGCCTATTTCAAGGTGCCTGTGCTTGGCTTGTGCATTCAGATAACGAGAACAGCCTATCAGTTTTTGACTTGAATTCTCGATAACTACGAAAGGCAAAGAATTGTCTGCCGCATAACCTGCAAGCGCGCTATCAATATAGGCATCAATCGTGTCTGCGCTGGGTACAGTTGTATACCAAAGTTCCCAAAGCTTGCCATCGCTGGCGGCCTCGACCAGGGCATCTCGGTGTGCCTTACGCATTGGCATCAGGGTAACTAAATCACCTTTGAGTTCTGTTTCAGACAGCCATTTTTCCATGATGAGAATTTAAGCCTAGTAGTTCCCGTGAGTGGACATAATACCACCGATGGCCTAATCCTAAAGTCAAAATTATTTATTGTTAGGATCTCATGCAGCCAACAATGGCAGATTGCTGGCTACGCCGTAGGTATCGCTAAAAAACCGGACTCGGGTTTTGTGAAGATAAAACTCCCATGGCTAGGTGTTTTCAGCCGCAGTTGCGACATGCTAACTGTTTCAATTTCGAAGAGGCTGTCTTGTTGAAGATCAACAGGGTAGTTAGTTGCAAATAGTCGATCACCTTGCAACGACCAAATTAACTTTCCTGTCGAAACGCTAACCGGCTTGTTACGTATTTCGTTGGCAGCTGCGGTCTGAAGGCTAGATATCTATTCACCTTGCAGTCGTTCGCAGTTAATCAGTTCTAGGCAGCATGTTAGAAGGGCAGTACTTACAAAACTTAGCGCCGTTAATCGTAAATATTTATTGATTGCGGGGCTTTGATTATCGCTTCGATTCATTTGCAAGATAACCTGCTTGACGTTTATCTATCTGTCTTCAGCCTGTCTTTGATTAGAAGCCGCCGCACTCACAAAACGCTGGCGTGATCGAAGTAAAAAGATAGCTAAGACAACAAAAGGAATGGCGACTAATAGTCCACTCGTTATTCCTGAGCCTCGTTCATCCATGGTGCTCCAGATCAGCATGCCCAGCGCAATTTGCAGCACATAGAGGGCGGCGCCAGGATGCATCCACGATCTCATTTTCCAAAACCCCCAAGTGCCAGCGCCATAAACACACCAATGGAGCATGGCGCCAACTTTGGCCGACCACCCTGTAAACATAAACCCAAACCACACCTCTTGGTCTTGGCTGAGTGGCTTTATGAAAATATCCCAAGGCACATACAAGAAAGTCATGAAAGCACAGAACAGCAACAAGCCATTCATCCACCAAGGTCTAAATTCTAATTGAGCGCGAATAATGGTTAGCATTAAGAATCAACCCTTGCTCGATGACGAGCTAATGACGAAATGAGCGAGTAGAAAAGACCGTCGATGGCGTCAGCCTTATGACTTCAATAGGGCAACTTAACGCCAACGACTGTCTGATTGAACTGGCGGTCCGAGTTATCAGTCGGACCCAAACTCCGAGTTATAATCGGCGATGGACGCCTGTATTACTATTTTTGCATGATCAAAACCATAAGCGGGACCAATAGAGACTTTGTTTTCTTCTCCGGGTATCAGCTTATAGGTCATAAAGTAATGCCGCATTCTTTCAATCAGGGCTGGCGGTAAGTCGGCAATGTCATCAACCGATGACCACAAAGGGTCATTTTCAAGCACAGCAATAATTTTATCGTCGGCTTCACCGCCATCTAACATCGGAAATCCGCCTACGACTCGAGCGTTCAGGAGAATTTCAGTTTTTGAAATGGGACGCTCGCTGATAACGCAAATATCCAATGGGTCGCCATCGCCTCGAGCAGCTTCAGGCATTAAGGCACCTACTCGCTCACCGCAGTAAGTTTTGGGAATGAAGCCATACAAAGTAGGGTGCTGAGACGATGACCTTTGCGGCCGGTCTACTCGGAGGTAGCCTGTGGTTTTGTCCACTTCGTATTTGACTAGGTCGAAAGGGCAGATTTCGATGAAGGCGTGAACTACTCTGGGAACTTCTGGGCCAACTTCCAGTCCATGCCAGGGATGAGGGCGCCAACGGTAAAAAGGATCGGGAAAAGATTTCACTGGTTTATATTCCTTAAGCTTAGGCTTGTATCTATAGGGCAAGGCTTCGCAAGTACCGCGATTAGCCACATTAAGTTTTAACAGAGTTTGTGTTGCTAGTCCCGGATTATATCTTATACCCTAGAGACTACCTCGTTTAAGAGATTAATTAGGCATTAAGGATTTGTGAAATGAAGAATCTAGTATGTTCAGCGTTGTTTTTATTAAGTGTGATTGGCAGCGGCGCTATTACTGCACAAGAGAAGCATCTAGAACACGATGCTGTGATGGTTGTAGTAAATAAGTTTTTTGAAGCACTCAACACCGACAACCAGACCCTAATGGCAAGCATTAGCATTGATGGCTCGCATAATTACAGTATTAGAGAAAAGGCGGATCGTACTTTCGAGCTTCGCTCTCGGCAACAAGACAACTCCGACACGACTCCTAATGCTGCTGAATATACTGAACGCTACTGGGATGAGATCGTGCTTGTTAATGACTTGATGGCGGTATTCTGGGCGCCGTATGACTTCTATATTGATGGCGAGTTCTCGCACTGCGGCGTCGATGTTTTCGATCTCATTCAATTGGAAGGGCAGTGGAAATTGGCGAATTCTATGTACACTGTAATTAGGAATGGCTGCCCAAAATCGCCTCTTGGCGAGCTCTAACAGCGTCTGATAATTATTCACCGATTCTTCCATTGCCACGTGCGTAGCACTTCTTTGTTGATATCATCGTTATGCCCCGAGTCCGAATTGATTCAAATACTTGGTTTGCCCGCGGGTAGAATTTGAGAGGTTGAAGGCTTTGTTATTTACTTTTCTCTTTTCGTGGAAATATTGTATACCACAGCGGCCAACCTGCGAGCCAGATGGCCAGAAGCCAAAATAAATGAGAATACCATTGGACTAAGGCTTCAGTATTTTTAGGGTTATCTATATAAAATACTGCGATGGATAGTAGGGGCGCGCCAATAGCACAAGCTAACAGCGCTTCTAATCACTTCAGCCACTCATATTTAGTGTCAAGCCAGCCGTAAACGTTGGTTTTTGAGTTTGTGCCAGAATAGAATTTGTAAGAAACATAAGTGCCCGCCCACTGAATAATGCTGTGCTCGTAAACGACCGTAAAACCCAAATAGACAGCAGCTAAGCCATGGGAAAATTCTGCTTGTTTTCCGCTATTCAGATCTACCACAGTGGCTATTAAAAGCGCTATGTCTAGAAGCAGTGCAGACAGTAATATAAATTTGCTGAGGGTGTTTAACTTCAATACGAATCTAATGAATAGGCCCATGGCCAGAATCATCCAAAAGCCAATTCAGAAGCGATAATGCACCGAATCAGCGTTTGCTAAAATTCACCACGGCGACCTAGAACTGTCACCACCGTGCCAAATCCGATCAGGGCAATTGCAATACTAGCGATGCCTATCAAAAATCCCTCAGTGATGTTTATAATCTCTATTCTTTCTTAACGATTTATTATTTTGCTTGAGCTTTTTTCTACGCTTGATTTAGAGCAGAGCCTATTCTCAGAACGCACAATATTTAGATGCTGAGGCTGCCTTATATCTTTCTAAGTTTATGCTCAAGCTTTTCAAATGATAGGGAAATATCCACTGAACACAGTGGATGTTAGATTGGACAGAAAGGCACCTTAAAAAATCTCCGAAGCCCATCTGCGTGTAATCAGTTACTCATAGTTTGGGCGGGTGCTGTCCAGTTTCTATATAGGTGTTCGAGAGACTACACAGATGGGATATAGATGCGACGCAGGTGCAAAAACTCGATATGGTCGGGCTAGTTTTTTACCATAAAAAAACCCGGTCACCTTGTGGAGACTGGGTTTTGGTTTTATTTGTCTATCTATTACTCAGGCATTAAACATTGTTCAGGTATCAAAGATTGCCACTAAACAGCCTTTTGAATCTGGGATATCTTCGATGTTAACCGTGCCGCCGGCAAGTACTGTGGTTAACGCATCTTTCAAAAAATGTTCATTGGCATGATTGCGCTGGGTTTCATAACCAAGCTGATCGTTGATGGGACCACGATACATCACCTCTTTAGTGCGCGGATTAATAACAAAGACTTCAGCGGTTCGCTCAACTCCCAAGGCTTTAGCAAGTTGCTGGCCTTCGTCTTTAAGCACTGGAAAATCAATGCCAAACTCATCTGCTTCCCGTGCAATTCGCTTAGGGCTATCTTGAATGTTTGAGTTAAACATTAAAAAGCTAACTTTCTCATCTTGGAAATTGTCGCGAACTTCACGATAGCTAGGCAGCGCGATCCTAGCAATAGGGCAGCCAACACCTTGTACGTAGAACACGATAAATTCATCGTCTTTGTACTGGTCCAGCGTATGGGTTGCGCCTGCTTGGTCGGTTAAGGCGAAATCGGGCACAGAACGCAGCCAATCGTCTTCAGCAAAGGCTGAGGCGGCAATTCCCATAGCTACAATTCCTGTCGCTATGAAAGACGTAAGTGATTTGCTCAACAATTTCATTTTTAACTGCTCCTGTTTGATTCTTTGCTTTGGCCACTGAATGTAATCAAAGCTTACGACATTAATATTAAGGCTTCTGCGCTGTAATTCAATGCTAGTCGCTGCGGCACAAAGTCGCAGGCGACTATTTATAGGTCTAGGTCAAGAGGCCAGAATCCATTAGTCCAAGGCATGTCTCCAAGACTAGGAATACAAGTCTAGAGCTTCATTGGCTAATCAAGTTGACTTAGATCAATCTAAAAAGGCTATCAAAATTGATGCCATCAATGGTAGCAAGTAAGTTTCGGCTATCCCACTCGAGGTGTATTAAAATCACAGAAAGTTGCAGTTGGAGAGGTCGCTTTTTATGGTCATCGCTCAGCTTTTTCACACCATTTTGAGAAATAATTATTATATAAATCAATCGGTTATATTTTTATTGGGGAATCAAAGAATCAGTTACTAATTATTGTGCTGAGTAAAATTGGAATCTCGCTAGAACGTGTAGGCAATTAGTCTCTTGATACTGAGCCCAATCAGCCTATTTCAGCAAATTTGGGTGGTTATTCGAGCCGTGTATCCTTATTAGCTGCGTATCGTGACATCTGCGGCCTGCCTATTCACGGGAATTGTTAAGGAGGCCGGGGTCTAAATCAGCCACACTTGCCAACTAAACCTTTTACTAGGCTGTCAAAAGCCTAGGTTACCACCGACGCCGATAGCGAAATAATAGGCTGATCAGCGTATAGTAGCGCGACTCAGTCGGTGCCAAGTCACTTCAGCAAGTGATGATGGCTGTTGTACAAGTTCTCAGGATTTTTATGCTAGCTAGGATAACCGCGCTCTATATCGAACTGGTCTTTCGCAGGCCGTTATTAGTCATTGCCTTGGTCCTAATTACGGCCGCTGGCTTCGGCTATTACGCTCAATACTTTCGCCTTGACGCCTCTGCTGATTCTTTGATGTTGGAAGGAGACAAGGATCTCGAATATTCCCGCGAAATAAATGCAATTTACGGTACTAGCGAATCGGTGATCATTGCCTACACACCGCTGAACGCTCCGTTATTCTCCCGCCCAACATTGGAGAGAATGGAAAGCTTGCGCCAAGAATTACTGGAAATCGATCGAGTCAGCGGCGTCGATAGCATTCTCAATGTGCCTATTTTTCTTGATACGCCACTAACCGGGATTTCTGAAGATTACCTTACTCTTAATGATGCCGAGGTGGATCTCGACGTTGCTCGCGAAGAGCTGGTTACCAGTCCGATATTTCGAGAGGCGGTAGTAAGCCCAGACGGAGAAACCGCGGGCATGCTTGTCAGCTTTGAAATTGATCAAAGAGCCCGAGATCTGGTTGATCAACGAACTGCATTCCGTAAAAAAGAAGCTACAGGCACTATCACTAGTGCTGAATTACGACTGTTAGCTGAGGTGGAAGTAGAGTACTCCAAATATACAATTACTACCTCCGAGCGACAAACCGAGGCTATCGCGCAGATTCGTAGCATTTTAGAAAACTACCGTAGTGATGCGCAGATCTTCCTCGGCGGGGCTCCCATGATTGCTGACGATTTGGTCACTTTTGTGCGAGACGACCTCAGCTCTTTTAGCTTTGGCGTTTTGGGTTTTATTATTTTTGCCTTGGGTCTTATTTTTAGAAAAGTACGATGGGTAGTATTGCCCTTGGCCTGTTGTGCGGTAGCTGGGACTGTGATGGTCGGGGTTCTGGGTTTGATGGATTGGCGCGTCACGGTGGTGTCTTCCAACTTCATTTCACTGCTTTTAATTATCACAATCTCGTTAACGGTCCATCTTACTGTTCGCTATAGAGAGCTGCGCGCGACTCGTCATTTCAGCAGCCATGACAAATTACTGCAGCACGCTGTGCTGAGTATGTTCAAGCCTTGTTTGTATACAGGATTAACAACAGCAGTTGCCTTTGGCTCGCTTATCGTGAGTGGTATCTCACCGATCATTTCATTCGGCTGGATGATGGTCATGGGCGTTCTTGCCGCTCTGACAGTAGTGTTCTTTCTTTTCCCTGCAATCTTGACGCTATTACCGGTTGATCAAACCAAACTGTCATCGGACATGCGTTTAAACCTGACGTCGACATTGGCAACTATTACCGACAAGCTCAAAGACAAGGTGCTCTATCTCTATGCGGTGGTGCTTTTATTAAGTGTTATTGGCTTGACACGTCTGCAAGTTGAAAACAGTTTCATTGACTATTTTCGAGAAAAAACAGAAATATACCAAGGCATGTCGCTACTCGATGAAAAACTAGGTGGCACTTTGTCTTTTGATTTAATAGTGGACCTCCCAGAAGAAGCGGAATCTTTTGATGACGGTTTTGGCGATGGATTCGATGATGGCTTTGGCGATGCAAGTGACTCAGATGCTTATTGGTTTACTGCCCCGAAGATGGATCAGATAAAGGCCATTCATGAATATTTACAAAACGATCCGCAGACAGGCAAAGTGCTTTCTTTTGGCGCCGTTATCCAATTAGCGGAAAAGCTTAACGGCTACGAACCAATTGATGGGGTACTTTGGGCAGTGCTGTATTCACGAATCCCTGATGCGCTTAAAGACACGGTATTAACGCCGTTTGTTTCTATCGAAGAGAATCAGCTTCGCTTCAATGTGCGGGTGATTGAATCCGACCCTAACCTCAAGCGAAACGAGCTGTTGCAAAGAATTGAAAAAGGCATAGAGCAAGAGTTTGGTTTCACAGATGAGCAAGTCAATGTGACTGGTATACTTGTACTGTACAACAACGTACTCCAAAGTTTGTATGAGTCGCAGATATTGACCTTAGGTGTGGTGATGTTAGCCATTATGTTGATGTTCCTGCTTTTGTTCAGGTCGCTCAAAATAGCTATCATCTGTATTATACCCAATGCCATTGCCGCCGCATTCGTGCTCGGTATTATGGGTTGGTTAGGCATACCTTTAGACATTATGACGATTACAATTGCAGCGATTTCGGTTGGTATTGGTGTCGATAACACAATCCATTACATGCACCGATTCAAGCGCGAGTTTCCTAGGTTTGGCAACTACCGCGAGACGATGTTCTTTTGCCACAATAGCATTGGCCGCGCCATGTATTTTACGTCGATGACAATTGTTGCAGGTTTTTCGATATTGGCTTTGTCCAATTTTATACCTACAATTGTATTTGGACTATTGACCAGTTTAGCGATGCTAGTCGCCTTATTGGGTTCACTGACTCTTTTGCCTCAGCTGTTAATTAAGTTTAAACCGCTGGGTGAAGAAACTGTTTAGATCTATTTTGCAGGCTGCCTGACTGTGTGAGAGCTTAATGAAATATTTGCTAGGTTTCATATTTCTTGGATTATTGCATGGCTGTGATGGGCCCGCAGAGGTGGCTGAACTGACATTGGTGCAGAGTTTTATGGCTGATGAGAATGCACTGCTTCGAGGTCAGGCAATTTATGCTGGGTCTTGTGCGGACTTTTGCCACGGTCTGACGTCAGAGCTTTCAGCAGTAAGTTTTGGTGATGACGCCAACTTGTTTAATTGTCTTTGGCAGTCTGGCGAGACAGATGAAGAGATTTTCGACACAATAGTAAACGGTATTCCCGGCACTCGCATGGTTGGCTTTGGTTCTAATTTTCCAGAAGCAGACGACCCTTGGAAAATTATCGCTTATTTGAGAGTAAATCAAGGTACCTGTGCCTCGGAGTAGGTAGGTGCGCAGTAGGGACCCACTGGCGCGAAAGGGTATGGATATGGTGTGTAAAGTACGAATCAAACTCAGTACGTAACGATAGATAAAAACTTAATCAAGCAATCAGTTTTAGAGGTAGTTAATGGAAACCAATCTTCCAGAGAAAGACAGTAAGGATGGCAAAGCAGCCGGAAATTCAGGATTTATGGATGAGAAACTGTTCAAGTCTCGTTCAATTACAATTTTCGGTGAAATTAATGACAAGATCGCTCGCAGCACGACAGAGCGTCTCCTTGCTCTAGCATCAGACAGCGATGATCCAATTTCTATCTACATCAGTTCGCCCGGCGGACATGTGGAATCTGGAGATGTGGTTTACGATATGATCAAATTTATTAAGCCTGTGGTGCGAGTAATTGGAACCGGTTGGGTTGCTAGCGCGGCCACAACTATTTATTTGGCTGCCAAGAAAGAAAACCGCTTCTCGTTACCTAATACTCGTTACCTTGTTCATCAACCTTCCGGTGGATCACAGGGGCGGGCGACTGATATTGCCATTCAGGCGGAGCAAATTGTAGCAATGCGCGCCCGCATCAATAAACTGATTGCCGATGAAACCGGTCAGCCTATTGAAAGGGTCGCTGTGGATACTGACAGAGATTATTGGATGACTGCAGAGGAAGCTATTAAATACGGCATCGTTTCCAAGATCGTTAAATCCATATCTGAAATGTGACGAATTTTCACAAGTCGCAGGACACTGTTTAGTGGCCTGCGGCTCTTATCGCTGTGTGATTTTTTATAGTTCTGCGACTTTTGTAAAATAGGCTTGGCGACCTTTAGACAGTGCGCATGACACCATAAATTCAGGTGTACAGGTTTTTACAGATAATACCCCAGTGGAATCATCAAGCAACTCGGCTCGAATAACGCCACTAACACCCCCAGTTATATAGTCCACCTCAACTTCAACAATATTGCCATCAATCACGGCGTCTTTACTGGTCCATTCAAAGCCCATCGATTCTAGCTGTGTAACTTTTAAGACATTGTCTTCAACAGCGACAGCGATCTTAAAATAAGTTCCATTGGCTGCCCATTGGCCTTCCCATGTATGAGAGTCTTCTTGGGCAGATAATGAAAATGAAAAAATTAAGCAAACAAAAATGGCAAAGGCCGTTATTACTGCATTGCTTTTAGGCTGTCGCTGTTTAAACATATTCCAGACCCACTCCAAATAGCTGTCCATGATATTGGCTTGTTAATGTGTAAGCGATTAGACCGGCAGTAACAGCAATAATGTCCCAAAATAATTGAGGACTGTGTTGGTCCGCTTTATCAGAGTGCTTTAAGCCTAGCGATACAAATTTGAATCCCGCCCAAGCCGCCATGGTGCCAAACAATAGCACTGATGCTAAATCACCATTAGACCAAAGGTGAGCAATTCCCCAGAAAGTGACTCCTGCCAACATAGGGTTGCGAACATGTCTCCGCAGATACGACATTGGGGTGTTGCCAGCAATGATTAAGATGAAGGCTGGGATCATTAGTATGTGACTAATGTAGCGCAGTTCAAATTTTGTTTGCCAAAGCAAAATGAAGGGAGCAGAGGCCATGCCCCAAATAATTAGGCCCAGGCCAAGCAGTGCAAGAATGCTGTAGGCGGCTTTATAGGAGTTTTCTGATCCACAGCGGCCAACCAAGCCTGGTCGTAGACCAAGTTCTCGTGTGAGATGAAGCGAGATAAACAGTATTAAGCCTAGTATTAAACTAACCATATTCTTTTCGCAGATGCATAAACGCTCATCTTAACGCAAAGCAGGGACGAGAAGCTAAAGGAGAAGCTTAACAGCAGTGCTTAACGGGGATTATTCAACCTCAAAAAATAATAGTCTAGTAAAGTGGCATCATCAAGATGTTGTTGCTCCAAAAATCCGGTGGCGTGAGTTCCCCATTGGCGCATAGCCCCGACAGATCTGATTCCCGTAGGCCAAAGTGTATAACGCTCTAACCGCTTGCTATCGATGATAATCCCGGAAGGTGAAAACATGCTCATACTGCGGCCTTGATTATTTAGGTTTGAGAGTTGGCCATAGTCGGCTAGTAAGTAAGGTCTGGCGCTTGATAACGCATCATTGTTTACTCCCACTACATAGTGCTCATTGGCTGTAAGACGGATATGAACGCCAGTATCGCTATTGATGTTGGTAAGATTGAAAATATTGGCTGGCTCTTCTGAAAGCGCTGGTTTCCTGATGGCTACATCATCAGCAACGACAAAGTATTTATGATAACAGCCGCAGCTGTGAACGCTGTCATAGAGTAAAACCTTGCCTTGCTCATCTAAGGTTACACGCCAAATCAAACTGTCAATCTTTCCCGCAAAGAGATCGAACAACGTCGTCGGCTTACGCTCTGAAAACCAGACCACATAATTAAGCTGTAGTAAATTATTTGTTCCAAATCGAGTGAACGACGGTAGGGTATAGACCGTTGGGCTGTCAGAATTAATAGTCACTTCGTCATTACGCCAAACAGGTTGTCCTATTAGGTCATTTTCATCTTCGAGTTCGATAGTAAAACTTGGGCTGTGCAACGCGAATAAACTGATCAGCTGCTTACCGGTGAGTTGTGGCAATTTTAGGGTGTTGGCATCATAGGCCTGGTTAAACCACTCCTTCAGATTAATGTCTTCTTGGCGGATTATTTCTTGAAACTTATAGCTAACCGATTCATCAAAAGAGTTTGTTTGCTCGAACCAGCGTGTTTCTTCTTCATGCAATTTTTTAATGCGCGATTTGAATATCGGGCGTAAAAGCCAATTGAACCCTAACCATTGTGGGAATGAATCGTAGTGGTCAGGAATCAATGGCAGCTGCTTGAGCGTTTGTCGGCGGGAGGCATTGTAGTCGTCAAGAGTGGCAAAACTTATCGCACAGCGATTTATCAATGCAAGGCGCGAATCTGCCCAGGGTTGTTTCAAATTTTGATTCTCAGAGCTGCGAATGGACGCCCCTAAAGCTGCAGACTGGCTAAACCATTGCTTTGTTTGCATCTCAGTAGCGGGTTCTTTTGCCAAGAGATCTAGAAAGCGATTTGAATGAAACATAGGCAATGTCGCCAGCGCAGGCGCGCTGGCATTACCAACCTCTTCTGAGCCTACAGCGCTGCGAAATTCGGCAGCGACTGAGGTGCAGCTGATTAAATCCGCACTACTGGTGTTTAAACTATTCGTGTCGATTCGGATTGCGGAGCTTTGGCAGGCGCTCAAGGCGAATGACAAGCAAACCGACCCTAACAAGCGCTGAAAGTTTAATTTGTTCATAAGATCAAAATACCTGAAACGATTTTTAAACGCTATATTGGCTTAGCAACTAAGGTCCTGATGGTTATGCCCAGAAAATGAGACTCAAAAGGCAAGGCGCAGAAGATGCCGAAGCAATGCCCTCAGCGCCCATAATTTTTAGTGAGAACAGGATCAGTAAAAAGCAAGCAAAAAAAGGGAGAGCGCGGTTCTCCCTTTTTGACACAACTGTTAGCTCGCGTTTGTTTATCCGGCTAGTTCTTATTTATAGACTTAGCTCATGCTCAAGCGCCCAGCTATAGACGTTACACAGCAGCTA